>CAJXSI010000012.1 GCA_913061155.1 uncultured Alphaproteobacteria bacterium
AGTACTCTTTCAGAAGGGGTTAAGTGGTGCCTTATGGTTGGCATGATTATGGGCCGCCTTGAACTTTTGACCATTTATGTCTTGTTCCTGCCATCCTTTTGGAAAGATTAAAATACTTTTTTCTGGTATGCCCCTCACCCCGTGATTGACACGGGGCCAGGTATATTTTCAATTATTCTATTACTTTATTGGCTTGTTCCCTAAATTTAGGATGATAATCCCTCATTGTGAAAAAGGCCAGGGAAGATAGCGCGTCCGCTATCTTTACCAAATACTATAATTTTATCTCTTAACCAATTTTCATCTTCCTGACTCAGTCCCTTGGAAATTTGGCCTCTTATAAACTCTTCTGCCCGCTGTTCCCGCTTGTAAAACTCTGATAATGAGGGGGCTTTTTCTGAATGACTTATAACCCCTGATCTCAATGCACGACAAAGACGCCATGATTCCACAGCATTTTCCAAAGTTTTAGGGTTTATTAGATCTTCTGTAAAATGTAGGGATGTTCTTGTTGAGCCGGGAAGTCCTGATGCGACCCTTGCTGATGCGTCTACTGTTACTTGGATTGGTTCGACCCTTGCTGCTGCGGTACGTGGGGCAGGTCTTTCTTGTTCAATTGGCTTGCCACAACATGAAACAAAGGAACATACGCAGGCCATAAGGCTACGCTGGCCAACGGATCTTTCTTCAGCCGCAGCGGCAAAACATTCTATGTTAGGGGTTAAAAATAGGCATAGGTATAGATATAGTATTCTTTTCATCTCAATATCTCTCTTAATTAAATCATCTTTTTGCAAAATACACTTGTTATGGTAATATACGCAACAGTTTATATTTAAGAACAGTTTTCAAGGAATCAGGAGCCATAAATGTTTAATTTAACAAATAAAAAAGCAGTTGTAACAGGTGCCACAGGCGGAATTGGCGAAGAAATTGCCAAGGCCTTGCATGCCCAAGGGGCAACCGTTTTCATCACAGGACGTCGCGAAGAAAAATTAAAAGAATTGGCCAAAGAATTGGGCAGTGATCGTGTTATTACGCATGTCTGTGATTTATCAAATGATGCTGATGTGGCGAACCTTATTTCTGCGGCTATTGAGAAAATGGAAAATGTGGATATTCTTGTGAATAATGCAGGAATTACCAAAGATGGGTTGATGATGCGTATGAAAGACGAAGATTTTCAAACAGTTATGAAAGTTAATTTGGAATCCATTTTTAAACTTTGTCGGGCCAGCTTAAAACCTATGATGAAAAGTCGTTTTGGCCGGGTGATTAATATTACATCCATTGTTGGCGTGACAGGAAACCCTGGGCAAGCAAACTATTGCGCTGCAAAAGCAGGTCTGATAGGGATGTCTAAATCCCTGGCTGCCGAAGTATCCGTTCGTGGCATTACTGTAAACTGTGTGGCCCCTGGATTCATTAAATCAGCCATGACAGAAGCTTTAAATGAAAAGCAATCTGAGGCAATTTTATCCAGAATCCCGGCACACCGTATGGGGAACCCCCAAGAAATTGCCGCCGCTGTGGCATTTTTGGCATCCGATGAAGCTGCCTATATTACAGGTCAAACTATTCACGTGAACGGTGGCATGGCGATGATATAAAGTTGCCAAAATTTCCAATACAAAAGCATCCATTTCGGGTGCTTTTTTTATAATAAGGGCTTGTCACACGATCGCTTAATAGGGGTTCTATGCCCAATCCAGCCAAAAAAGACATTTGATACCTGTAATTCTTAGTGGATAAAGGTTTGGAAGAGTAAATTATTCTTCTTTTATAGCTTTTTGAATCATATTATCTAAATTTTTATGATAATCGGAAGAGGGCATGAGATTTTTCAGTTCAGTTTCTAATTCTAAGGTAAAATTTGGTATCTTGTAATTAGTTAAAAAGCTTTTTGAATATTCTTCTATATAGTCTTTGCAAAGCACTATAAAAGCTAAAATTGAATCTGTAAGATTTTCTAATCCTTTAGCTGCTGATTCGTGAAGCCCATAAGCTATTTTTATTTGGTGTATTGTTTCTTTTTCATCGCTAAAAATTTCTTTTACATAAAATTCTGTAAATTTATTTCTCTGTTTAATTAAGTGATTTATGGTATTTAACTCCGCTATAAGTTTATGAAAAACTACTAAATATGGTGTTCTTTTTAAATTCAGAAAATCTAATTCTTTGCCATACAAAAATCCGTTGAATGAAATAGGGGAAAATGTTTGAGAGGATTTGGGGGTCTTTTCTTTCCATACATTGATTATAGTGCTTTCATTCTTATTTTTCGTTTTTTCTTCAATAATTTGAAGTTCTTTATCGTAAGGTTTAGAAAATTGTGATTTAAAAATTAGAACAGAGTATCGCGTTTCTTCTAAGGCAGCGATAGCAGCCTTTAATACATTACATTGTCTTCTTTCTTCATTTTCCTTTTCTTGTTTTTCTTTACGATTAGCAAAATACCATTGCGAACCCCAAGCTATAATAGCACCTATTAAAACCCCAAAAATCTGAGATTCCCAAAAAGTATTAGATTGGTTTATTATTTCTATAAGATTTTGAAGGTTAGCGTTTAATATTTGTAGAAGGTTACTTCCATAATAATGTAACGTTTCTATATCCAAAATATTTATAAAATCCATAATATCATCCTCGTAAAGATTTATGTTTAGCCGACTGGGCACGAGCCTGCAGTTCTACATCTATGTAGCGATCTGTGATCGCACTGGAACTGTGGCCGACATCATTTCTCACGTGTTCCCGTGGTCTGATTTTAACATCTTCAGATATTCCTGTATGTCTCAGCCAGTGCACCGTTTCTGACCTCAACATATTGGCATTTTCTTCTTAATAAAGAAATTTCACAAGGACGTAGCCACTTAAGATTAGCCAAGCGAATAAAAACAAGCCCAGAAAAAAGGGTTTCATACCAAGGTTTTGAAGTTTTCGTAAACTGGTTTCCATACCCAAAGCAGTAATCGACATCGTTAATAAGAAATTGGTAAAAGAATTAATAATTTCAACGATATAGGTTGAAAGGATATTAAGTGAATTAAACCCAATTACGCCAATAAAACCAAAGGCAAACCAAGGAATAGGCACTTTAGTCTGAGGGGCATGTTTCTTGAAAATAAAACCAATACCTATTAAAACAGGTGCCAATAACATAATGCGGATCATTTTTACAATAATCGCAGTTTGGGCAATTTCCTCTGAAAGGGCTTTGCCTGTTCCGACGACCTGGGAAATACCGTAAAGTGTTCCCCCAATATAGGCCCCCATCTGATCAGGGGTAAGGTCAAGCCATCCAGATTGGTAGGCAATAGGATACAAAAACATAGATAAGGTGCCAAATAAAATGATGGAACTTATGGCAGCAACGGCTTTATGCGGGGGTGATTTTAAAAAGGATTCTGTGGCCAAAATTGCGGCACCACCACAAATAGAACTACCAATTGCGGTCAAGATGGCAGTTTCACGGTCAACTTTAAGGACAAAGCGTCCAAAAACATATCCCAGAATAAGGGTGGAAAAAATAATGTATAAACTTATTAAAAATCCAGTGCCGCCAACATCCAGAATGTTTTGAAATGACAGGCGAAACCCAAACAGAATAATGGCATACTTTAATAATGGACTGCTGGCAAAAGCAATGCCCAGGCCCCATTCTTTGGGCAAGTGCCCACTTAAGGCATTGGCATAAAACATTCCAATTACAAGCCCAAGAACCAGGGGGCTGATATGCAAGGACAAGGCCGGGGGGGTGTCTGCAATCATTGTTGCAGCCGCCGCAAATAAAGAAACGAACAATAATCCGTATATTACGTGGGGTCTGTTTTCTTTTGTAAAAGCCATATTTTTTTATAGCACGCTTGTTGCAAATCAAACAACTTAAACTGTGCCGTATTACGGAAATATGCCTTTCCCGGTATCGTCATCCTTTTCAGCTTGTCGTCCTATAGTCAAAGCCACAGGACGAAAAAATAATGACGCCTTAATCAAATGTTTTTAAGAAAATATCACCGCCAGGGTAATATGCCACATGTTTCAGTTCTTCTTCGATTCTTAGTAACTGGTTATATTTTGCCACGCGATCTGTTCGGGCCAAAGACCCTGTTTTAATTTGGCCTGTTCCCAAGGCAACCGCCATATCGGCAATAGTCGTATCTTCGGTTTCACCAGAACGATGGGACATAACACAGCTGTACCCATAACGTTGGGCTGTTTGAACAGTGTAGACCGTTTCTGTAATGGTCCCAATTTGGTTTGGCTTAATAAGGATGGCGTTTGCCACCCCGCTGGCAACCCCACGTTCCAGACGTTCTGGGTTGGTGACAAACAAATCATCCCCAACCAATTGAATTTCATGTCCCAAAGCACCGGTCAGGTGTTGCCATCCATCCCAGTCTTCTTCAGCCATACCGTCTTCGATGGAAATAATTGGGTAGGCATCCGTTAGGTTTTTGTAAAAATCAACCAATTTTTCAGCTGTGAATTTTTGTTTTTCCCCATCCATGATGTAAAGGTTATTGGTATAAAATTCTGTTGCCGCAACATCCAAAGCCAAAGCCACATCTTTTCCTGGGCGCAACCCAGCCATTTCGATGGCTTTCATAATATGGTCAAGGGCTTCCCTTGTGCTGTTGATGGCAGGGGCAAAGCCGCCTTCGTCGCCAACATTTGTCTGCAGACCTTTTGCTTTTAAGGACAATTTTAATTGTTGAATTACATTGTATCCATACTGTATGGCTTCAGAAAAAGATTCTGCACCAACAGGCACAATCATGAATTCTTGGATGTCTAATTTATTGTCAGCATGCGCCCCACCGTTCAAAATATTAATCATCGGCACAGGCATAATATGGGAAAAAGGCCCCGCCAAATAACGGTATAAGGGGAGTCCCATTTCATCTGCTGCCGCACGGGCAACCGCAATACTTGTCCCTAATAATGCATTGGCGCCTAAGCGAGATTTATTATCCGTACCATCCAATTCACATAAGGTTTGGTCAATATGAACCTGGTCAAGGGCATCAAATCCTTTAAGGGCTTCAAATATTTCGCCATTTATATGGTCAACGGCTTTCTTAACACTTTTTCCATGGAAACTTTTTTTATCCCCATCACGCAATTCAAAGGCTTCGAAACTGCCAGTAGAAGCCCCCGAAGGAACAGCGCTCCAACCAGTTGCCCCAGAATCAAGTTCGACTTCAACTTCTAACGTTGGGTTTCCGCGACTGTCCAATATTTGGCGACTGTGGATATTAATAATCTGACTCATAAGGGGGCTCCTAAACTGTTAAGGGGTTGGCTTTGGCATATTTATCCACTTGGACCAAGTCACCAATAACCCGATCCATGTTTTTCAAATATATCATGTTTGGGCCATCACTTGGCGCATTGTCAGGGTCTTCGTGTGTTTCCATAAAGACAGCTGCAACACCGATGCTGACAGCCGCACGGGCAAGGATGGGGGCATGTTCGCGGTTGCCACCGCTTGACGTTCCTTGGCCACCCGGTTCCATGACAGAGTGTGTTGCATCAAATACAACAGGGCAACCAGTTTGCGCCATAATAGAAAAACTGCGCATATCAACCACCAAACGGTTATATCCAAAGGTTGTTCCGCGTTCACATAACATCACATTATCATTGCCGCCGGCTTGCAATTTTTTGGCCACATTTTCCATTTCCCACGGGGCAAGGAATTGCCCTTTTTTAACATTGATGACCCGACCGGTTTTTGCGGCGGCTAACAACAAGTCAGTTTGACGACAAAGAAAAGCAGGTATCTGCAAAACGTCAATAACATCTGCCACTTGCGCACATTGTTCAGGGGAATGCACATCTGTTATGACGGGACATCCAAAAGTTTTTTTGACCTCTTCAAATATAGGAAGGGCATTTTCTATGCCAATACCGCGCTTGCCAGAAATACTGGTACGATTGGCTTTGTCAAAAGAGGATTTGTAAATAAAGTTAACGCCGTGTTTTTCGCATATCTTTGACAGAGATTCTGCCATCATCATAGTGTGATCACGGGTTTCCATCTGACAGGGACCTGCAATAATTGTTAAAGGCAGGTCGTTCCCAATTTTAAAGTTATTTAAAGATATGTGTTTCATTCTTATCCTATACTAAGCGTGATTGTTTCATGGCTGCCTCTATAAAAGAAACAAACAAAGGGTGCGGGGCAAATGGCCTGGATTTAAATTCAGGGTGAAATTGTACGCCAACAAACCAGGGATGATCCGCGATTTCAACAGTTTCAGGCAAATTTCCATCCGGCGAAAAACCACTAAACATCAACCCTTTGTCTTCCAAGATTTTAACATAATTTAGGTTAACTTCATAACGATGGCGATGGCGTTCTTCGATCGTCATGGTTTTATAGATATTGTGAATTTTTGAATCTTTTTTCAAGACGGATTCATGGGATCCAAGGCGCATGCTACCCCCAAGATCTGAATGGGTATCCCGGGTTTCAACGCCATCTGCATGATGCCATTCTGTCATCAAGCCAACGACAGGGATGCCATTGCTGTTAAATTCTGACGATGTCGCATCTGAAATGCCGCATTTGTTTCTGGCATATTCGATTACCCCAATTTGCATGCCCAAGCAAATACCAAAATAAGGGATTTTGCGTTCGCGTGCATAACGAACGGCTTCAATTTTGCCGTCAATACCACGGGAACCAAAGCCACCCGGAACCAAAATCGCATCTATGTTTGAAAAGATACTTTCTGCTTTGGCCGCCGTAATTTCCTCTGAATTAATCCAGCGAGAATTGACCCTTACATTATTGGTGACACCTGCATGAATTAAGGCCTCATTCAATGATTTATAGGCATCTTGCAAAGATGTGTATTTTCCAATAATGGCGATATTAACTTCGCCTTCTGGGGACGTTAATTTTTTTGTAAATGACGCCCACGGGGTAAGGTCAGGGTTCTTTTTAGATTTCAAATTAAAATGATTACAGACAACAGTATCAAGACCTTGTTCATGTAAATTACTTGGGACTTTGTAAATAGAACTAACGTCAATGGCGCTGATAACATTCTTTTGGGGAAGGTTACAGAACAATGATATTTTTTTACGTTCGTCCTCTGTAATAAGTTTTGATGCCCGGCAAAGCAGGATGTCAGGCTGAATTCCATGACTTAAAAGCTCTTTCACAGAATGCTGCGTTGGCTTTGTTTTAATTTCCCCGGACGTTGTAAGATAGGGAAGGAGGGTAAGATGCATAAATAATGTATTTTCCCGCCCAACGGCATAGGCAAACTGGCGGATGGCTTCAATAAAAGGAAGGCTTTCAATATCCCCAATTGTTCCCCCAATTTCACAAATCATAAAGTCAACATCAAAATCATCATTTGCAATGTATTCTTTGATTTCGTCTGTGATATGGGGAATAACTTGGACAGTGGCCCCCAGGTAATCTCCCTTACGTTCCTTATCAATCACATTGGAATAAATTTTTCCGGCTGTTGTTGTGTCAAAAGAAGAACAGTTTTGATGGAGGAAGCGTTCATAATGACCAAGATCAAGATCAGTTTCGGCGCCATCTTCTGTGACAAAGACTTCGCCATGTTGATAGGGACTCATCGTTCCAGGGTCGCAATTCAAATAAGGGTCCAATTTGCGTATCCTTACCTTGTATCCCCTGGCCTGAAGCAATACCCCAAGTGACGCAGCTGCAATACCTTTTCCAAGGGAGGATAAGACGCCTCCGGTTACAAAAATGTAGCGTTTCATTTATGCCCTCTTTACATTAATTGATTTAGCATTCCCTTATTACCATCTTTTGACGTGAACAGGGAATTTGCAACGGTGCATATATCCGGCATCATGTACCTGTTGGCAACACATGAATTCTGCTTGGTTCCCCTAAGCTTTACAGAAAAACAGAAGGGCACTTCAAAAGAATACTATTGACTAATGGGTGCGTCGTCTTTTTCCATTGGCTCTGCAGTTTCTGTTTTTGCAGCCGAATCTGTGTCAAAAATGGACTTTGGCTCCATCGTGCGCCCTGACATAATGGCCAAGATTAAACACAAAACCATGAATATTGCTGCAAGAATGCCTGTTGTTCGGGTTAATAGGTTGGCGGCTGCGCGGCTGGACATCATGCCACCCATTCCAGAACCACCTGTAAGACCTGTTCCACCCTCGCTTTTTTGCAATAAGATGACGCCAATCATGGCCAAAGTTACGATTAATAAAATTACGATTAATACTGTTTGCATTGTTTTCCTTTTAGAACTTCTAATAAATAAGTTTTATAGGTTTTCATATAATAATTCAAGAGGGTAAAGTAAATATACCTATTTAAAAGTGGTCTACCTAAGAAAGCACATTATAGGCAATTTGGGCCTCACTATTCCCCTGATCTGCTGCTTTTTTATAATATTCACGGGCTTGATCCGGAATCCACAGCGGTGTTTACCGGATTATGGTACGATTTCTGGAGACCTATTTTACTTCGTCATCCCGGACTTGATCCGGGATCCACACACCAACTGCCTCCTCTCACTTTGTCATTCCGGACTTGATCCGGAATCCACAGCGGTGTTCATCACAGAGAATTTGATTGCCGTAGACTTCTGGATTCTGGTGTCAAGCACCAGAATGACAAAAATTGTATCCGGTGAATACGGCCCTGGACCCCGCATCAAGTGCGGGGCGACGAGGTAAAATAGTCAACGAATTTGTGAACCTATACACGGGGCGACGATTTCTATGTAAAGACAGCCCCTCTTCATTGTCATTCCGGACTTGATCCGGAATCCACAGCGGTGTTCATCACAGAGAATTTGATTGCCGTAGACTTCTGGATTCTGGTGTCA
Source organism: uncultured Alphaproteobacteria bacterium (assembly GCA_913061155.1). Classification (GTDB taxonomy): domain Bacteria; phylum Pseudomonadota; class Alphaproteobacteria; order UBA7879; family VGCX01; genus CAJXSI01. The sequence continues at coordinate 8,847 of CAJXSI010000012.1, forward strand.
AGCACCAGAATGACAAAAATTGTATCCGGTGAATATGGCCCTGGACCCCGCATCAAGTGCGGGGCGACGAAGTTGGGAGGCTATCATAAGCTTAATGACAAATGATTATACCCCGGTGATTTTATACGTATCGTCATTCCGGACTTGATCCGGAATCCAGTCATAATCTAAACGGCAGGCAGGTTATATCTGGTGACTCTACCGCCCTGGGTCAATGGGGCCTCAGGTCAGTGGCGGTTGATACAGGGGTGGAAAAAAGATACAAAAAAAGCCGGTATAACCGGCTTCTTGACTTGTAACAAGTAAAACTATTGTTTGCCACCAAGGCCTTTGAAACGGCTTTGGAATTTGCTTAATTGACCACCACTTCCAAGAAGACGATGTACACCTGTCCATGCAGGATGTGTCTTTGGATCAACTTCAAGCTTTAGAACTGCCCCAGGTTTACCAAGGGTTGAACGTGTTGTGTATTCTGTTCCATCAGTCATAACAACTTTAATTTCATGATAGTCAGGGTGAATGCCTTTTTTCATTGTCTTAATACCTTAAATTTAAATTCTTTACTATACATATAAGACTTGGCCCGCAATTTCAAGGGGTTTTTTATAGATTTTCACAGAAACATGCATGAACAGACTGAATTCTTTGTTTTGTTAAGTCATCTGGTTTGCCAGAAAGGTTCTGTGGCAAAAAATGGCGTTGAAAGGCCAAGATGGCTTTGTCTGTATTTTTATTGTCAAAATGATAACCGATGGCTTTTAAGTATTGAATGGATTCAGTGTCTGATATCTTTTTTTGTCCGGTATCTTTGGGCCACAATCCAATATTATTATCTGCCAAAAATTTCCAATCAAATAATTCTCCGGGATCTTTTTTTCTGTCGACAGCAATATCAGAATGGCCAAGAATGTGATGGTCTGGAATTTCCCATCTTGTTCGGATGTCTTTTATCAAATCAACCAAGGCATTCATTTGCACAGGAGGAAAGGGCTGGTATCCGTTAGAATGTCCCGGATTGTCCAATTCGATGCCAATGGAGTGGTGGTTAATATTTTTCCGATCTTTCCACTGGCTTAAACCGGCATGCCAGGCCCTTTTTTCTTCGGATACCAGGTTATATATCAGGCCGTCCACAGAAATTAAGTAATGGGCGCTGACTTTTGCCGTTGGATCTTTTAAGCGATCCAAAGCCGCGGTTGCACTTAGCATATCTGTGTAATGCAGAATAAGCATATCGACCGAGTGATCTCTGTCATCAAAGTTCATTGAAGGTGTTGAGAATGCTTTCATTTAACTAAAATCCTATATTTATTCATTATAAGGCTCAAAAGGTTTAAAATAATAGAAAAATATTTTTTTTCAAAATAACTTTCCAAAAAAAACCAGTTAAAACAATAACTTAATTGCTATGCAAAAAAAGCATAGCTATAAGGTAAAGAAAATGGTGGTAATTTTTATTATTATTTATATATTACAGGTGTAGGCAACGAAGTAAAAGTTCTTACAAAAAGTTTCCAAGAGCAATTCTTGGAGAGTGGAGCAAGCCTCCACGTTACGTCGCCAGACGTAATAAAAGCCTCCCTGTTAGACTGGCCGGATTTATCCGGCCTTTTTTTTAAGCCAATCGATTTAATCTTGTCACAGCAAGGCGTTCTTTTTGGGCGATTTTGGCGTCAAATCTTGTTTGTGATGCTCACGTACAATAGGTACGCTGCGCGTCAAAAACTTCACTTTTCCTAAAACTCCCCTCACAAAATATCATCTTGCAAAGAACCCTTATTAAATATAGGGGGTGTTTTTATTTTAACACTTGATATTTAAATCTATATAAGCTTTTTTAGGATATGACTTTTTCTAAAATTTTTAAAGAATATATTGATAATAAATCGGTCTGCCTATCTAATTTGCCAGATGCGGCGCATGGCTATGCTTATTTTCAATTCTTAGAAAAGTTAGAACATGATAATGTTTTGATTATCGCCCAAAATGATTCAAAGATGCGACAAGTCAAAGCAGAACTGGATTTCTTTGCACCCAAGTTCGATATTTTTGTTTTCCCTGAATGGGATTGTTTGCCCTATGATAGGGTGTCCCCCAGTAAAGATTGTTTGTCAGAGCGTATTAAGACTTTTTCACATATCGCCAAGAAACCAAGGAATACCTGTATTATTACAACCATGGGGGCTTTGGCTCAGAAAATACCAACGCTGGGACAATTTGTGCAGAATTCTATTGATGTTAAATCAGGGCGTTCAAGTAAGTTAGATGACTTAATAACCTATTGTGAAAAGAACGGTTATGAACGTGTGGACATTGTTTATAATGTTGGCGAATATGCCGTGCGTGGCAGTGTCTTTGATTTATTCCCAACAGGCGAAGAGCTTCCTTACAGATTGGACTTTTTTGGGGACGAGGTAGAAAGCATCAAAACTTTTGATGTTGAAACCCAAAGATCCCAAAACAGTGTTGAAAAAATTCATTTATCCACATTAACAGAAGTTTTCTTAACAAATTCCGCCATCGATTTATTTCGTGAAAAATATAGAAGCCTGTTTGGGATTGAGGCTTGTAAAGATCCTTTGTACGAAGCAATTTCAGAAAAAAGACAGTTCATGGGGTATGAACATTGGTTGCCTTTATTCTATCCAAAACTAACGTCCTTTATGGATGCGTATAACCCTGACCATGTGTTTATGGATATTAAATCCGAAGAAACATTGAAAAATTTTCATACCCAAGTTTTGGATCATTACCAAGCACGAAGTGATTCAAAAGGTTATATGGGTAAGGAAGATGTTGCCTATCGACCCTTGAATCCAGAATGTTTATTTCTTTCAGAAGAAAAGGTTTTAAAAGAATTAACAGCATTAAAGACAGTTAAGATCACCAATTTTGATGATAAAAATGGCCATGATATTGGGATAAGAAATTCAAAGAATTTTATTGCAGAACGCCAAAATAAACAAGAAACGATTTATCAATCTGTTACAGATTATCTGTCTGAATCAAAGAAAAAGATTTTGGTTACTGCCAAAACACAAGGGGCAAAATCAACTTTAACGGCGGCTTTTTTCAAAGCAACAGAGGTTGATATTTTCAAAAATGTTAAAGGGTTTTCTTTTACAAAACCCCCAAAAACAGCTGTTGTTTCGGCCCCATTTGATGGTGGGTTTCAAGGAAAAGATTTCGAAGTTCTGACAGAACAAGATATTCTGGGGGATCAAATTATTCGTCAGAAAAAACGATCCGGCAAAAAGAAACTTAGTTTAGAACTTGAAAACTTTAAGTCAGGTGATTTGCTGGTTCATAAAACCCATGGTTTGGGACGTTATATAGACTTGCAAAATATTTCAATTAATGAAGCATCACATGATTGTCTGGAATTAGAATACGCAGGGGGTGATAAATTATTTATCCCGGTTGAAAATATTGATGATTTAAGTATTTACGGGGCATCAGAAGATGCTGTTCTGGATAAACTTGGGGGTGTCGGCTGGCAAAACAGGAAGAAAAGAGTCCAAGAACGTATATTTGAAATTGCCGAAGGGCTTATCAACCTGGCCGCCAAACGGCAAAAATTGATTGCGGAACCGATTCCTTTTGACACAGGTATATATAGTGAGTTTTGTCAAAAATTCCCATACACAGAGACAGAAGACCAACTGGATGCCATTGGCGATATCATCCAGGATATGGGCAAAAACAAGCCGATGGATCGCCTGCTGTGCGGAGACGTTGGGTTTGGAAAGACAGAGGTTGCCATGCGGGCCGCCTTTGTTGCCGCCATGTCGGGTTTTCAAGTGGCAATTGTGGCCCCCACGACGATCCTATGTCATCAGCATTATGAAAACTTTGTCCAACGCTTTAAAGGGTTTGGGGTTAATATTGCTTTCTTGTCCAGGCTGCAAAAGCAAGCAGAAACCAAAAGAATAAAAGAACAGTTGGAAAAAGGCGAAATTCAAATTGTCATTGGGACCCATACATTATTATCCAAATCAATCAAGTTTTCCCATTTGGGGTTGGTTGTTTTGGACGAAGAACAACATTTTGGCGTCAAACAAAAAGAACATCTAAAGAATTTGGCAGAGAATGTACATGTCCTGTCGATGAGTGCGACCCCAATCCCAAGAACATTACAGATGGCTGTTTCTGGCATAAGGGAACTGAGTATTATCGCGACACCGCCAGTGGACCGTCTGTCTGTTCATACGTTTGTGATGCCATTTGATTCTGTCACTATCCGAGAAGTTATTTTACGTGAATATCAAAGAGGCGGGCAGGTGTTTTGTGTCTGTCCCCGGATTAATGACATTGAAGATCTGCAAGAACGTTTATTAAAAATTGTTCCCGAAGTTAAAATAAAAATTGGCCATGGTCAAATGCCGCCAGATGAAATGGCTGACATTATGAAGGCCTTTGAAAACCGTCAATTTGATGTATTGATTTCCACCAATATTATTGAATCAGGGTTGGATATTCCCAATGCCAATACCTTGATTGTGTATCGTTCTGATATGTTTGGCCTGTCACAATTGCACCAATTACGTGGGCGTGTGGGACGTTCAAAGGTGCGGGGGTATGCCTACTTAACCCTACCACCCAATAAAATACTAAAAGGCACCGCAGAAAAAAGGCTAGAGGTTATTAAATCTGTTCAAGGATTGGGTGCAGGGTTCACGCTGGCCAGCCATGATATGGATATTCGTGGGCCAGGAAATTTAATAGGACAACAGCAATCGGGCCAAATTAAAGAGGTTGGTATTGGCCTGTACAACCATATGTTGGAAGAGGCCTTGCATAAGGTTAAAAGTGGGGATCACAAGCATACGGTGAAAGAAGACTGGACGCCCAATATTAATCTGGGGTTGGATATTTTAATTCCAAATACATATGTGCCTGATTTGAATCTGCGTCTTAGTCTGTATCGACGTATCAGTAAGCTGGATTGTGATGAAAATATTAATGAATTTACAGCAGAAATGACAGATCGATTTGGGGCATTACCAGAAGAAGTTAAAAATTTAATCGATACAATAGAAATCAAAAGATTATGCATCACACTGAATATTCAAAGTATTGATGCTGGGGCCAAAGGAATCCTAATTAGTTTCTATAAAAATCAGGTGCCCTATGTTGATAAGTTGTTACAGTTTGTTTCCCGCCAGTATGGCACGGTTAAATTGCGCCCTGACCAAAAAATGGTTCTGATCAGATCATGGAAAACCCCCCAAGAAAAATTGCAAGGAATTAACAAGTTTTTAAAAGAGTTATCTGTTTTATAAACGGCAACCCATGCGTCGTTCCATGCGACTCCCTTCACCTTCGTCGCCCTGTGCTTGACACCAGGGTATAATCACTTTCTTCATCAGGTTTCCCATTAAAGTCGACCGGTATCTGGACCTATCTTACCTCGTCGCCCCGCACTTGATGCGGGGCCCAGAGAAGTATTCACCGAATACAACCCGCCTGCCTTTTAGTTTATGACTGGATCCCGGATCAAGTCCGGGACGACAATCGAGAGGGTCTGTCTTTGCATAGAAATCGTCGCCCCGTGTATGGGTGTTCATTACAGACAATTTGGTTGCCATAGACTTCTGGATCGGAGTCTAGGACAGGCTAAATTAAGAATGACGAAGGTAAAGCGTAACTGGTAAACACAGCCTCGCATTCTGCAATCAAATAACAGGTCGGTGAATAGAAAGATTAATCTAAGCCAAGCCAACTTGGTGGCTGTGAACGGTTTTATTTATCTTTAAAGATGCCAAGGCGTGGGTCCATTTATGGTCATCCTGTTTATCAAAAATAATATCAGGGGTGGCATCCAGGGTAAGCCAATCACTTTCTTTTAATTCTTTTTCCAGCTGACCTTCTTCCCAGCTGGCATAACCAAGTGTTAATAAAAAATGATCTGGCTGATTATCAATTGTGGCTTGTTTTAAAAAATCATGACATGCACTGATGGCAATGTTTTTGCCAACCTTAACAGCCTTTTTTATTGTTGGTGAAGGACTATGAACAACAAGACCCAGGTTTACATCAACAGGTCCCCCAAAATGAATGGGGTTTTTCGTAAGGATATTGGGTTTGGTGATCTTAAAATCAGCATATAAATCATCAATCGTGACATTTGGCGCCGTTTGGTTAATAACAAGTCCCACAGCCCCAAATTCATCATGTCCAATCATGTAAATAACCGATTGGGCAAAAATATCACTTTGCAGTTTTGGGGCTGCAATTAATAATTTTCCGGTTAATCCATTGGGATTGGGTAATTTCATATACGTGATCTTTCTTTTCTAAATAGGGTGTCAGAGTAAGTCAAAAGTAATAAATATTCAATATTAAAAGGGGGTTTTAGCCCTTTAATAAATTATCATTCTCTAACTTCTTAATGCGATCCCGCAGTTTTGCTGCCTTTTCAAATTCTAAATTACTGGCAAGTTCGTGCATTTCCTTGGATAGATCCTTAATTTCTTTTTGAAGTTCTTTTTTCGATAGGTTACGGGCTTCTTTTATATCAACAGTAACGTGATCTTTTTCAAAGACACTGGCCAAAATATTATTAATATTTTTCTTGATACTTTCAGGGGTAATTCCGTTGGCGGCATTATATTTTTGTTGCCTTTCACGGCGACGATGGGTTTCTTCGATCGCGGCGGACATTGATTTTGTCATGGTATCAGCATACAAAATGGCCCGTCCATCAACATTACGTGCGGCCCGGCCAATGGTTTGAATTAAGGATGTTTTTGATCTTAAATACCCTTCTTTATCAGCGTCTAAAATGGCCACCAAGCCACATTCTGGAATGTCCAATCCCTCACGAAGAAGGTTGATACCAATTAAAACTTCAAAGTTACCAAGGCGCAGATCCCGAATAATTTGGATGCGTTCAAGCGTATCAATATCAGAGTGCACATAGCGAACTTTCAACCCAGCCTCACTCATATACTCTGTTAGGGCTTCGGCCATTTTTTTTGTCAAGGTGGTCACCAGAACGCGTTCATTCTTTTTGGAACTTTCCACACATTCAGCAATCAAATCATCCACCTGCGTTTCCGTTGGGCGCACGATACAAACCGGGTCCAAAAGGCCGGTGGGACGCACAACTTGTTCGGCAAATTCACCGTGGGTTTGTTCCAGTTCCCAACTGTTTGGCGTTGCAGATACAAAAACAGTGCGGGGCCGTAATTCATCCCATTCTTCAAATTTCATAGGTCGGTTATCTTTGCAGGCCGGCAAACGAAAACCAAAATCAGCCAGGTTTGTTTTGCGCGCCCGGTCCCCTTTATACATTCCATGTATCTGTGGCACACCAATATGACTTTCATCCACAAACAATAGGCTGTTTTTTGGCAAGTATTCAAATAGGGTTGGAGGTGGGGAACCAGGTGTTCGACCTGTTAAATAGCGAGAATAATTTTCAATACCGGCGCAACTGCCGGTGGCTTCCATCATTTCAATGTCAAATGACACACGTTCGCGTATTCTTTGGGCTTCAATTAATTTGTTTTCAGATTCAAATTCTTGAATGCGGGTTTTCAAATCAATTTTAATTTGCTTAATAGCTTGGTTTAAACTGGGGCGCGGGGTGACATAGTGACTATTGGGATAAATTGTTACGCTTTGCAGCTCTGTTGATTTTTTCCCTGTTAGGGGATCAATTTCATAGATGCCTTCAATATCGTCATCAAACATATCCAGGCGCCAGGCCAGGGTATCGCTGTGCGAGGGGAATATTTCAACAAGGTCCCCCCGAACACGAAATGTGCCTCGTTTAAAATCTATATCATTGCGGGCATATTGCAGTTCCACCAATTTTTTCAAGAGGTCTTGGCGGCTTATGACTTCCCCTTTTTTTAGGGGAAGGGCCATACTGCTATAAACCTCAGCCGATCCAATGCCATAAATACAAGATACACTGGCCACAATAATGGTATCTGGGCGTTCAAACAAAGACCGGGTGGCCGCATGGCGCATGCGGTCCAATTGTTCGTTTATACTGGCTTCTTTTTCAATAAATAAATCACGCCGGGGAACGTAGGCCTCTGGCTGATAATAATCATAATAAGATACGAAATATTCCACCGCATTATCTGGAAAAAATTCTTTCATTTCTGAAAATAATTGGGCTGCCAAAGTTTTGTTCGGGGCCATAATCAGGGCAGGGCACTGCATTTCATTAATGGTGTGGGCCATGGTAAACGTTTTACCTGATCCTGTTACCCCAAGTAAAACTTGATCTTTTTGATTTTCATGCAGGCCGGCAATAAGTTGCTTTATGGCTTGGGGTTGATCCCCCGCCGGTTTGTAATCTGATTTAAGGGTGAATAATTTTTCTATCCGAACCACCATAAAATACCAACAACTGTTCCACTTAGGCAGGATGAAAGTGTGCCAACAATTAAGGCTTTGAAACTTAAGGAAATTATTTCATTTCGTTGTTCTGGAACGATGCTGCCAAAGCCCCCAATCATAATTCCAACGCTGCTGATATTGGCAAATCCACATAACGCATAAGTCATAATGATACGGCTATGCACAGACATTTGGGCATCTGTTATTTTGGCCAGTTCAGTAAAGGCATAGAATTCATTCAAAATGGTTTTAATTCCCAGCAAAGATCCTGCGGATAGGGCATCTTTCCACGGCACACCCATAAGCCAAGTTACTGGCGCCATAACAGCCCCAAGCATGCGTTGAAGGGTGATGGGTTCGTTATTAAAGTAAGGCAGATTTCCAAGAATCATATTAACCAAGGTTACCAAGGCAACAAAAACAATTAACATGGCCAAAACATTGATGAACAGACGAATACCATCCGTTGTTCCTTTGGATATGGCATCCATTGATCCTGAAAATTCATAAGGAGAATGCAATTTCCCTGAAGTACGATCCTGTGTATTTGGAACCACAATGCGCGATAAAGTTAATGCGGCGGGCACACTGATAATGGACGCTGTTAAAATATGAACCATTGAATTGGGAACGGTTTGTTCAAGAACCAAAGCATATAAACCCATGATGGTGGCAGATGTTGTGGCAAACCCCATACACATGATTGAAAATATTTCGCTGCGGTTCATGTCTTTTAAATAAGGACGCACAAGCAAGGGGGCTTCTGTCTGGCCCAAAAATACTTGGGCGGCACTACAGACCCCCAGACCCCCACCAATGCCCATTGATTTGCGCATTAACCAGGAAATCCCCCTAACCATCAAAGGTAAAATTCGCCAATGGAATAATAACATGGACAAGGCACTGACCACGATAATCATGGGCAAGGCTTGGAACGCAAAAACAAAGGTATTGCCAGTGGATTCAAACGGTAAATCACCGCCACCAATAAATCCAAATACAAATTTGGTGCCTTCCATCGTGGCATCTTTTAAAGCCATGACACCGTTGGCAATCCATTTAAAAAACTTTTGAACAAACGGCACATGCATAATAACGGCGGCAAAGGCAAACTGTACCATTAAGCCAATAATCACCTGAAAGGAATGAACGTTTTTGCGATTTTCACTGATGACCCAACAAAAGACGATGAAAAATAAAATACCGAAACTTGCTTGGAAAAGATTTTGCGCCATTGGTTTGCCTAACTAAAAAATTCAATGTATGTTAATTTTATTACCTGATAGAATTATATGAATTTAAATTGTAGTCAACTTTAGAATTAAAAAAATGACCTTTGAAGTAATCACCATCCTTTCCATGTCCTTAATTTTTGCAATAGTTTTGCTTGTTTTACTGCGTCGAAAACCCGCGGGATCCCAGGAAATGCAGGCCCGCATTATTGCAGAAGAAAAAGCAAGACGTGTGCCAGAACTTGAATCCAAAATTATGGAATTGCAAAATCGGTTGATGGATGTTCAAAATAGAAATGTCGGGTTGGAAACAACTTTGGAAAAAGAACGCCAAAGCATGCAGGAAAAACTTCAAACATTAAAAGAGGCCGAAGAAAACTTGCGGCATGCTTTCAGATCATTATCATCCGAAGCCTTACAAAATAATAACAAAGCCTTTCTGGATTTGGCCAAGTCAACGTTGGAAAAATTCCAAGATGGGGCCAAGACAGATTTGGCCTCTCGTCAAAAAGCCATCCAAGATTTAATGACCCCAGTGACAGAGGCTTTGGGATCTGTCGATAAGAAAATTAATGAACTGGAAAAAAATCGGGTAGGGGCCTATGAAAACCTGAAAGAACAAGTGGGCAACTTAATTCAAACGCAAAAAGATTTAAGGTCAGAAACCCATAATCTGGTTAATGCTTTGCGCGCGCCCACAGTCCGGGGGCGTTGGGGCGAAATGCAATTAAAACGTGTTGTTGAAATGGCGGGCATGGTTTCCCACTGTGATTTTACAGAGCAAACCTCAGCCAATACTGAAGATGGGCGCTTAAGACCTGATATGATTATACGCCTTCCCGGAAATAAAAATATTATTGTGGATGCCAAGGCACCTCTGGCCGCATATTTAGAGGCTCTGGAGGCCAAAGATCCTGCAACAAAAACATTAAAATTAAAGGCACATGCCCGTCAAGTGCGACAGCATATTATGGCCCTAAGTGCCAAATCTTATTGGGATAAATTCAGCCCTTCCCCTGAATTTGTTGTTCTGTTCTTGCCGGGGGAAACTTTTTTTAGTGCAGCCCTGGAACAAGATCCAGAATTAATTGAATTGGGGGCAGATCAAAAGGTTATTTTGGCCACACCCACAACCTTAATCGCGCTGTTACGGGCGGTTTCATACGGATGGCGTCAAGAACAGTTGGCAGCCAATGCAAAAGATATAAGCGAACTGGGTAAAGAACTGCATAAGCGTATTGCCGATTTGGGTGGTCATTTTCAAAGATTGGGCAAGCACCTTGGCAACGCTGTGGATTCATATAATCAGGCAGTTGGAACCGTTGAACGTCGTGTGATGGTGACAGCCCGAAAATTCAAAGAATTGGGCGCGGTGCCGTCAAAGCAAGAGATAGAAGACCTTGACCCAATCGATAAAAACCCCCGCAGTCTGTCAGCCTTGGCAGTGAATGAGGTTGAAAAAGACAAAAACTAAGAAAATAATAATAAATAAAATAGAGATATGAGATGATTCCAAGAAAATTAAACCTAAGAAACCTTTTTTATATAAAACTTATCTTTTTATTGTTCCTATCTGCAGATGGAAAATGTGCCGCTGCCTATGACCCTTCGGGGGAACAACTTGCAGAGGCTTGGTCAACCAATTGGCGGGTTGTTGAATTCAGGGGCCGTTTATCGGAATTGCAAAAAAGAGATCTTGATGAAGGGGCGGCCTTGACGAAATCTGGTAAAAAAGTTCAGGTTATTATTCATATAGGCTTAAGTCATATTGTAAAGGGGTTTTGGGCAAGCTTTAAAAAGGATGTTATTCCTAGGTTAGTATCCAGAGAAGGCAGTGATCGAACCTACCCACTTTTTAAGATCTTTAATGACTTTAAAAGTAAGGACATCACCCGTCGGACAGAGGCAGATGATAGGGTTACTTTTTTCATTCCTATTGACCCTGATGAGTTACATTCTTTGATTTATTGGCTAAAGAATCATACAAAAATTCAGGGGGTGTTACCAAGACTCAGATGCCAAGTGGAACATAATTTTATGCCTTCTGATGATTTGACAAAAAAGGCTCTGAATGAATATTTTCTTAGTTTATTTAGGGTCACCAAGTCAAAATTTGTTGAAGAAGAAAGCTGGGATGGTGCCTATTAAGCGATGTTTCAAAATACTTTAAATAAGTGGACATTCCTTACCCAAAGGATTAATATATTTATATGAAAATTAAACATAAAAAACCAAAAACATTCAGGGATAAGTTTGCTTATGCTTTGGTTAAATTCATGCGTATTTTTGCTGATGCTTTCTTTCGAAAACGATATGGCCACCGGGCTGTTGTTTTGGAAACTGTTGCGGCCGTCCCGGGGATGGTTGGGGCCGGCTTAATTCACTTTAAATGCTTGCGTCGTATCCAAGATGATAAAGGTTGGATCCATGAATTATTGGAAGAGGCCGATAACGAACGTATGCACCTTATGACTTTTATTAAAGTTGCCCACCCTTCGTTTTTGGAACGTTTACTGATTGTCGCAGCGCAATTCTTTTTCATTATTTTTTATACTTTGATGTATATATTATCTGCAAAAACAGCTCATCGTTTTGTTGGTTATTTAGAAGAAGAGGCTGTTCATAGCTATACCGAATATTTAAAAGAAATTGATGCAGGGCGATTGCTTAATGAACCTGCCCCAGAAATTGCCATTAAATATTGGAAGCTTAACAAGGACGCAACATTAAGGGATGTTGTTTTAATTGTTCGCGAAGACGAAGCCCTGCACCGGGATGTGAACCATAAATTTGCTGATGAATTATAAAAACAAAACTTAGGGGTGTCGCACACAATCAATGGTTTTTTGTTGCGGCCTTTTGTTTGAAAATAAATACAAGCAGGAAAATGGCAGAAATTAAAACCAATGACGCCGTATAACGATTTAATGCCAACCCACCGTGATCAGTTGGTTTGTCCAAGAAATCGCCTACAACAGCACCTAAAGGGCGCGTTAGAATAAAGGCAGCCCAAAAAAGAAAAGTACGAGAAATCGCAGTTGTAAAATAAAAGACGACCAAGACAAGTAATAACCCGCCAAATATCCCTGCTGAGAAAAGGTATCCTAATGAAGCTGTGTCCGCTGTCCAATCCCCAACTGCCGTCCCAAGTGTTTGGGAAAACATGATGGTTACCCAATAAAAAACTTCGGATTTTGTTGATATAACAGAACGGATTGAGATACTGCCGGTGGCTTGATACCAAGTAAATAAAGAAAGTAATAATAAAATTAAAATAACAGAAGATCCACCCGTATAGCCAATGTTAAGGGATCTATCTGCAAAATCAGCAAAAGTTGTTCCAACAGTTGTTGAGGCGATAATTGTTATCCAATAAATCCCAGGGTGAAATTTGGGGCTTTTTATTTGTGCGATGACGGCAAGAACAAAGATCGCCAAAAAAATTGCGCTGCCGACCAGATACCCTAGTTTCATAGACATTGAAACAGCGTCTCCGCCTGTTTCGCCTAAGGTTGTGGCAAATATTTTTATAATCCAAAATACCAGAGTGACCTCTGGGACCTTGCTTAGTCCTTTTTTAGTTTTTTGATTCATTGTAATTCTCCCCCTGTTTTTTATAATTTAACATAAAAAGACAAAAGAAATTACTTTTTTGAAAATTTGAAATAAAAAATTATAAATGGTGTCCCCTACGGGAGTCGAACCCTTAATTGAGTAAAGTAAGCATATCTATAAATTCCTCAGGAGTTTTCAGAACAGGATATTCAAGTTTTTCATTTTTTTTCAAGAGTCCTTTATCCCAAGTTAAAAAATAACCATGTCCTTTCCATGTTTCAGTGGATTGGTAAATATGAGTTAAGTCTTTTTCCATATTTTTGAATTTAGAATTGCCTTTGTTTTCATTAATAAATTTATCTGTTTTTTCTTTCTGGTTATATTCGCGAACACTAAAAAAATAGTGCATTTTATCGTTTCTTTTATTATTTCCAATTTCATCTGTAACTGAGGATGGTTCAGTAAGAATTATAATTTTTGCGTTGCTTAAGGCTTTGAGCCATTCATAGTGATCTTTCTTACTTTTATCCAAAATAACATTACTATCAATTACTATCGGTATAGGAAGTTTTTCCCCTGGGTTAAAATAGAATATTCTTAAATTTTTTGCAGCAGATATGACCTTCGCATACTCTAGGGCTTCCCAGGGATAAAATTCCTGATTATTCCTAGCTGATATTTCATTTATGTAGTTATGGGGCCATTCTTTTAAAGGCTCAATGACGCCGTTCTTGTTTATTAGATCAACGTGCGTTATGTAAGTTTGGTTTAATTGGTTATCTAATTGATCTTTAGTATAAATTACTACTGCTTTTTGCATTTTTTCTATTCTTAAAAAATTATAAATGGTGTCCCCTACGGGAGTCGAACCCGTGTTACCGCCTTGAGAAGGCGGTGTCTTGCACCAGGGATGGGGATGTGAACCATAAATTTGCCGATAGTCTTTAAGTGACGCTATGTAATCCGTCGCGAATATACAAAGATCCTATTTCAACAAGTTGGCGGATTGCTTCTACAGCGGCAGCTTGCGCACCTTTTTCTCCCGAACATCCCATAGAGTCATTACAGCCTTTCCCACTTACTTTGAATTCTTTTTGAAATTGCAGGCCAGATTTTCCAAAAGAAGACACAATAGCATTCAAATCTATTGTTGTTTCAATATTGCTTGTAAAGAACCCTGGGTTAACACTAAACCCAGACGCAGCATTTCCTTGAAGAATACTTATTTGTGCGTTGTAGCCCTTGTCATTTAATTCTTGTTTTGTTAATACACGATCATAAAAAGTTATATTTTCAAGAGAATTTTCTAATAAGCTTTTCATGGATTTTTTATAAGAAGAATTTAAATCAATTTTATGTTTCCAAGCGGAGCAGGCAAATCCTTTTGCTTTAGATTTCAACACCCATCCCCCAGTTTGAATATAAGCCGCATAATTCCCTTTTATTTTTTTCAAGCCAACCGGCGTGCTTACGTCTACATTGTGGACATTTATAGTAGATGTGCAATTACTAAGAAGGGCAAATAGAATACATAAACATAAATTTTTTAGGGGACTAGTCATTTATTTTAATTCCTTTAGGTCTTTTTATTTCAGTTGGTAAATCTTCGGCAGGAAGCACCCTTTGGAACCCACCTGTATTCTGCACAATAACACGTGAGTTAACAGGTAAGGGGGTTTCTTTTTTAGGGAGTTCTTGGACAGCGGTTATAACAACGCCATTTTCCAAGACAACAGTATATTCAACACCTTCACGGTCAGAAAACCCTTGTTCAATTAAATAACCGATTATGCCACCCGCAACTGCACCTATGCCTACAGCCCAAGCAGTTCCTGAATTTCCGCCAACATATGAACCGCCTCCTGCACCCGCAGCCCCGACAACACCAGCAGTAATACCACTATTTTTTCCAATAATTCCAATTGAACGGGATTTTATAATTGTTCCAAAGGTAACTGCAGTTGTTTTTCCAACCTCATCATAATTATAAATATCTCTACCTGGCCGCTTGCAGCTTGTAATATTTAAAGAAATAAATAAAACAGTTAAAATTTTTAATTTAGAAAATATATGTTTTTTCATGTCAATCGCTCTGTTTTTGTTTTGGTGTCCCCTACGGGAGTCGAACCCGTGTTACCGCCTTGAGAAGGCGGTGTCCTAGGCCACTAGACGAAGGGGACCATAAGAAATATCATTCGTTTAAAATAAAGGTAATCAGTTAAAAGTCAATAAAGACTTAGGCTTTTATCCCTTTTTTTGACACATTGCTTCTATCCTTACGGGCAAGAATACTGTACGCAGCCGGAATAACAAATAAGGTAAAGATCGTTCCAATTGACATTCCCCCAACAATAACCCAACCAATTTGGCTCCGGCTTACAGCACCGGCGCCACTTGCCATAACAAGGGGAACAGCCCCTAAAACCATGGCACCTGTTGTCATAAGAATGGGGCGCAAACGCAACATTGTTGCCCGAATCGCCGCATTAATACGGGATATTTTCGGGTTTTCATCACGAATAACATTGGCAAATTCAACAATCAAAATACCGTGTTTTGTAATCAACCCGATCAGGGTGACCAACCCAATCTGACTGTAAATACTTAAAGAATGCCCTGTCATCCATAAAGTGATTAAGGCCCCCGATAAAGACATGGGAACAGAGAACATAATAATAAGGGGGTCAATAAAGCTTTCAAACTGGGCCGCCATAATCAAATAAATAAAGATTAAGGCCAGACCAAAGATTAAGTAAATTGTGTATTGGGCTTCCATATACTGTTTTGTTTCCCCAGAAAATTCTGTGCGAATTGTGTCAGGAAGAACTTGGTCTGCAACTTTTTGGAAGACTTCAACAACTTCCCCCATGCTTAAGTTTTTGGCAGGTTCACCACTTAATGTCACGGACCGTAATTGGTTGTAGTGGTTAATACGTGCGGGGATACGTTCTTGGCTGATATCCACGACAGAAGAAATCGGAATCATGGTTTCTTTGTTATTAGTGCCCCGGATATACATATTGCTTAGATCATTGGGGGAACGTTTTTTGTCATCACGAACAGACATGACAACATCATATTGTTCAGAATCTTTTTTAAAGTCTGTTATGCGGCGGCCACTGATAAAGGTGTCAAAGGCTTCGGCAATGGCAGAAACATCAATCCCAAGAAGGGCCGCTTTATCGCGTTTAATATTCACAACATATTCTTGAATGGCATCTTCCTTGTCTGTCATAAGGTAAGGAATGGCCCGCGCCCGACTTAAAGCACCTTGTAAGATAGAAGAGGCAGATTCCAATTCAGATTGGGATTTTGTGGTCTGTAAAACAAACTGTAAGGATTCATCAGACCCACCACCTGAAGATATGCCAGAACGCCCAGGGGAGGCCGATGCATTCACACCTGTTACTTTGCGTATTTTAGGTTTCACTTCCTTGATGATGTCTAAACTGCTGCGTTTTCTATCTTTCCAAGGCGTCAAAATGTTCATAATCATGGGATTTGGGGGGGCCACAATGGATAGTTGGCCTTCGACTTCTGGTACTTTGGACATGATTTCAGCAATTTCTTGCATATATTTTTTCGTAAATTCAATCGTTGCCCCTTGCGGTAACATGGCACTATTATTAATAAGCCCAAGGTCTTCGTCAGGGGTTAATTCACTTGGCAGAACTTTGAATCCTATAAAACTTCCAAAAAGGAACAAAATGAATGCCCCAGATAAGATGATTTTACGAAACTTCATGGCTTTGATAAGTTTATCATTATACCAAACTTCAAATTCACCGTAGTAATAATTAAAGTCTAATCTTTTTGCAGCCCGTTTAATGGCCGTCCAAGTGTCATGATACTCAACAGGAAGTTTTTTCGTTCTGCTGTTTATCTTTGACCCTAACCAGCCAGGTTTTTTATTTTTATCATGCGCCTTTAACATTCTGGAACACATCATTGGCGTCAGTGTCAACGCAACAAAGCCCGAGATAATAACAGACCCTGCCAAAGTCAAAGCAAATTCGGTAAAAAGCTTGCCAATAGTTCCCGTTGATAAAGAAATAGGGGCATAAACAGCAGCCAAAGTAAGGGTCATGGCAATAATGGCAAAGCTGATTTCCTGGCTACCCTTAAGGGCTGCTTTCATGGGGGATAGGCCATTTTCAATATAACGATGGATGTTCTCCATCATGACAATGGCATCATCAACCACAAGTCCAATGGCCAAAACAATGGCCAACAAGGTTAACATGTTCAACGTAAACCCAAAGGCATAAAGCAAGGTAAACGTTGCAATGATGGAAACTGGGATGGTTACCAACGGAATCAGGGCCGCACGGAAAGACCACAAGAATAATAGAATGATAAGAAAGACACATACAATGGCTTCAAAGAATGTTTTATAAACTTCATCAATAGATTGTTTAATTGGGATACTTTTATCCACAGCAAGGGCAAGGTTCATACCTTTTGGCAAGTTTCTTTTCATTTCCGGCAAAAGCTTTTTTGCCTGATCAGAAACTTCCAATGGGTTTGAAATAGACTTTTTAATTAACCCGATGGCAATGGCCGGCATTCTGTTATAAAACGCCACATTTTTTTCAACACCAGGGGAAAATTCTGCCCGCCCAACGTCTTTAAGTTTGATCAAATAATCTTTTTCTTTTGCAATGATGACGTTATTAAATTCTTCCGTACTTTTTAACGTAGCGGATGTTGTGACCATGTATTCGCGATCGGTTCCCTTTAACTGTCCAGCAGGTTTATGAATGTTTTGTTGTTTTAATGCTGTTGAAATATCTTGGGTGGTTATGCGGTAAGCTGCCATTTTCACAGGGTCAAGCCAAATGTGCATCATATGCCCTTGGGATCCAAATAGATCAACTGCTGCAACCCCTCCAATGGCTTCAAAATCACTTTCTAAATAGTGATGGGCATAGTCATATAGTTCTGCGATGGAGTGACTGTTATTTTCGCTGTAAAGGGCAACATACAAAACAGGAATGGCGTCGGCATCAGATTTTTTAATAATGGAATCTTTTGCCCCGTCTGGCAATTTCACCTTTATTTTCGATATCCGGTCACGAATATCGCTGGCTGCTGCGTCAATATCACGGTCGGGTTTGAAATAAATGTTAACACGACTTGTTTCCCCTTCACTGACAGACTTCATAAAGTCGATACCTTCAATCCCGGCTAAGGCAGATTCGATAATCTTTGTTACGCGGGTTTCAATGATTTGTGGGCTGGCACCTTCATACGCAGTTGTGATACTGACAATTGGTTTATCAACACGTGGATATTGGCGTAGGGATAAATGTGTATAAGATACGGCCCCAATAATAATCATGATCAATGTCATGACGATTGCAAGAACGGGTCTATTGATACAAATTACAGGAAGTTTCACAGCATTTATCCTTGTTGTAATGTCATTGGAGGAACTATATAAACAGGAGCATTATGTTGAATTTTCATTTGTCCTGCATAAACAACTTTTTGTCCAGGGGCCAATCCTTTAAGGATTTCCACATGTTCACCGTTCCGTTCACCTGTCTTAACGCCACGTTGTTTTGCAATACCATTTTCGACGACATAGACGAATTCTTGGTTGCCTAATGATTCGACAGAGGATTCACGAACCATAATGACATTTTCATGTACTTCTGTTCGGATTTTCACGTTGGCAAACAACCCTGGGCGTAATTCGTTGTCAAGATTTTCAAAGCTTGCCCTAACACGAATGCTGTGCCCCAATGGATCTATGACAGTATCAATCGATTCAATTTCTGCTTCGAAAACATTTCCGTCAAATCCATCAATTTCCAAAGTGACCAGCTCACCCACTTTTACTTTTGTAAGCAGTTTTTCGGGGATACGGAAGTCTACTTTGATCGGGTCTGTGTCGTCCAAAGTAATAAGGTCTTCCCCAACCTTGACATATTGACCTAAGTTAATGTCTAGCATCCCCAAGAACCCTTCAAATGGGGACGTAATTAAAGTTTTATCAAGATGGCTTTGCGTTTTTTCAACTTCAGCTTCAGCAACAAGCATACTGGCATAAGCTTCTTCCTTGTCCGTCTTTTTACCAGCCCCCCGTTTTTGAAGGAGTTTGGCCCGTTCATATTTTGCCTTGGCAAGCTTTAATTTGGCAGTAGCCTCTTTAAATTGTGCTTTGTAAGCGGTGGCATTCAACTGGATAAGGGGCGTATCTTTTTTGACAAACTGACCACTTTTAACAAAAATTTCTTGAATCTTACCGTCAACTTCGGGCTTAACAGTGATGGTTTGATTGGACCTTAGTGTCCCCACAGTATTGATGAATTGTTCAAAAGTTTTTGTTGACACATCTTCTGCTTCTACAGCGATTTCAGGCATTTTGGGATTGGAATCAAACGCAGATGCCAAGTAAAAATTATAAGCAATCCACGAAACAAGACTTAATATAATGACAAGTTGACCACCAATTGCAAGATGTAACCATCCCTTAGGGTGCTTTGTTATATGCTGGTATCCATGCTTTGCCTTTCTGGCAACCCAACTGCTTGCTTTTTTACTTGCCTTTTTTGTTGTGGCAAGATGTTTGTGAAAACTATCCCTCATGTGCAACTACCATTTTTTTTATTAATCATATAGCATTTCATCTGGTGTCAACAGTCTTATTTTTCAACTATTGATGTTAATTTTTCTTTGTTTTAGCTGTTTGGTTGCCTTGATTTGCTTGTTGACGGTACATTTCAACAAAATCAACAGGGTTCAACATCAAGGGGGGCACACCGCCATCACGCGTTATTTCTGCAATAATATTGCGGGCAAAGGGGAATAATAACCTTGGGCATTCAATTAAAACCAATGGCTTAAGTGATTCTTCAGGGATTTCTTCTGCAATGCCAAAAACACCTGCATAAGCAAGCTCAGCAATAAAAACCTCTGCCTTTTCCAAAGACGCCTTGGCCTGAATATTTAACGTCACTTCAAAATCATTGTTTTCAAGAGGTTTTGCTTCAACATGGACATTAACACTAATGTCAGGTGATTGGGCCGCTGGTTCTGATAAAAGCTTAAGAATATTTGGATTTTCAAAAGACAGATCTTTTGTGTACTGTGCCTTAATCGTAATTGGATTGCTGGGCATTGATTCTGTGAATTCTGCTTTTGTCTCTTGTTTCTTGTCGTTTGCCATTGAAAATTCCTTTATTATATATTTTTCATAAAAAATTCGATATTGTATTGGCCTTACATATAAATTAATGTGGGCAGTAATTTCGTATACAATCAAGTACTATAGAGTTTTAACATAATGACCACCCAAGATACAAACACAAAATCTGAAATAAATATTGGCAAATTAACCCCAATGTTACAACAATATTTTGAAATCAAACAACAGTATCCAGATTGTTTGTTGTTTTATCGCCTTGGAGATTTTTATGAATTGTTTTTTGATGATGCTGTTAAGACCGCAAAAATACTTGAAATAACCTTAACCAAAAGGGGCAGAAAAGAAGGGGATGATATTCCTATGTGTGGCGTCCCTTTTCATTCAAGTGATTCCTATATTTCCAGGTTAATCCGCGAAGGGTACAAAGTTGCAATTTGTGAACAAATTGAAGATGCTTCTGAAGCAAAAAAACGGGGCCCAAAATCAATTGTTCAGCGTGATGTCGTTAGGGTTATAACGCCAGGCACTTTGACCGAAGACACTTTGCTTGAAGCAAGTCAGTACAACTTTCTGACCGCTGTATCGGAAAATAAGGGAACTTATGGCGTGGCCTCAATCGATATTTCAACAGGAAATTTTTTGATTGAAAATGGGTCTGCAAGCCAGCTTGAAACGATTCTTGCAAAGCTTGATCCTAAAGAAGTTTTGATTCCGCAAAAGCTTACAGAAAATGCCCGATTATATGAAATACTTGGCCAGTGGAAAGAAAAATTAACCCTTCAGCCCGACAGTCGTTTTAACTTAAAGAATTCAGAAAAAAGATTATTGGAAGCCTTCAACGTATCGACTATGGATGGGTTCGGTAATTTTGGCGCGGCAGAAATATCCGCCGCTGGGGCGTTGTCCGAATATATATTTTTGACGCAAAAAGGAAAATTTCCAAACTTGCAACCACCAAAAAAACATGCGGAAAATAATTTCCTTCAGATCGACGCATCAACCCGACGAAATCTAGAACTTTCTTGTACTTTATCAGGGCAACGCAAAGGCAGTTTATTAAATACAATTGATTATACAAAGACAGCGGCAGGGGGCCGTTTAATGGCTTACAGACTGGCCATGCCAATTACTAATATTCAAATTATTGATCAACGTCTGGACGCCATAGAATGGGCAATGAAAAGCAACTTGGGCGATGCAGTTTGTTCAGAAATGAAAAACTTGCCAGATATAGAAAGGGTCTTGTCACGCTTAAGCCTTGGACGTGGGGCCCCCCGTGATCTTGCCAGTATTCGCGATGGTCTGTTGATAGCAACCCGGATGTCCCGTTTGTTGGAAAATAAACAGCTTCCAATTCTTTTTGAAAAGAATATTTCTATATTGGATAAATACGAATTATTGGCCCAGCGTCTTGATAAAATGTTGGCAGAAAACATACCGTTGTTTGCACGAGATGGGGGTTTTATCGCAACAGGATACATGCCAGAATTGGATGAATTACGTCACTTAAAGAATGAAGGCAAACAAACCATTGCGGCGATGCAAATGGCAATGTCCCGCGATACAGGGATTCCATCTTTGAAAATAAAGCATAATAATGTTTTAGGATATTATATTGAAATAACGAATACCCATAAAAATAAAATTCCAGAACATTTTATCCATCGCCAAACGCTGGCCAGCAATTTTCGTTTCACCACTGTTGAATTAAGTGAGTTGGAACAAAAAATCGCCACAGCAGGGGAAAAAGCCATTTCAATTGAATTAAGATTATTTGAAGATTTGGTTCAAGAAATTATGAAGTATCAGGCGGATTTTTCAAAAATATCCCATGTGTTGGCAGAACTTGATTTAACTTTTTCTTTGGCGCATCTGGCGGAAAACGAAGGATATTGTCGGCCAAAAATCGATACAAGTCTGAAGATGGATATTATCGATGGCCGCCATTCGGTGGTGGAAAAAACTTTGAAGTCAGGGGACAGTCAGTCTTTCACGCCCAATGATTGTCAACTGGATGAAAATAATAGGGTTTGGCTTTTAACAGGCCCCAACATGGCGGGGAAAAGCACCTTTTTGCGGCAAAATGCTTTGCTTGTCATTATGGCCCAAATGGGCAGTTTTGTTCCGGCAAAAAAAGCCCACATCGGTATTGTTGATCGTATCTTTAGTCGGGTAGGGGCATCAGATGATTTGGCCCGTGGACGGTCAACCTTTATGGTTGAAATGGTGGAAACAGCCGCCATTTTGAATCAATCAACCCAACGATCTTTTGTTATTCTGGATGAAATAGGCCGCGGAACATCGACGTATGATGGGGTGTCCTTGGCCTGGGCAACAGTGGAACACCTTCATAACTTATCCAGATGTCGCACCTTGTTTGCAACGCACTATCATGAATTATCTGCCTTGGAAAAAACAATGCCTGGCATTGAATGTCATTCCATGAGTATCAAAGAATGGGAAAATAAAATAGTCTTTTTGCACAAAGTTATTAAAGGCGCCGCCGATCGTTCTTATGGTATACATGTGGCAGAGATTGCGGGTATTCCCGATGCCGTCATACAGCGTGCCAAGGGCATTTTATTGAAATTAGAAAAATCTGGACAGAAAATTAAACTGCAAGATTTATCAGATGATTTACCCTTGTTGAAAATCGCAAACCAGACAAATACGTCATCAAAAGCAAGCAATCTTGAAAAAGAAGTGAAAAACATGAACCCTGACAGTCTAAGCCCGCGTGAGGCGTTAGATTATTTATATAAACTAAAAGGACTAATTTCTTAATGGTATCAGTTTCCCAGACGAAACATTTGCATGCACAGGCGGCAGGATGGATTATCTTATGCCGGGCCGCCTTTATTGGCATGATGGCTTTGGTAAAGTTTTTGCCGTATCAGACATTACAAGTAAACCTATGTCGAAGTGTTGTCAATATGGCTATTGTCCTGCTTGTTTTGGCTTATCAACGCAAGCTTCATTTCAAAAGCAAGCAACCTAAATTGCAACTGGTGCGTGTTATCTGTGGGGCGTTTGGCATGATGTGTTATTACTATGCTTTTCGTAATTTAGATATGGCAAAGGCCAGCACTTTATTATTTGCCCAGGCTTTGATTTTGCCTGTTTTGGCAATGATTTTTCTGCATGAAAAAAGTGGGTGGCGTCGTATTTTGGCTGTGGTTATTGGTTATATTGGGATATGGGTTGCGTTGGATCCTGTTTATGAAGAATTTTCATATGCCGAGGGAATTGCCTTGCTGGCCGCAGCTTTGGGGGCAGGGGCGATGGTATCTGGCAAGAAATTAACCGCCACAGATAATACCTTGTTATTGATGTTCTTTTCAGGATTGGCCACTGTTTCTTTGCTGGCGCCGTTGTTTATATTTGATATATCTTTATTTGGCATGATTGAAAAGGTTCACTGGCAACCAATGTTATTTGACGATTGGAAGTATATTTTATTGATTGTTTTGTGCTCTTTAACTGCCCAGTACAGTTATATTCGGTCCTATAAAATTGGAGATATCGGATTTTTGGCCCCATTTGAATATTTAAAGTTTATTTTTTCTTTGGTTATAGGCTATTTATTTTTTGCAGAATTTCCAGAAACAACAACCTATATTGGGGCTGCCATCGTGATGGGCAGCACGCTGTATTTGACAAAGCGAGAACTTAAGAAAAATCCACAATATAACTATAGGCCAGATAGATGAGTTTGCAGATATATCAAATTCCAGCCTTAACAGATAACTATATTTATATCCTTCACGGCGAAGGGCGTACTGCGATTATTGATCCGTCAGAGTCAAAAGATGTCTTACATTTCTTACAACAGCGGGATTGGCCGCTGGATTATATATTGAATACACATCATCACCATGATCATGTGGGCGGAAATAATGATATTAAGCAACATAAACAATGCCTGGTTTATGCAAGTAGGCACGATCAAGAACGTATACCAAGCTGTGATAAGGGGCTAACAGAGGCAGATATTATTACTTTGGGCAAACATGTGATTCAAATCATTGATATTCCGGGCCATACATCTGGTCATATTGCTTATTACCTGCCACAGGATGCTGTTTTATTTTGTGGGGATACGTTGTTTTCCATGGGGTGTGGGCGTGTTTTCGAAGGCACAATGGAACAGCTTTATGATTCTTTGCAAAAAATAAAGGCGTTACCTGATGATACGATGGTTTATTGCGCCCATGAATATACGGTGAAAAATATTGAATTTGCTTTGACCTTGGATCCTGAAAATAAAGACTTGCAGGAAAAGTTATCAGAGGCCACGGCCAAAAGGGAAATGGGCAAATCAACTGTCCCAACCTTTTTGGGGGATGAAAAAAAATATAACCCTTTCTTAAAGGCCACATCTTTGGAAGAATTTAAAAAAATTCGATTAATGAAAGATGATTTTTAAATAAGAAGTTTAGACCAATACGTAACGCACAAAATTATTTTTGGGGCGTGTACCTAATAAAGATCCTTAAGAAGACATTTTGGTGATCTTATTCCGTTGTCGTCCCGGACTTGATCCGGGATCCAGTCATAACCTAAAAGGCAGGCGGATTGTATACGGTGAGTATTTCTCTGGACCCCGCATCAAGTGCGGGGCGACGAAGTTGGAGGAGGCCGATGGCGCATGGATCACCGTGCACCCTGTTGATGCTCGCGATGACGGAACAAGGGGTTGGGTAAGGATACTTCTTGGTTTGCCGTCATCCCACGGATTGACCGTGGGGCCCAAGCTACCTTAGACATCTTTCTTCATTGTCATTCCGGACTTGATCCGGAATCCACAGCGGTGTTCATCACAGAGAACTTGATTGCCGTAGACTTCTGGATTCTGGTGCCAAGCACCAGAATGACGGGGTTTGGAGGGCTATCATAATCTTAATGACATACGTATCGTCGTCCTGGTAGTTGATACCAGGGCCCAGCCTAGCGCTAACCAGGTACACAGAGGTTGCCAGCTATACCGTTACTGGGCCCCGCATCAAGTGCGGGGCGACGAGGTTGGAAAGTGTCAAGTGGCGTATGGATCACCGTGCACCCTGTTGATGCTCGCGATGACGGAACAAGGGGTTGGGTAAGGATACTTCTTGGTTTGCCGTCATCCCACGGATTGACCGTGGGGCCCAAGCTACCTTAGACATCTTTCTTCATTGTCATTCCGGACTTGATCCGGAATCCACAGCGGTGTTCATCACAGACAATTTGATTGCCAACAACACATGGATTTGTTTGGGGTAAGATTATAACTTTTATCAGCTCCCCTTAAAACATATGATTTAAAAACTGGTGCATAAAAAAAGGCCCTGGGGAAAACCCAGGACCTTTGGAAAAAGGAAAGATTTTTGGTTTAGAATATTCCCCCGCTAAGGCTATTAGCTTTCGCTGTTTCTTGCTTACCCCATTCTCCTTCAGCAACCTGACATGCCGGAATCATTTCTCTGCCTTTTATAGCATTTTTGCAGATAGTACATAAAACTCTTTGCCTACTTGCAGCAACGTCTTCTCCTGAACCTGTCTCTTATACACATCTGACGCTGCCGACGAGCGATCTAGTGTAG
>CAJXSI010000013.1 GCA_913061155.1 uncultured Alphaproteobacteria bacterium
TTTTACGAGTTTCTTCTTGTCGTTTTTCCTCACCAGAAACCGTCTCTGTAGGTTCTTTTACCGCTGGCTTCAAAGGTTTTGCGGCTGTTCTCTCTGCCGCTGCAGCCTTAATTTTGGCCTGCCGCGATTTCAACATCTCCGTCAGTTTTTTACGAGTTTCTTCTTGTCGTTTTTCCTCACCAGAAACCGTCTCTGTAGGTTCGGCAGTCTTTTCCCTATCCGGAATAAATCGCTTTTCTTCTGTCTTGGTATCACCTTGTTTTGTTTCTTCTGTCTTTTTCACCTGCCCTGTTTCAACAGTTTCAGCAGGTTTCACTTCGTTTTCTTTAAGTTTATTTATTGCTGACAAGGCGGAACTGGTTGCCCCTTCATCAGATTCAATGCCTAAAGCCGTTTTTACTTCCTTATAAAAGGCGGCAATATGTTGCAATTTTTCTGGGGTTGTCTTAATACCTGGAACTGTTATTTCCCCCAATGCTTTTTGCATAGCTATATAACGATCATACAAACGTTTAACGATGGCATATATCTTTTCTTTCGGGTGCTGTTTAAAGATAGAAAGAATTTTATTAAGGATGGTTGTATCTTCTGAATGTGCTGTTTTATCGTCAGCAACAACGTCCCCTTCTTCCTTTTCTTCATCCTGCGAAACATCAGCATCATCTTCATCTTGTGATATTTCATCCTTAACAGATTCAGGGTTCCCTTCGTATGCTTTTGCAAGGGTTTTGACCCCCTCTGCAATTTCACCTTCTTTCAAACCCTCTGGTAGCAATTCTTTCAAAGCATCAAGTTTTGTTTGCAAGACATCCCGCTTTTTAAGTGCCTCAGATTTTTCTTTGTTGTTTTCTTGAATCATTATCGTTAGGTCATCGTCTTCTGTTGCCCCCAACGCTTCTTCAACCGATCCAATTTTATCTTCAAGTTCTCTTTTTACTATTCCAGCATTTGTTGCAGCTTCCGCAGACTTTTGTAGCTCTGTAATTTTCTGATAGGCTTCACTTTGATCTGTCACACCCAATTCTGTTAATAATTTATTATAAAGCGTTTCAGATCCATTCGATGCATCACCATTATTGCTTGTTCCATCTTTTTGGGACAATGCCATGATTGTCTGCAGTTTAACCATTGGGTCTTCCCCTGGCGCTGCCTGTATTATTTCGGTTACCCGACTTAGCTGGGATTGGGCAATTTGCCCCTGCTGCTGCAACTGGGCCATCTGCCGTTGCATGTTTTGCAATTGCATTTGCATCTGTTGGTTTTGGGGTTGCGCCCCAGGGCCTTGCCGCTGCTGTATTTGGGCCTCTAAATTTTTAACAGTTTGCAGTAACACCAACATTCTTTGGTGCATATCAAGTTTTGAAATTTCACTTAACCTGATTTTTGATGTTGTCCAACCGTTTTCTGATTGAACAGGGATATCAACATTAAGGGATTGTTCCACAATTCGTTCCCTTTGGTCTTCTGTTAAAGAAGATCCAATGGTGTCAGAAATTCCCGGATTATAATGACGGCCCGAACCATAAGATTCTATTAATGGACTTGAAATAGGTTGCTGTTGCAAAGGTTGACTATCATATTTTGGGTAGGCTGAGTCTTCACCATAAGATGGTGCTCCAGAACGATAGCTTGATCCAGAATCATAGCCTCTAGAAATAGGTTGGGCATATCCTGATCTATTTGGCCTTTGGGAATAAGAACCAGAACCACCCGAATTGTATCTGCCGGCAGAACCACCTGGGGTGTACACCCCCGGGGCTGCTGTCGCAGATGAAGAGGTAGTAGACGATCCAGGACACCCTGTTAACAAAAGCAACGATGTCAAAACTATTTTACGCAAACTACTACCCCTACAATCCCTTTATGGACTGGTTACTATATTTTAATTTCTTGATCTAAAGCCTAGAATTCAAAAACTTCTTCACCCTCGTCACCTTGTGCCTTGGATGCACGTGTACTCATGCGATCAAATATTTTGCTAAGCTTTGCCTGAGCGGCTTTAATTTCTTTTTTATTAACTCTTCTACCTTTTAGGCCATCCAGAACATCAAGTGCATTTTTCGCCCGCGCCCTTACGCTTTCCAATTCGCTATATACAGTAGAACCCTTTTCCGCATTTGCCAATGCACCTTCTGCACGACTTTGGATGCGAGCCGTGTAAGTGCGCACTTTTTTCATGCCTTTTGCAAGACCCTGATTCTTAAGAACCTCTTTCGTGTTTTCTATGCGTTGTTGAAGGCTTGTCAGTTCACGTTCAAGTTCAGTGGGTGCTACATTTTCATCTGCCGCTTCAGCAGGAGCTGCCTCTGAATTTTTTGCCCGTTCTGCTTTTAACGCATTAACCAAGCCTGCAATTTGTCTTTCACACCCATCTGGGTTTTTCCGACAATTGATCCCACGTGCAGCTGCATCTGTGGATGAAAATAAAAGGGTCGCCCCAACAGTCAATAGAAGTAATTTTTTTGTAACTTTCATAAGTAACCTCTCCATAATTTGTTAATAATTACATTAACTATATCTTAATTTTTCTTAAAATGAAATGCAAAAAATTAGATTTATCAAGGGCTCCGATCTTATGAAAAAAATATTATTCATATAAATCATGAAGTTACCGACAAACACGTCTATGCCCCTGATAATACTGGATATTTTTTTGTAACCACCCTGTTTTTCTTGTGTTAGATTTTATGTATAGATAGTTAATGGAGGGTTTAAATGTCGATAAGAGAACGTATATATAGTCTACAAGAAAAGCATGATTATCTGGATTGTTTGCTTAAACGTGAACAAAATCGACCGATGCCAGATAGCGCCTATATCCGTGATATGAAAGTGCGAAAGCTCCGCCTAAAGGAAGAACTTATGGCATTAACCCCCTATTAATTATCCTCTCCCTAAGACTTAGACTCACCGCTTGTCCTTACAAGCGGTTTTTTTTATTTTTTATGATTGAATTTTAGCCTATAAAAAAGAAAATGATAATGCTATAAATATTTAAGTTGATAAAAAAATGACAGAAAAAAAGAATAAAAAAAATTTACACACACGACGTGATTTCTTAAAGTTAACCGCTGGGGCTGTTGGCTCAGTTGGGGCGTTGTCTGCTGTCTGGCCGTTCATGGATTCCATGAACCCAGCGGCTGATACACTTGCCCAAGCCTCTATTGAGGTTGACTTAACAGAAATCCCAGAGGGAAGTGGCAAAACAGTTTTGTGGCAAGGAACCCCTATATTTGTCCGGCATAGAACACCCAAAGAAATTGAAGAAGCGGAAAAAACCCCGCTAAAACAACTTATTGACCCCGAAACGGATAAAGCCAGGGTGCAAAGGCCTGAATGGTTGGTTGTTGTGGGGGTTTGCACACATTTAGGATGCGTTCCTTTAGGCCAGAAACCAACAGACCCGCGTGGTGACTGTGGGGGATGGCTTTGTCCTTGTCACGGATCACAATATGATACATCTGGCCGTGTTTGTCATGGACCAGCGCCAACAAACCTACCCATACCACCTTATCGGTTTGTTGATGACAACACTATAAAAATAGGGGTAACTGATGACTAAGAAAAAACACCCACAACGCCCCAGTCGCCCTTTATATGACAATCCAGTTTCAAAGTGGATTGATAAAAGATTGCCTGTGTTTACATTTATTCGTCATTCTTTGGATGAATACCCCACCCCCAAAAACCTGAACTGGCTTTGGAATGGAGGGTCATTGGCAGGGATAACCCTTTTAATCATGATTATCAGCGGCATAACCTTGGGCATGCATTACAATCCTGATCCGGCCGATGCCTTTAATAGTATCGAACGCATTATGCGGGACGTTAATTATGGATGGCTTATCCGTTATATTCATGTTAACGGGGCGTCTTTCTTTTTCATTCTGGTTTACCTGCATATGTTCCGAAGTATGTATTATGGGTCTTACAAAGCCCCGCGTGAACTTTTGTGGATCGTTGGCGTTTTAATTCTTTTATTAATGATGGCCACGGCCTTTATGGGATATGTCTTACCTTGGGGGCAAATGAGTTTCTGGGGGGCCAAAGTTATTACCAACCTGTTTTCTGCCATTCCCGTGTTTGGAGACAGCATCGTTCAGTGGCTTTTAGGGGGACCTAATGTAGATGCCCCTACCCTCCATCGGTTTTTTGTTTTGCATTATCTATTGCCATTTTTAATTGTCGCCTTTGTTGCCATACACCTTATTTGCCTTCATCAATTTGGGTCTAACAACCCTTCCGGTGTTGAAGTTAAAAAATCCGAAGACCAAATCCCGTTTCATCCTTATTACACAGTGAAAGATTTATATGGACTGACCATATATCTTTTGGTATTTGCCGGTTTTGTTTTCTTTGCCCCTAATTTTTTCATGGAAGCTGTTAACTATAACCCAGCAAATCCACTTGTTACCCCACCCCATATTGCCCCTGAATGGTATTTCTTGCCTTTTTACGCCATATTGCGCTCCTTCCCTGATAAACTGGGGGGTGTTATTGGTATGTTTAGTGCTGTTTCTGTTTTATTCTTCCTGCCTTGGTTGGACCGATCAAAAATAAAAAGTGCCGCTTACCGCCCCATGTTTCGCCCCTTGTTTTGGGTCTTTATTTTGAACTGCCTTATTCTTGGTTGGATTGGGCAAAAGCCTCCACAAGGCTGGTATTTGATTATTGGTCGGTTGGCGACATTGTACTACTTTGCCCACTTTTTAATCATATTACCCGTGGTTGGCTGGCTAGAACGCCCCTTAACAGTCCCCAGTTCAATTTCAGAATATTGTAAACGAGAACACAATAGGCGCAAAAAATGATCCGGCTTTTTATAATTTTCATACTTATTATATCCC
Source organism: uncultured Alphaproteobacteria bacterium (assembly GCA_913061155.1). GTDB lineage: Bacteria > Pseudomonadota > Alphaproteobacteria > UBA7879 > VGCX01 > CAJXSI01. Next base: position 4,848 of record CAJXSI010000013.1, read on the forward strand.
CCCCTTGTTTGGCGGATGCCACCACCCGGCCACCAGAACAAACTCATTGGTCTTTTGCAACCCCTTTAGGCACCTTTGATCGATCTGCCATGCAACGGGGTTTTCAGGTTTATAAAGAAGTTTGTTCTGCCTGTCATGAACTAAGCCATATTCGGTTCCGGGAACTGTCTGCCCTTGGATTCAATGATAAAGAAATCAAAGCTATTGCCGCAGACTATAGCATTAAAGATGGCCCCAATGACGAAGGTGAAATGTTTGATCGCCCTGCCTTACCTGGGGATTCTTTTCCAAATCCTTTTCCAAATGAACAGGCCGCAAGGGCATCCAATGGGGGCGCGTTTCCTGTTGACTTGTCTTTGATCATAAAAGGGCGCGAAGATGGGGCAAACTATGTTCATTCTTTATTGACTGGCTATGGATCGGCCCCAACAGATATCACATTGTTTGAAGGCAAGTCATATAACCCCTATTTTGAAGGCGGACAAATTTCAATGCCGCCACCATTGGTTGATGGCCAGGTAACCTATGTGGATGGAACACCCGCCACTGTAGACCAAATGTCAAAAGATGTTGTAACCTTTTTATCTTGGGCATCAGCACCAGAACTTGAGGCCAGACGACAAATGGGTTTAAAGGTTATACTTTATCTGATAGTATTTAGCATGTTAATGTATTTTGTTTATCGATCTGTTTGGCGCAACGTAAAATAATAGGGAAAAACCATGTATAAAGCCGTTAAAATTCTTTTTCTGACACTTGGATTAAGCTCTTGTTCTTATGATATGGCAAATTATATAGATCTGTCACATCCAAATTGTTCAAATGATAAAGTTGTAGAAGTTAGCGAAAATATCTACAACATAGATTCCAATATTTATTCAGGAATCAATACGTGGCTTAAGAATAATTTAAAACAAGATGGTTATGATCTTGTTGAAGAATCAAAAAAACCGGCCACTATGCTGGTAACAATTAATCACGAAGCCGCTGATGTCAGTAATGAAGCCCCTGTTATTCGCAGAAAAGGGAAATACGAACAAGACCCTGAAAAATTACAAATGTGGCGTCATAGAATAAATATCACAATGGAAGATTTAATTTGTGGACGCGAAACGAAAACAATCACCATTGAAATGGACACGTTTGAATCAAACTTTTTAGATGCCCTGCCTGAGTTAATGGAATCTTTAGAAGAAGGCTTTGCCAATACAAAAGGGCCCAAGTCCCATACAGTCATTACAGTTGAAAGAAAATTATAAAATATTTGATTGATTCGTTACCGGCAATCTTGAAAAAAATATAACTATAAAAAGGGGTGGCAAGAATAAAGATGCGCCCCTTTTTTATTTATTGATTTAACTTAATACCCTTGATTCTCTATATCTATTTTCTATATATAATATAGGTATAGAGGATTATTGAGATGAAGATATTAACGTTTTTGTTTGTTAGTTTAACTTTAATTAACATACACGATTGTTTTGGGGCAGCGGCAGAAGTTGACAGCCCCTTAATTGAGAAAAAATTTTCTGCAGGCAGCGATGACCTTAATAATGTAAGGCTGGCAATACATGCAAGACTTCATGGGGTTGCCATTCCTTTAGATGTAAAGCCTGAAGATTTCCTGGAAAAAAGTACCGTAGCCATGCCGCCGCCACTCCCAAGGATTGATAGCCTTCCCGCCGCAATGGATTTAGCCAGAGATGGCGAATCAGCAGCCCCCTATTTATTAGTAATGCTGCCAGAAATAGCATATGAAGGTAGGATGAAAAAAGATTTTGATGGGCAAACAGCTTTGACAAAAGTTATCAATGATGAGATGGCAGACTTTCCTACATTCCGTTTATTGGTAAAAAAGATTCCAGAACTTTTATTTATTCCTGATGAAGATGGGGTCCTTCCTATTTTTTCAGCAATTTTTGCCGAAAAAGCCTGCTCCGGCAAAAGCATTTACGCAATTGAAATATTTAATTTGTATGTTCATCATCTCAAAAGAATTGAAACAGATCCTGCATGTTTTCTTTATTTTATGAAAATAACCCTTGATCCAATTTCAAAAAAATCAATCCACGATGCAATCCTAAGCCTAAGACCTCTATCACCTATTAGAAATGCTTATAATACTATTATAGCCTATGGGATCGATGCGTACATAAAGTTACTAAGGCTAAAGGAATTGAACGGCCATTAGGTAATAATAGAAGCCGCAAAAGCCGTTTTTTCCATATCTAACTAACTACTGTTGATGTTCAATACTTTCTCATAGACAAAGAAATGGACACCAACAAATGAATAATACAACTTATGATGGATAGACGCACTTTGCAGCCTCTATCCATAGTTTGCGCCATCATCCAGGGGAAACAAGTTGAATAATCAGGAAGTATATAAAAATAATTAATTTTTAATGATTCATAATATAGTTATTTCAATATTCTGTCTAGGTGAACATAAAATATACATCTAAAAATAAAATATTTGATCCCCTTGCCTTTTAGACCCTACGATTAGATCAGGGAAATATATTAATAGCGGAGGCAAAAATGAAAATTTTCTTACTTTTATTCACAGTATTACTTTTTCCAGAACCGAGTAGCGCCATGACAGCAGAAAGCTATGAAGAGGCACGCTGGAATGGGTCCTATAAAAAAATTGCCGCAGAACGTTTTTTCAAAGGTCGTCAATCAAAGGCTGTTAAGGCATTACGACAAAACCGTAAAAAAAGAAGGCCCATATCAGATACTTTAAAAATGCCTGATCCCTGGAAAATAAGGAACCGTCAAGAAAGAAACGCGCGCAGATCCTCTGTCCCTTTTGAAGTAGAAGAAACAAAGACAAAATCTGAAATTTCGCTTTTAAACAGATATAGACAAGCCAAAGCTGCAAGACGGGCCGCGCATAAAGATGCCTTTGACGCTGCAAACAGACAAAGAAGGGCCTTAAGAACAGAAATATCAAGGCACGCCGCCAGGGCACTCCGTGATGAAAATCCCGCTGGGCGTAGACTTACCCCTCCACACTTGTTGCTTGCAAGATATCGGCCAGCGGACATAACCTTAGACCCCAAAATAGCCCGCGTAGTCAGAAGCACAAAAGAAAGATTTGTCTTTTGGGGGCCTGTGTTTGATAACCTTAAAGACCATCCAAGGTCTATTACCGCTCTGGTTGAATGGATGGTTTCAAACCCAGAAAATTTTCACTTTCGTGTTGCAGAACGTTTAGAAAAACTGACTGGAGAAGGTATATTGGAAGAAGACCCTTTAACCGAAGAACTTAATAGAATTGAAGAAGGTCTTGATGCCCTTCTTACTGACACACCTTCAGAAGGCACCTGAGGCAGATGAATAAACTGAAGGGCTGCAGCGACTAAGTAATTATGGGTGTTTTGTAAGGTGTATCTTGCAACACCCCTTTTTCTATGGCAAAGTTATTTGGAACAGGAGAGTCCAATGTTAAAGAATTTATGCTTCGTTTTTTTTACCCTTTTTATTTTACAAACATCTGATGCCTTTTCAGCCCAAAAAGGATATATCTCTATTGCAAAAAAAGATCCAAGACTGGAAGAAGTCTTTAAAGATTTAAAACTAATTAGGGATAGCCTTCCTTATTTTTCAAACAAAGAAAATGACAAGGCCAATGCCAATGTTAATATAGAAGACGACGTGACCAATGCCATGTATGACTTACAAAAATTTTTCAGCAACAGTGGTCAAGATGATCCTGAATTTTATTATATTTTTCAAAATGCCCGGGACAATCTTACAGAAACCGAAGTTGAATCAATTTTAAGACAGGCAGGCATGTTTAAGGAAAAGACTGACCCCATTTCTGGAAAGACATCTTTAGGAATTGAAAATGTCCCTGGATATGCTGACCATGATTACGGAAAAAATAAAAAATGGCGGGCCCATATTGCCCTGATCTTAGCCTTTCAATCAGAAGTCATTCAATACATGCGCTATTTAATGAATACGTTGACAAATATGGGGGTTCGTACCTTTATTTCTGATTCTGACAAAGAAATAACCCTTCGTCCTTTAAGTAACGCCCTACACGAAGCCATCGAAAATGTTAATTCCCTTAAAAAACATCTGTTAACCGTAGAAGATGAAAAATAAATTACTTAAAACATTTCACATATTTTTCATACCGTCTTGCACGTAAAAATTCTTATTACAAAAATTCAAATTAAATGATAAATTAAGCAAAATTCATAAGGTATGTTGAAATGAAACAATTAATCGGATCTATTTGCTTGGTTGCCGGCACATCTATTGGTGTTGGAACATTGGCCTTGCCCATCACCCTAAGTCAATTGGGTATTATCAATACACTTTGGTATATGGCCATCGTGTGGGGCGTTATGTATTTTTCAGCCATCGTCAGCCTTGAATTAAACCTACGGGTTGGCAAAGGCCTACCGCTGGGAAATCTTGGGAAATATTTCAGTGGCCATATGGCACAATTAATCGGAAATATAAGTCTTGTTTTATTAATGTATGCCTTACTATCCGCCTATTTCAGTGCGGGTACCTCCGTTACATACAAAATTCTGCAATCATTTGGCTTTGATATGTCCAAAGGCATTGTTAATAAACTTTATCTTTCTGTTAATTTTATTATTCTATGCTTTCATTTAAAATGGATTGATCAAATTAACCGGGTTCTGTTTTATGGCCTTGTTGGCATCATGATTATTGTATCCTGCGCTTTTCTGATGGATGTGGACCCTGTCTACCTGCCCCTTTGGGAAGAATCCACCAATCAATTAAAACCTTGGACAAAGATAACCCCCATTATGTTCACGGCCTTTGGCTTTCAGGTTATTTTCCATACACTGACAAATTACTGTAATAGGGACAAAGTTAAATTAAAGCGCGCCTTTTTTTGGGGAAGTTCCCTGACAGCCCTTATATACCTTTTTTGGACAGGCAGTATTCTTGGTGTTCTATATAAACATGACCCTGTAATTTATTCAAAAATGTTAACAAGCAGTATTGATATAACAGAGCTGATGACAGCGCTGTCCAATATTATTGCCTGGGGGAACCTGCGCCTGTTATTCTGGGCGATTATCAGCTTGGCCGTCATAACATCCTTTATCGGTGTTGGTATTGGCTTAAGCACCGCCTTGGAAAGTATTCTTAAATGGCCTGCGAAAACCCCTGCGCGTCTGAAATATATTATCAGCACTTTGTTGGCTGTTTTACCGGCTTATTTTATTGCAACAAATTATCAAGATATCTTTATTGGGGCCTTAAGTTTTGCGGGCATGATCTTGGCTGTGATTGCCTTAATCTTGCCTTTGTATTTATTGATAAAATCAAATCAACAAAATCCAAAAGTCTTTTATAAAATCACCCAAAACCCTGTTGCCATTGCCTTTGGTTTTGTCTTTGCCTTTTGGGTTATCGGATGTGAGATTTTGAATTTGATGTCATAAAAAAAGCCCCAAACCTGGGGCTTTCTTAGTTCTTCTTAATAGCTTTTCTGGACCGAAGTTTTTTGACCAATGCTTTGATATGTTTTTTGTGATCCTTGAATTCTTTGGTAAAGACATGCCCGCCTTTTCCATCGGCCACAAAGAATAAAGCATCTGTTTCAGCTGGGTGAACCAAAACAGCTTCTAATGCGGCTTGGGACGGGGCAGCAATAGGCGTTGGAGGCAGACCATTAATGCGATAGGTATTAAAAATATTATCACTGCGCATATCCTTACCTCTTAACCGCCGTTCCATAACCCCTGTTCCGTTTGTAAGGCCATAAATTGCCGTTGGGTCGGCTTGCAAGCGCATGCCTTTTTTCAGGCGATTCAGATAAACCCCTGCAATCATTGGCAATTCACGTTTCAGTAACGCTTCGCGTTCTACGATAGAAGCCAAAGTCAATGCTTCGAAAGGGGATGCAAACGGCAGACCTGGCTTCCTTTTATTCCAAAGATCTTTCAGAATTTTTTTCATTTCCTTTTGCATCACATGCACCAAGGTTGAATACCGCGTCCCCTTTGAAACAGTATACGTATCAGGGAACAGCGTTCCTTCCATGGGGTCGATATAATCATCTTTTGTTAAAAACGGTGCTTGTTCCATAATCAAGAATATTTGATGATTTGTCAGTCCCTCTGGGAACATAATTTTATAATAACGCCCTTTGGCATTGACAATCATATTGGTGATTTCTGCTGGGGTAATTCCTGGGTACAGAATATAATCCCCAGCTTTTAAATCCCCTTCAAGACCTTGAAAATAAACGCCGTATTCAAATAAAGATTCCGACCGGATAATACCCTGTTTATATAGCTTGCTGGAAATATCAGAAAGGGTTCGCCCGCGACGAACTTCAAAATTTAATTCTTCTGTTAACGGGCCTGAACTAAAAAAATAACCTGCAACCCCAAAAATAATATAAAGAAAAATCCCGACAAGAAATGTCGCAATACGCAAACTGATATCATGTTCAAAGTGATATTTCAAAAATTTCCAGGTCTTTTTCCAATCCCGCAAAGTCATTAGCCCCTTAGTGTTTGTTTTTATTGCTTTAGTAAGACTACCCTATGTCTGCAAAAATTTAAACAGAAATCCTTTTAAAATATGACTTTCCAAGACATTAACCTTAATGTATTCCGGATTAAAGCGATGTTCACCGGAAACAATTTTTGTCACAATTCTGAATTTAGTTCAGAATCCATGTATCTCTGACAGACAAGGTATCTGGGGTAAGCACCGCTGTGGATTCCGGATCAAGTCCGGAATGACAATGAAGAGGGTCTGTCTTTGCATAAAACCGTCGCCCTGATGCTTGACACCAAGGTCCAAGGCGGCATTCACCGGATGCAACTCGCCTGCTTTTAGATTATGACTTGATCCCGGATCAAGTCCGGGATGACAATGAAGGGGGGCTGGATAAAATTAACGGGAAATGGTATGCGTTTTACGCATGGATAAATAAGTCAGTTATTTCAGTTGGTTATTATAATTACTGTCCTGTAACCCGCATTAATTGGTTGGGCCTGTTTTGCCTAAGCCATGCGCATGTAGGTACTTTTTTAATAAAAAAATTATTTTTCGCGATTTTTCGTGCCTATTTTTTAGGCACTTTAACGCAATTATGAAGCAAAGCGAAAAAACCCATTGGCTGAGGTTAACCATACTTGTGTCAATATGTCCAGATTTTGGGCGACTTTAACGGGAAACCTGGTAAAGAATGGGGCTGGATTCTGGTGTCAAGCACCAGAATGACGAAATAAGATAGGGTCATCATAAACTAAAAGGCAGACGCGTCGAACTCGGTAACCTATGATCTGGACCCCGTGTCAAGTGCGGGGCGACGATTTCTATGCAAAGACAGATCCTCTCAATTGTCATTCCGGACTTGATCCGGAATCCAGTCATAATCTAAACGGCAGGCGGGTTGTATCCGGTGATTACGGCCCTGGATCCTGGTGTCAAGCACCAGAATGACGAGGTTTGGAGGGCTGTCATAAGATTAATGACGAATGATTATACCCCGGTGATCTTATACGTATCGTCGTCCCGGACTTGATCCGGAATCCAGTTATAAACTAAACGGCAGGCGGGTTGTGTCTGGTGAATCCCGCTCTGGGTCCCGCATCAAGTGCGGGGTAATAAAGTGAGAGGGAGTCGTATGGAACAAAGAGATGGGTTCGTCATCCAATTCGTAAACTTATACACAGGATGATAAATTCTTGTCGATCGACCAAGAATCAGGGTGATAAGTTACTTAAATTCTGTAAAGATCAAGCTGGCGTTTGTTCCCCCAAATCCAAATGAATTTGAAAGTGTTGCTTTGATTTTGCGTTCTTTTGCTTTCAACGGAACAAGATCAATGCCTTCTGTTCCTTCTGATGGATTATATAGGTTTAATGTTGGCGGCACAATTTGGTTTTGCAAAGCTTTAATACAGAAAATTGCCTCAACAGCCCCCGCAGCCCCCAACAAATGTCCCGTTGATGACTTTGTTGATGACATGGAAAAGCCATCTAGTTTATTTTCAAATAATTTTTTTATCGCTGTAATTTCAATCATATCACCCTTAGGTGTTGACGTCCCATGGGCGTTAATATAATCGATATCTTCCACATTTAACTTGGCACTACGCAAAGCACCTTTCATGGCTCTGTAAGCCCCATCGCCATCTTCAGCTGGTGCTGTCACGTGATAGGCATCGCCAGAAAGTCCATACCCAGAAACTTCACAATAAATTTTGGCCCCACGCTTTTTCGCGTGTTCCAATTCTTCCAGAACAAGAACCCCTGCCCCTTCGCCCATAACGAAACCATCGCGGCCTTCATCCCATGGACGAGACCCAGCTGTGGGGTCATCATTATACTTTGTTGACAGGGCGCGAATGGCTGAAAATCCACTCATCCCTAAACGACCAACGCAAGCTTCTGTCCCGCCAGCCAACATAACATCAGCGTCGTCTAATTGAATTAGACGTGCAGCATCCCCAATCGCATGCGCCCCTGTCGAACAAGCTGTCACAACAGAGTGATTTGGGCCTCTAAAGCCATGACGAATGGAAACATTCCCAGATGCTTCATTAATCAAAGAAGAAATAATGAAATAAGGGCTGACACGCCGTGGTCCCTTTTCATGCAAAGCAACAGCATTTTCATAGATATTATCTAAACCGCCAATACCTGCACCGATTAAAACACCTGTGCGTTCTTGGGCTTCTCTGTCGATTGCTTTCCAACCTGAATCTGCAACGGCTTCTTCCGAAGCCGCAATTGCATGGGCAATAAACCGACCCATTTTGCGTTGATTTTTGGGTTCTATCATTGAATCAAGATTTAACAAGCCTCTGCTTGCCGCATCTTCATCCTTTGATTCAGGAACTTCCCCTGCAATTTGGCAAGCAAGGTCATCAGACCGACATAGCTGAATTTTTCCAATCCCGGATTCTGAATTAATCAATTTTTTCCACGAATGGTCAACCCCGTATGCTAAGGGGCTAACAAGTCCAATACCTGTAACTACAACGCGTCTCATAACCTTATTTTACCTGCCTTAAAAAGCTGTTTTAATTAATTAGCTTTTTCAATAAAACTTACAGCATCTTTGATTGTTTGAATTTTTTCTGCTGCATCATCTGGAATTTCAACATCAAATTCTTCTTCGAATGCCATAACAAGTTCCACTGTGTCTAAGCTATCAAAACCAAGATCATCAATAAAACTGGCATCGCTTGTAATCTTTTTACTTTGATCGCTAAGCTTTTCAGATACAATTTTAACTACTCTTTCTTCAATAGTGTTTGACATGTTTTTTCCTTTTTATTATCAAAATCTTAAAATAAGCAATATTTGTCTTGGTATCATAAAGTTTTAAACTTGACTAGTTAAAAAATGATTTTCAAAGACATATACCCAAAAATAACGGTGTCTTAAAAACCAGAATTTAACCCTAGTCACCCAACAAAAGGGCAATATTTTGTAATGGGACGATCCCGATCATTTTTGGCATACATCAAGGCTGTTTGCAAAATACGTTCGTCTTCAATCCCTTTGGCCTTGCGGGTTTTTTTGATCTGTTCAAGATATTCCACGGCCTTAGGTGTCAAGCTTATTCGGACATAACAGGCATGTTCAACAAGGCTAAAAGGAAACCATTGTGGATCTTTTAACAAGGTACGAAGACCATCTTCAATAACATCTACGTATCGTTTGAACGCCACAGGAATTTTTATAATGTATTCCATACCTTAACCTTTCTTACAGTCAAGTAAGCCGTTATTCCCCTTTGGTTGTCAAGTAAACTATTACCTATAACGAAAGCCGCACGTACTGTGCGGCTTTCATCTTGCAAACAAAGTATTAAAGACTTTGAATCCAGTCTTTTAACGTCGTTTCGGGCAGAACGCCTGTTCTGGACCCAACCACTTGACCGTTTTTAAAAACCATCAAAGTTGGAACCCCGCGCACACCCAAGCTGGCTGGTGTATCTGGATTGGAATCAATATCCAACTTAACGATTTTAACTGTTTCGCCAATGTCCTCGTTCACTTTATCAATAATCGGGGAAAGCATGCGACATGGGCCACACCAAGGCGCCCAAAAATCAACCAATACTGGCTTGTCTGATTTCAATACTTCTGTTTCAAAGTTACTGTCTGTTGCATTTATGATTGTGTTGGCCATTTATGTGTCCTTAAATTTATTTATTACTTACTGAACTTTAAAATATTAGATCGACAGCGTCTTTACAAGAAAAATAAGTTCAATTTTTACTGAACATAGAATTGATTTTCGATTCATAAGTCTGTTATAAATAAATATCAATTTTTTCATTAAGGGATTATCTATGGCTGACCAAAAGAAAACTGACTTATTAATTATCGGAAGCGGACCTGCAGGATACACCGCAGCAATTTATGCCGCCCGGGCAGGCTTAAACCCTGTATTGGTAACAGGGGCAGAACCAGGGGGTCAACTTATGATCACGACAGATGTTGAAAACTATCCTGGCTATGAAAATGCCATCCAAGGCCCTTGGTTGATGGAACAAATGGAAAAACAAGCCAAGAACGTTGGGACCGAAATTATTTTTGACTACATTAATACTGTTGATTTTTCCAAGACCCCTTTCACCTGTAAGGGGGATATTAATGAATATGTGGCAAAGGCTGTTATCGTCTGCACAGGGGCCAAAGCCCGCTGGCTTGGACTGGAAAGTGAAGAAAAATTCAAAGGGTTTGGCGTTTCTGCCTGCGCAACTTGTGATGGGATTTTCTTTAAAGGCCAAGATGTGGCTGTTATCGGCGGGGGGAATTCCGCTGTTGAAGAGGCCATTTATCTTTCAAAAATTTGCAATTCCGTTACGTTGATCCACCGTCGCGATAAATTGCGGTCTGAAAAAGTTTTACAAGATAAACTTTTGAACACCAAAAATATTAAAGTTGAGTGGAACCATGAACTGGATGAAGTTCTTGGAAAAGATGGGCCAAAAGCAGTGACAGGCCTGCGCCTAAAAAGCACCCTAGACAGCAAAACAAAAGAAATCAAAGTAGATGGATTATTTGTTGCCATTGGACACGATCCTGCAACAGAAATATTCAAAGGCAAACTGGATATGGATTCAGAAGGGTACCTTGTGGTTGAAAAAGGTGGCACAAAAACAAGTGTCAAAGGTATTTTTGCTGCCGGAGATGTTCAAGACAAAGTATACCGTCAAGCTGTAACCGCAGCAGGCCAAGGATGCATGGCCGCACTTGAGGTTGAAAAGTTTTTACAAGAATGATATTGTCAAATCAAATTAATTTATAAGGGGTTAACATGGCCAAAAAGAAATCACAAAACAAATTAGTCAAATTTATTGCAGCTGCTGCAGGAATAATTCTTGTAGGATCCGCCATTGCTTGGTATGCGGGCGTGCAAAAATTCAAAGAATTTGATATAAAGGCAAAAGAACTTCTTGAAAAAGACGGCTTTACGCTTGATCGTAGCGAACCTTCTTATTCCGGATTTCCTTTTAAAATCACCCAAAACACAGAATCTTTAGAAGGAACAATCGAAAAGAATGGATCCACAATTACCTATTCCGGTAAAAATATAAAGGCATCTGCTTGGATCTTTAATCCAGGACACGTTGAAATAACTGGAGATATCGGCTTGTCCCTGAAAGGAGACAAGGATTCCGTAACATTCTCCTTTGAAAAAATGGGCATGGATATTGGTTTGGACAAAGACAGTAAACTTGTTCAAAAAGGCTTGCAAATAAAAGGTTTATCCCTTTATTCAGCTGCTGCCAAAAAGGCAATCATGAAAGTTCAAGAAATTTCATCAGAAGAAGATGTGAAGCAAAAAGATAAAAATACTGAATTAACAGGGGTTTTAACTTTCAAGAAAGTTGAAATTGATACAAATCCCGCCACTCCGTTTATTGTTGATAGGGTAAAAGTTAAAGGGAAAATTGTGTCCAAGTTTAAATCTAACGAAGATTTAATGGCCGCCCTTAATGAATTAAATGAAGATTTAAATAAAAAAATCAATGAAAGCTGTCAATCAAAAGAAGGGCGCTTGCCACCAGTTGGTGATCTTGTGAAAGAACTTGAAGACACAAAAGCTGGCCTATCAGGTGAAATTGAAATTAAAATGGGTGACTTTAAATTGGAATTAGAAACCGCCTTCAAAATTAAAGACGGTTTCCCTGAAATTGAAGCCAAACTTGTTTTGGATGACTTTGATAAAATGACCCAAAACATGGTTAAATCCGGTACCTTGGATGCATCCAGTGAACAAATGGCTCGTCTATCCTTATCTGCTGTTGCGGACAGGGATGCAAAAGAAGGGGATTATGTGATCAAAGCATCCTTAAAAGATAGAAAATTAACCCTTGGTAAAAATACAATCCGTGAATTTAAAAAGATAGATTGGAATCATTTACCCGTTCCTGATGATTTCTGTCAAAAATATCAAACGGCTGGCGATGAAACCGGTGGCCTGATGCTACGTGGATTAAACCCTTACATCAGTTACCCGGTCTTTTAAATGACTGATATTCGGATTAAAGTTTTAGACAATGGCAAGGGACTTCCCTTGCCTGTCTATGGAACGGAACAAAGTGCCGGTGCCGATTTAGTTGCCGCCATTGATCAAGATGTTCATTTAATTTCTGGGGAACGTGCTGTTGTTCCTTGCGGCATTGCCATTGCCTTACCCCATAATTTCGAAGCCCAAATTCGTTCCAGATCAGGACTAAGCGCCAAACAAGGCTTGGTTGTTTTGAATGCTCCTGGCACTATTGATGCGGACTATCGTGGGGAAATCAAAGCCATCATGATTAATATGGGCGAAGAAGACTTGGTCATCTCACGTGGGATGCGGATTGCCCAGATGGTTATTGCGCCCGTGGTTCAAGCCAAATGGCAAGAAACTTCTGACCTATCAGAAGATGAAACCGGTCGTGGATCAGGCGGTTTTGGCTCTACTGGCGTTTAAAATTTCATTTTAAGGGGGACATTATGCGTAAGAAAATTGCTTTAGTTGGCTCAGGAAATATCGGCGGAACATTGGCTTTTTTAGCCGGAATGAAAGACTTAGGCGATGTCATTTTACTTGATATAACCGAAGGCATCCCCCAAGGAAAAGGGCTGGACCTAAACCAAGTAGGCCCTGTTGAAGGATTTGATAGCCATATTCATGGCAGCAATAACATGGCAGATATGAAAGACGCTGATGTTGTGATTGTCACCGCGGGAAGCCCCCGAAAACCGGGGATGAGTCGCGATGATTTAATAGAAATCAATCAAAAAGTCATCCGCAGTGTCGCCCAAAATATTAAAAAATATTGCCCAAAAGCCTTTGTTATCGTTATTACCAACCCACTGGATGTTATGGTGTGGGTTATGCAACATGAATCCGGTCTGCCTGCCAATAAAGTTGTGGGCATGGCAGGTATTCTTGATAGTTCGCGCTTTCGTAGTTTCCTTGCTGAAGAATATAACGTTTCTGCAAAAGACGTGGTTGCCACTGTTATGGGGGGCCATGGTGATACGATGGTTCCGCTTCTTCGGTTTTCAAGTGTCGGTGGGGTTCCTTTGCCTGAAACTGTTAAAATGGGTTGGACAACCCAAGATAAATTAGACGCAATTGTTGATCGTACCCGTAAAGGGGGCGGCGAAATTGTGGGTCTTTTGAAAACAGGGTCGGCCTTTTATGCCCCTGCTGCCGCGGCCATTGAAATGGCGGAATCGTACTTAAAAGATAAGCGCCGAATTCTACCCTGTGCCGCAAAATTAAACGGAGAATATGGCATCAAAGATTTATACGTTGGTGTGCCTGCTGTTATTGGCAAGAATGGCGTCGAAAAAGTTATTGAATTTCCCTTAAATGCCGAAGAAAAATCCGCCTTTGATAACTCAATAAGTGCTGTCAAAAAATTACTGACTTCTGTTAATTAGAAAGGTTCTAAGATGAACGTTCATGAATACCAGGCAAAACAATTATTAAGAAAATTCCATGTCCCTGTCCTTCCAGGATCTGTGGCATTAAATGCCAAGGAAGCCATGGAAGCTGCCAGAGATATCCCTTCGAATCTATGGGTGATAAAAGCCCAAGTTCATGCCGGCGGGCGGGGTAAAGGCGGCGGTATTAAACTGGCAAAATCTGTTGAAGAAGTTGGGGACCTGACCAAAAACATGATTGGAATGAATCTTGTCACCCCCCAAACGTCAAAAGAAGGCAAAAAAGTTCGCTTTGTTTACGTCGAAAGTGGCTGCGATATTAAAACAGAACTTTATTACAGCTTGCTGGTTGATCGCGAAACAAAACGCGTGACGATTGTTGCTTCCTCTGAAGGGGGAATGGATATTGAAGAAGTTGCCGGAAAAACGCCGGAAAAAATATTCAAAATCACGATTGATCCTGTGACTGGTGTTTGTGGCCATCATATCCGTTATTTAAACAAAGCCTTGGGTATTCCAAAATCCGCCTCCAAACTTATGGGAAGCTTTGTTGAAAATAGTTACAAAGCTTTTGTCGACTGTGATGCCTCGTTACTTGAAATCAATCCATTGGTGATTACAAAGCAAGATGATCTGTATGCCCTGGATGCAAAGATGTCTTTCGATAGCAACGCCTTGTTCCGTCATCCTGATATTAAAGGGTACCGCGACATTGATGAAGAAGACCCAAAAGAAGTTGAAGCCAGTGAATATGATCTAAATTATATTTCCTTAGATGGTAATATTGGCTGTATGGTCAATGGGGCCGGACTGGCCATGGCCACAATGGATATTATAAAATTACACGGCGGAGATCCGGCAAACTTTTTGGACGTTGGGGGCAGTGCCACCAAGGAAAGGGTAACCGAAGCCTTTAAGATTATTTTAGCCGATCCAAATGTCAAAGGCATCTTGGTTAATATTTTTGGCGGTATTATGAAATGTGATGTAATTGCCGAAGGTATCATTGCTGCAGCCAAAGAAACAAAATTATCTGTGCCGCTGGTTGTTCGCTTGCAAGGAACCAACGTGGATAAAGGGAAAGAATTATTAAGTAAATCCGGTTTAAAAATTACCACAGCCGATGGCTTGGATGACGCAGCAAAAGAAATTGTTTCTGCCGTCAAAGGGGGGAAATAATGTCAGTCCTTATTCATAAAAACACAAAAGTTATTTGCCAAGGGTTCACAGGCAATCAAGGAACCTTTCATTCAGAACAAGCCATTGAATATGGCACAAAAATGGTGGGCGGGGTAACACCTGGCAAAGGCGGATCAACCCACCTTGGCTTGCCCGTTTTTGATTCGGTTATTGATGCCAAGGAAAAAACCAAAGCTGATGCGTCTGTTATATATGTCCCTGCCCCTTTTGCAGCCGAATCTATTTTAGAAGCCATTGACGCCGAAATCCCTTTAGTTATTTGTATTACCGAAGGTATTCCTGTTTTAGATATGGTCAAAGTAAAACGCGCCTTGATCGGATCAAAAACAACGTTAATTGGGCCAAACTGTCCCGGCATCATAACGCCTGGTCAATGTAAAATCGGCATTATGCCTGGCTATATTCATAAACCAGGGAAAATCGGGATTGTATCCAGGTCTGGAACCTTAACTTACGAAGCCGTTCATCAAACAACCGAGGCAGGCCTTGGGCAAAGTACTTGTATTGGAATTGGCGGCGATCCAGTCAATGGATTGAATTTTGTTGATTGCTTGGAATTATTTTATGCCGACCCAGAAACAGAGGCAATCGTTATGATTGGGGAAATTGGCGGAAATGCTGAAGAAGACGCCGCTGAATTTATTAAATCCCAGAAAAATAAAAAGCCTGTTGTTGCTTTCATTGCTGGTCTCACAGCCCCCAAAGGTCGTACCATGGGCCATGCAGGTGCCATTATTTCTAGTGGGCAAGGCGGGGCAGAAAGCAAAATCGAAGCCTTAGAAAGGGCTGGCGTTATTGTTTCCAATTCGCCCGCAATGATCGGGGAAACAATGATGAAAGCTTTGGAAAAATCCATTTCTTATAAGTAATTATTTATTTAATATTTGATATAAGTAGTTGAAAAATCTAATAAAAGCTTTATGTATAAAGCATACTTAACCATATAGATTAAATTGGATATATTAATGCAAAAAGGCAAATTAATTTTCGAAGGCAACAACAAGAAAATTTATGAATGTAGTGATTCTAATGCCCTGATTTTACAATTCAAAGATGGGCCGACTTCTTTGATTCAACTATCATCCTATGGTCCTATTCATGGCAATGGTATTTTGCATAACACTGTTTCCAGTTTTATCATGCAAAAATTATCAGGTTTAAACATCCCAACCCATCTGATTAATCAGTTGAATATGCGTGAACAATTGGTTCATTGTTTGGACATGTTTCCTTTCCGTGTTGTTATCCGTAATTATGCTGCCGGAAATATGATGCGCAAGTTTGGCTTGATTGAAGGCAGCAAGCTTCACAAACCGCTCCTTGAATATTATATTGATGCTTTTGAAGATACCGATTCAGAAAGCATGTGCCTGATAAGCCGTTCCCACATTGAAAACATGGGCTGGGCAACAGATGAAGAAATCAAACAGATTGAAGAAATTGCCTATCGAACAAACGATTTCTTAAGCGGATTATTTTCTGGTGTTAAAATCAGTCTGGCAAATTTTAGTTTAAGTTTCGGCCGTCATTTTTCTTATGATGAAGATGATATTCAGGTAATGCTGGGCAATGAAATCACGCCCAAGACCTGTCGTTTGTGGGAAGACACGACAGATCATAAATTTAGATTCAGGTATATCAGCTTGCTTGAAGTGACAGAACGCCTGAAACTTTTACCCCAACATACAGATAACCCAAGTAAAGATTCTAAAATAGAATCAAAACAAGACATTTACAAACTTAGTGATAAGGTATAAAAATGGCTTTAGCCGCAACTGAAATTGTTCAATATATTAAAGAGGCGCTGCCTGATGCTGACGTTAAAATACAAGACCTGGCTGGTGACGGTGATCACTATGCGGTCAAAGTAATTTCATCAGCTTTTGAAGGCAAATCACGCGTGCAACAACACCAAATGGTGTACAAAGCACTAAAAGGGCATATGGGAAGCACCCTCCATGCTATGGCATTAAAAACTGAAAAAAGATGAGGATATAATGGAAACACCTCCAATTTTTAACTTAATTGAAAAACACATTAAAGATAATGATGTCGTCTTGTTTATGAAGGGGACACCCAGTTTTCCTATGTGTGGATTTTCATCTGCTGTATCCCAAATTCTTCAAAATTTAGAAATTGATTTTCATCATGTAAATGTGATGGAAGACCCAGAAATTCGCCAAGGCATCAAAGAATTTAGTGATTGGCCAACCATTCCCCAACTTTATATAAAACAAGAATTTGTCGGCGGATGCGATATTATACGCGAAATGCATAAAGACGGTGAATTACAAACCCTTTTACAAGAAAAGAAAATTATAAGCTAAGATGACAGAAAAAGTATCAACAGAAAATCAATTGCGTGATGTCCGTTTACAAAAAATTGAAAAATTTAAGGAAATGGGGATTAACCCCTACCCTTACAAATATAAACGTACCGGCATTGCAACTGATTTACATGAAAAATATAAAGATTTAAAAGACGATACAGAGACAACAGATGTTGTCCGTATTGCAGGCCGCGTCATGGCCATTCGCAACAGTGGCATGTTTATTGATCTTTTGGATGAATCAGGGCGTATTCAAGTTTTCACACATAAAAATGGTGTTAGCGAAGAAATAATTGCCATTGCCAAACTTTTGGATATTGGGGATTGGATTGGAATCGAAGGGATTGTACGTCGTACAAAACGCGGGGAATTAACAATCAATACGCAAAACATGGAATTGTTGTGCAAGTCCTTGCTTCCTTTGCCAGAAAAATATCATGGGCTGACCGATATTGAAAAGCGTTATCGTCAACGTTATATCGACTTAATTGTCACACCAGAAAGTCGTGATCGTTTGCGCACGCGCAGTCGTGTTATTTCAGACATTCGACATTATTTGGCGAACCAAGGCTTTTTAGAAGTTGAAACCCCCATGCTGCATGTTATTCCAGGGGGGGCAACGGCCAAACCATTTGTGACCCATCATAAGGCGTATGGAATGGATATGTATTTACGGGTGGCCCCTGAATTGCACTTAAAGCGTTTAATTATTGGTGGCTTGTCCGACAAAGTATTTGAAATCAACCGTTGCTTTAGAAACGAAGGGGTTTCCCCCCGCCATAACCCTGAATTTACCATGGTTGAAATGTACCAAGCATTTGCTGACTTTGAAGACATGATGGATCTGACTGAAAATATTGTCATTCATATCTGTGAAAAAGTACTGGGCACCTACGAAGTACCTTATGGTGACACAATCATTAATTTCAAAGGTCCTTGGCAACGTAAAAGCATGCTAACCCTTGTCAAAGAAGCCACTGGCGTTGACTTTGATACATTTAAAACAGCGGAAGAAGCCTTGGCCGCGGCCAAAGAAATTGGCAAAATTCCTTTAACAGGGAAAGAATCTTGGGGCCATGTTGTCGAAGCTGTCTTCGCGGAAAAAGTTGAACCCAACTTGATGCAACCAACCCATGTGACTGAATTGCCTTTGGACATTTCCCCTTTGGCAAAAGTTCACCGGGACAACCCACGTTTGACGGAACGTTTCGAAACGTTTGTTAATACATGGGAAATTGCCAATGCTTTTTCAGAATTGAATGATCCAATAGATCAACACCAACGTTTCGAAGGGCAAGTTGCCCAACGCGAAGCCGGCGATGAAGAAGCCCAACATATGGATAAAGATTTCATCAATGCATTGGAACATGGTATGCCCCCAACGGGTGGCCTGGGAATTGGGATTGATCGCCTGATTATGCTTTTGACAAATGCCACAAGTATTCGGGATGTGATTGCATTCCCAACGATGAAGCCAAAAGATTAAGTTGATGTCAAACATCTTGATCCCTGATTTAATCTGGGGTCAAGAAACGGCATCAAGCCCCCCTCCATCCTGTTTGCAATGGGCTGGGTTTTGGGGTCACGGCCCATAATCTGGGATGACAATAAAAATGATTGAATTTAAAAAGACGATTTAAAACATGAAAATGCCCGTGCAAAAAAGAATTTCAAAACTTTTGTCAAACCCCAAAGTTTCTTATAAAAAAGATTTCCTGATTCTTTTTTTAATCCTGGCGCCTATTCTTTTTGGGTTTCTTGATTTGCGCCCCTTTGCCGCACCAGATGAAGGGCGTTATGTTGAAATCCCCCGGGAAATGGTTGCGACAGGTGATTATACAACGCCACGTCTTAATGGCTTGAAATATTTTGAAAAGCCGCCTTTTATGTATTGGGTGCAAAGTATCTTCATCAAAACCTTTGGTCTTAAAGAATGGGCGATGCGCCTGCCTTTGGCCATCATGGGCCTATTTGGTTGTTTCATGGTTTATGCGGCTGGGCGCTTTCTATTTAATCGTTCTTCTGGATTAATTGCTGCAATTGTATTGGGGTCCAGTCTTTTATACGTAATCTTATCCCAATTGATCACCTTGGATATGGGCGTTTCCTTTTTTCTAACAGCCTGTTTGTTATCATTCATAACAGCGGTTAATAAACAAAAAAACCAGCGACGTTTTTTTATGTATGCCGCCGCCATTTTTGCGGCCTTGTCTGTTTTAACGAAAGGACTTATTGGATTGGCTTTGCCTGGCTTAATTGTTCTTATCTGGATAACCTTAACAAATAACTGGAAATTATTAAGCCAACTTTATTTGCCCACCAGCATCTTAATATTTTTTACACTTGCCACCCCGTGGCATATTTTGGTCAGCCTAAAAAATCCAGAATTTTTTGATTTCTATTTTATTAATGAGCATTTCAACCGATTTTTAACAACGGTTCATCGGCGGTATCAACCTTTCTGGTTTTTCACCCCAATTGTCATTGCTGGGTTTATGCCCTGGACATCTTTCATGATCAAAGCTTTCTACAAAAGCATAAAATCCGCGAAGAAAAATCAAAATATTTTGTTCTTTTTGCTTTGCGCCATTGTTCCATTTGTCTTTTTCAGCCTATCCAACTCAAAATTAATTCCTTATATCTTGCCTGTTTTCCCGGCATTGGCTTTAATCACGGGGAACTATATTGCGGACTGTATTCAAAATAATAAGAACCTTCGATTTGAAATATTTACCTTTACCGCCATCTGTCTTGCTGGGATGATTGCCGGATTTTGGGGCATTCAACGTATTGACATCGATTTATTTAAGAAATTAAAGCCTTTTATAATTATCATATATTTTGTCCTTGGTTTTTCTGCGATTACCCCGCCTATTTTAAGGCTGTGGAAAGGTAATTTTTGGGCTTTTTGTTCAATTCTTTTAAGCGGCCTATCCATTATTATTACAATAAATTTTGCCTCTGTTCATGCCAATAAAATATCAATCAAACCGCTGGTTCAAAAGTATATGGATATCATGCCCTTGGATACGAAGGTCTTTACCTATGGAACTTATTATCAGGACTTGCCTGTTTATTTAAACAAGATAGTTACAATTTACAATTGGACGAATGAACTGGAATTTGGACAAAAGATGGAACCTGAAAAAACTGAAAGCTTTACATTCGATGGTCAAGCCGTGATTGATGCCTGGCAAAGCAATAAATATGTCTGTATTTTTACAAAAATTCAGATTTATAAGGATCAATTAATTAACCAAAAATGGTTTACCCCCATGATTCTTGGGCAACATGATAACCAGATTTTGGTTTGTAATCGCATCCCTGAAGACGCCTTACAAAAATCGGCAAATCCATCCTAAAAATGTTCTTAGGCCTAAGGGCCGATGCCCCCTATAAATAGGCAAAAAAACACCCTAACAATGCCTGCCCTATTATAGGATTCTTCACGCTGATACGTTTTAGGAAAAGCACATATTGAAACGATCCCATTAAATCATTCCGCCACAATATATTAAGTTGGCGATTATTAATCTTTATGCTATTTTCTAGATGCTGAAGGAGTATAATTTTGAAGCCCAGAAAAGATTTTTTACAATTTGCACGCCCTACAATTACAGATGATGAAATCGCTGAAGTTGTTGAATGCCTGAAATCAGGCTGGATTACAACGGGTCCAAAAGTCAAAAAATTCGAAGAAATGCTGGCGGATTATCACCAGGCCCCGCATGCTTTGTGCATTAATTCTGCAACAGCTGGCCTGCATCTTGCCCTACTTTCCCTTGGTCCAAAAGAAGGCGACGAAGTTATCACAACATCTTATACATTTGTTGCAACTTTAAACACCATTGTTCAAGCTGGTTTCAAACCTGTTCTGGTTGATATTGATCCTAAAACATATCAAATCGATGGGGCGCAAGTTGAAAAAGCCATTACATCAAAGACAAAAGCCATTATGCCTGTGCATTATGCCGGGGCCCCTGCTGACTTGGATGTTATTTATAGCTTGGCAGGAAAACATAACCTGAAAGTTATTGAAGATGCGGCGCATTCCATTGGGACAGAATACAAAGGTAAACGGGTTGGATCTTTTGGGGACATCCAGGTTTTCAGCTTTCATCCAAATAAAAACATGACAACAGGCGAAGGCGGTGCCATTGTTTGCCGGGATGAAGACACCGTTAAAAAGATGAACGTCTATAAATTCCACGGAATTGACCGCGATGCCTTTAACCGTTTTTCCAAATCTGGTTCCCAAGAATATGATGTGATTTATCCAGGGTATAAATATAATATGCTGGATATGCAAGCAGCCCTTGGCCTTCATCAACTTCCCAAATTGGATGGCTTCATAGAAAAGCGGACGCATTTGGCCAACAGATATTATGATTTATTGGCAGATGTTGATGCCTTGATATTACCCGAAGCCCCAAAATATGATCACAAGCATGCCTGGCATTTATTTATTCCTTTGTTAGATACGGACAAAGCAGGCCTATCCCGCAATGACTTTATAGGTAAACTAAAAGAATTAAATATTGGTACAGGCCTTCATTATCAAGCCTGTCACTTATTCACTTACTACAAAGAAACGTACGGCTATAAAAAAGGTAACTTTCCGAATACAGAATATGTGACCGAACGTTGCCTAAGCCTTCCTTTGTTTCCAACAATGACGGAAAAAGATCAAGATGATGTTGTTGCCGCCATCAAATACGTATTAAAAGGATAAAACATGACAACCCCTTATTTATCAATTGTCGTTCCCGTTTATAATGAAGAAGAAAGCTTGAAAGCCCTTTCAAAAAGACTGATGAAGGTTTTAAAAGACATCAAAAAACCTTTCGAAGTTATCTATACAAATGATGGCAGTTCCGATAAATCCATTGATATACTGAAAGAAATTCAACAACAACATCCCGAAGTTCGCATCATTGATTTTATGGGGAATTTTGGCCAACACATGGCCATCATGGCCGCCTTTGAAAATTGCCGTGGCGACGTTATTATTAACTTGGACGCCGACCTTCAAAACCCGCCCGAAGAAATCCCCAAACTTTTGGAAAAATTTGAACAAGGTCATGACGTTGTTGGAAGTTATCGTTTAAAGCGCAGTGATTTTTTCTTGCGCCACTGGGGCAGTCGCTTTGCCAACTGGGTGCGTGGCTTTATTACGGATGCCAAAATGCAAGACCAAGGCTGTATGTTTCGCGCCTATTCAAAACAAATTGTGGAACGTATTGTGGATGGCGGCGAAGGATCTACATTCATCCCCGTTCTTGCCTGGCGGTTGGCAAAAAACCCGGTTGAAGTTGGCTTGCGCCATGATGCCCGGGAAGAAGGCGATTCCAAATACAGTATCTATCACCTGATTCGTGTGGCCATTGACCTTGCGACAAGTTTTTCATTGCTGCCGATTCAGTTCTTTACTTTTTTTGGGATGATTGTATCGACCTTAAGCTTTTTATTGGTTATGTACCTTGCCTTTCGCCGACTGTTTTTCGGGCCAGAGGTTGAAGGTGTTTTCACCCTTCTTGCCATTATCATTTTCTTAATCAGCGTTGCCATTATGGGCATCGGAATTATTGGGGAATATGTTGGCAGAACCTATCAACAGGTCTCTAGAAAACAACGATTTGTTATTCGCGAAATTATTGAAACTACAAAGAAAAAAGGAACGAAGTAATGTCCAAAAAAATATTAATCTTAGGTGTTAACGGATTTATCGGAAACTGGCTGACAGAAACGATTTTGAAACGTACTGATTGGGAAGTGTTCGGAATGGACATGCAAGATAATAAATTGGGGGCATGCCTGGGAAATCCGCGCTTTAAATTTTTCAAAGGGGATATTACCAAAGATAAAGAATGGATCGAAAACCATGTTCGTGAATGTGATGTTGTTCTGCCATTGGTGGCCATTGCCAATCCAGCAATGTACGTCAAAGCCCCTTTGCGTGTTTTTGAACTGGATTTTGAGGCCAATCTGGATGTCGTTCGCCTGTGCGTTAAATATAACAAGCGGATTATTTTCCCCTCCACATCCGAAGTTTATGGGATGAGTCAAGATGAAAAATTTGACGAAGAAACGTCCAACCTTGTTCTTGGTCCAATTCACAAACAACGCTGGATTTATTCTTGTTCCAAGCAACTTTTGGACCGTGTTATTTATGCTTATGGCCTTCATAATGATTTGGATTACACAATCTTTCGCCCGTTTAACTGGTTAGGCCCAAAAATGGATGATGTTTATGCTCCTAAAGTAGATAGCTCGCGTGCTGTTATTCAATTCATCAGCAATATTCTATACCAACGTCCGATTAAACTGGTTGATGGTGGAAAGCAACGCCGTTGTTTTACCTATATTCAAGATGGTATTGATGCTTTGATAAAAATCATTGAGAACAAAGATGGGTCTGCCTCCCGCCGTATTTTTAACGTAGGAAATCCAAAAAATGACCACTCTATTAAAGAAGTTGTTGATATTTTGTTGGATGTGATGAAAGATTATCCGTCTCATAAGCATCTTGCTGAGGCTACTAAAGTGGAAATCATCGATGCTTCCAAGCATTTTGGGGAACATTACGAAGATGTGATTGCGCGCGTTCCGTCAATTGACAATGCAAAGAAACATCTTGACTGGAACCCCGAAGTTGACTTAAGAACAGCTTTGAAGAAAACATTGGATTATCACTTAATTGATAACCCGCAAGAAATTAAATAAGAAACCATTTATCAACCTTAAAGGAACATAACCATGGCTAAGTTAAAATTTATGAATAATATGTCACCTAAAATCGCGGCTTATGTCGGGTGTGGCTCTTTGGCCATGGGGATGTTGATGTTTGGAATTGGGAATGCTTTGATCAAAAAAGTATCAGAAGACCTGCCCGTTATTGAAGTTGTTTTTATGCGCAGCCTGTTTTCTGTTTTATATATGTTTTTGTATTTAGTTTTAACAAAAAACCTGCATTGGCTGAAATCTCATAACCCCAAACTTCAAATCACCCGCGGTGTTGTTGGTTTTTTTGGTCTTTATACTTTATTCTGGTCATTCTCGCTTCTTCCCCTTCCTGAGGCAACGGCCTTTACCTTTGCCAGCACCCCTTTTATCACAGCTTTATCTTATCCAATGCTGCGTGAACAAGTAGGATTGCCAAGGTGGGTTGCCGTTATTATTGGGTTTATTGGTGTTTTGATTATTGCCCGCCCAACCGGGGATGTAACCATGATTGGGGCAACTGTTGCGATAACCTCTGCGGCGATTGAAAGCATGATTATGGTTTGGTCCCGTTTACTTAAAAAAGATAAACCGATTACAAGTGTCTTTTATCACACGGCAATTATCACGCTTATTGCGGCGGTTATTCTGCCTTTCCAATGGCAAACTCCCAGTATGGAAAATTTGCTTTTATTGGCAATTCTTGGGGCGGTAAGTTGCCTTGGCCATATTTTCATTGTTTATGCCTATAGCATTGCGCCAGCTGTTGTTGTGGCCCCCATGCTTTATACATTGATTATTTGGGGGGCTTTGTTTGGATATATTTTCTGGGGCGAAACATTAAGTACATCCTTGTTTTTTGGGGTGCCTCTTATTATTGTCAGTGGTATGTATATTGTTCACCGCGAACGTATCCGCAAAGTGGAACATATTCAAGAAACAGAGCTGGGTTAAAATCATTAAAATCCATCCCTATAAAGGATACAGTTTTAAACTTGTAAGAAAGCTTTAACATGACAACTAAGCAACGGAGCCATACGAAAACTGTATATCTTGGATGTTTTTGTATGATCCTGGGCATGTTTTTCTTTGGCATAACAAACGCTGTGGCAAAAGCCACAGCTAATGACCTACCTGCCAATGAACTGATTTTCTTTCGGGGCTTGATTTCATCTTTTTTAATGCTGGTTTATGCAAAATTTCGTAAATCTGAAAATTTATTAAAAGCACAAAACCCCAAGCAACAGGTTTGGCGGGGAACCCTTGGGTTTCTTCAGTTGATCTTTTTATACTGGTCTTTTGCCATTTTGCCGATGGCGGATGCCACGGCCATTTCATTTGCCACAACTTTGTTTGTTACGGCCCTTGCCTATCCTTTATTAAAAGAAGTTGTCGGCGCCCACCGTTGGGCCGCAACAATTATTGGGTTTTTAGGGGTTCTTTTTATTGCCAGCCCATCGGGATACTTGGGTCTTGAGGGGGCAACCTTTGCCATTTTAGCCGCCTTTCTTGAGGCTATGGTGATGATTTATGCCCGCCGATTTGGAAAAGACACCAAAGCCTTTACAACTGTTTTTTATTACACCATTACAACTTGTGTAATTGGGGGTGTTTTATGCCTTTTCTTTTGGGTGCCTCCCACATTAAATCAAATCTTATTAATGACCTTGCTTGGATTTGCAGGCACAATGGGGCATATTTTTATTGCCATGTCCTATCGTTTTGCAGAGGCGGCTATTGTTGCCCCTATGTTCTATACCCTAATGATATGGGGTGTTATTTTCGGGGACATCTTTTTTGGCGAAAAACCGACTTTAGATGTGTTACTTGGATCTGGTTTAATCATTATTTGCGGGCTGTATATTGTTCATCGGGAAAGAAAATTACACCGAAAACATATTCCAGAATTACTTTAATGAAAGTATTTTAATATTTGAAAGATTGCAATTTTATTGAAATAACAGTATAAATTTGAATGTAAAAGATAAAAGGAGCCGGCATGAGTAAAGATGCAATATCAAAAAAAAGTGGAAACGCATCCTTAAAAATTGATACCGAAGCTGTTAAAAGCTTGGCAGATCTTTTTAAAGAAACAGACTTAAGCGAAATTGAATACGAAATTGATGGTTGCCGAATTAAGGTTGCCCGTAATATTACAGGGACAACACAATTCCAAATGCCAATGGCAGCACCGGCAACAGCGCCTGTGGCTGAAGCACCCGTTAAATCAGATCCAGCAAATAATCCTGGTTCTGTTAAATCCCCTATGGTTGGGACGGCTTATTCAGCAGCACAACCCGGGGCAGAACCATTTGTCAAAGTAGGATCCAAAGTTAAAGAAGGTGAAACAATTATGATTGTTGAAGCCATGAAAGTCATGAACCAAATCCGCGCCCACAAATCAGGAACGGTTACGGAAATATTTATTCAAGATGGAACCCCCATTGAATACGATGACATCTTGATGATCATCGAATAAAAACTTCAGACAATCCTATATAAATTATTTAGAGGTATCCTATGTTTAAAAAAGTTTTGATTGCCAATCGTGGGGAAATTGCCCTTAGGATTCACCGGGCATGCCAGGATATGGGCATTAAAACTGTTGCTGTACACTCCAAAGCAGACGCTGACGCCATGCATGTACGTTTGGCAGACGAAGCTGTTTGCATTGGACCTGCCTCGGCGACTGAAAGTTACTTAAACATTCAATCCATTCTTGCCGCTGCTGAAGTAACCGGGGCTGAAGCCATACATCCTGGCTATGGATTTTTGTCAGAAAATGCCACGTTTGCTCGTATTGTCGAAGAACATGGCATGGTGTTTATCGGTCCAAAACCTGATCACATTACGTTGATGGGGGATAAAATTACAGGAAAGAAAACCGTTGAAGAACTGGGCATTCCTGTTGTTCCAGGTTCAAATGGCGCTGTGGAAACGACCGAAGATGCCGTTAAAGCATCTAATTCTATGGGATATCCTGTTTTAATCAAAGCCACTGCTGGTGGGGGTGGAAAAGGGATGCACGTTGCCCACAATGATGCAGATGTCCGGGATAAATATATCCTTACCCGTAACGAAGCCCGCGCAAATTTTGGAAATGACGAAGTTTTTATTGAAAAATTCCTTGGGCACCCGCGCCATATCGAGGTTCAAATCTTGGCAGATGACTATGGAAATGTCGTGCATCTTGGCGAACGTGACTGTTCTGTCCAACGTCGACACCAAAAAGTTTGGGAGGAAGCCCCATCCCCTGTTATTACAGAAAAACAACGTCACGACATTGGTATGCGTTGTGCCAATGCCATGAAAAAATTGGGATATCGTGGCCTTGGAACAGTTGAATTCCTTTATGAAGATGGCCAATTCTTTTTTATTGAAATGAATACACGTGTTCAAGTTGAACACCCCGTTACTGAAACGGTGACAGGGATTGACTTGGTTCGTGAACAAATACGTGTTGCAGCTGGGGAAGCCTTAAATGTAACCCAAGATGATATTAAAATTAATGGGCATGCCATAGAATGTCGTATTAATGCTGAAGACTCCGAAACCTTTATTCCTTCTCCTGGGAAAATTGATTTCAATCACCCTCCAGGTGGCTATGGTGTTCGTGTTGATAGCGCCATTTATACTGGGTACAGAATTCCCCCACATTACGACAGCCTGATTGCAAAACTTATTGTTTGGGGTCATGATCGTCATGAATGTATTATCCGCACCCGCAGGGCTTTGTCTGAATATATTATTTCGGGGGTTAATACAACAATCCCCCTACATAAAAAGATCAGCCGTGATGAAAAAATGGTCAAGGGGGATTATACAATCCACTGGCTGGAACGTGAATTCTTGAAAAAATAACGGGCATAGACATTTATTATATTTTCTCCTAAACTTAATATAGAGAGAATAGGAGAATAATAGATGGGATACTTAAAATATATAGTGCTTTGTTTTTGTTTTTTTAGTTTCAAGGCAGAGGCTGCTGCCGAAGATTCCGAAGCATTTTTACGTAAAATACAAAGACTTGTGTCGTCACCAAGTTCAGAAGAAATGCCTGAGGAAGAAGATGGGGATGATGGAAACAGCATTGGATCTTCTTTTTTTGATTTTGATTCTGATTCTAGTACTGACAGAGGCAGCGACAAACCTAAGGGCCCCGATACCCCTGACAAAATCCGTGATCGCCCTCATACCCCTGCCCCATGGACTGGTGTGTATTTAGATAGAGGAAGCCTTAATTCTTGCGCTGTCCCATGGACTGGTGCATGTTTAAATAGAAGAGGCCTTAACCCTTGCCCTGCCCCATGGACTGGTGCATGTTTAAATAGAGGAGGCCTTAACCCTTGCTCTGCCGAATTATTTCGACCCATAAATTCTTTTGATTGACCTAAGATCAGAATTGTAAGTTGTGGGTATGATATAAGTATAGGTAAGAGAGAAGATACCGCTCTGC
>CAJXSI010000014.1 GCA_913061155.1 uncultured Alphaproteobacteria bacterium
TGGGTTACTCAGTTGCTGGATCCCGCATCAAGTGCGGGACGACGCTATTGAGAGGAATTTGTGTATTTTCAGAAAATCCTCTTCAAAACTTAAAATCCCCCCTTGTCTGGTACAGCTCCTAAAAAAATAATAATTTTGTAAGTATTATTTGGGCAGTTTTATTATAACTTTAAGGCCGCCTAAGGATGCTTTGTTAAATCGAATCGCCCCCCCATGGTTGGTTATAATATCTGCAACAATGCTTAGGCCCAGCCCAATACCCCCTGTTTTGATGTTTCTTGATGTATCCAGTCGAACAAAAGGTTTTATTATTTCTTGGTAATAGTCTTCCATAACACCCGGGCCGTTATCTTCAACTGAAATAATATAACTTAATTTTTCTTCTGTCAGTTGTACGAAAGCATGGCTTGAAAAACGTTTGGCATTTTCAAGAATATTATTTAAGACCCGCTTTATGGCACCAGGCTTTAGGCGAGTATGAATGGCCTTTGTGATATCTTGATCGACCTTGAAATCTTTTCTTGAAAACTGGGCGCAGACGTCGCTGATTAATGTACTTAGGTCTGTTTCTTCCGCAACCTCTAAGGTATCGCCTTTTACAAATTGAAGGTATTCCCCAATCATATTTTGCATGTCGATAACTTCTTTTTTCAAAAGATCGTTTTCCTTGCTGTTTGGCATCATTTCCAATTCAAGTTTTATACGGGTAAGGGGGGTCCTTAAATCATGGGATATGGCAGCCAACATATCAGTACGCTGTTGTATTTGGCGGCGTATTCTTTCTTTCATTTTATTAAAAGCCAGTCCTGCTTGGCGAACCTCGGTTGCGCCGGATTCTTTGAATTCAATAAAATCTTCTCCTTTTCCAAATTTTTCTGCAGCAATGGCAAGGTTTCGAATGGGGCGAACTTGATTCTTCATAAATAAAATTGCGATAATTAAGAATAATACAGAGGCCCCGATGCCCCATATGAAAACCAAGGGCGCTGTCCGGCTGATTAATCTTTTTCGGTTAATATTAAATTTAAGAATCCCTTCCTTAACTTGAACATAAATCTTAAAAAGTTGTTCATCTGAATCAATAAGATAAGGAGCGGTGATTTTTCTGTTTAATGCACTTGAAAGATAATGATTTGCCCATGATTTATCTGTCTTGACACCAAGGTCTTTTATTTTTTTATTAGGATAAAAATAACTGTCAATTCCAATATTTTTTTGAACAATAGAAAGGCTGGCGTTATTTTCTTTTTTAAGTTTTGTAATCAAATGAATGGAACTTGAAATATTTCCGGCATTAGAGCGAGTAACTGAATCCACATAACGATCCCAGAAAACAAAAAAAGAAATGGTCTGAACAAGAATAAGCGGGGTCACGATAATCAAGACCATCCTTTTTAATAAGGATTTGGGCAGGATGCTTTTAAATTGGAATTTTTCTTTCATCAACTTCCCCATAAAATATAACCTTTGTTTCGAATGGTTTGTAAAAAACGTGGTTTCTTTGGATCTTGTTCCAGCTTTTTTCTTAGTCGGGTTATTTGCACATCAATTGTTCGGGGGGTTGTCTGAACGCCGATTAATTCCATTAACTGTTCCCTTGATATTTCTTGCCCCACGTGGTCCACCAAAATTTTAAGCATATTTGATTCTGTTGTTGTTAAGGGAATGTTTTCATTTCCTTTTCGTAAAGTTTTTTTCAAAGAATTAAAGTTAAAGGCGCCGATTTGTATTTCTTCTTGTTCTTTTTTGGTGGTTGCTTGAACCCTTCTTAAAACGGCAGTGATTCTTAAAAGCAATTCTTTTGGTTCAAAGGGTTTGGGTAGGTATTCATCAACCCCTAATTCCAAACCCATAATGCGGTTTTCAGTTTCACCCATTGCCGTCAGCATAAGAATCGGCACATCAAAGCCACCACTTTTTAAACTTTTTGTAAGTTCCATAC
Organism: uncultured Alphaproteobacteria bacterium; assembly: GCA_913061155.1. Taxonomy (GTDB): domain Bacteria; phylum Pseudomonadota; class Alphaproteobacteria; order UBA7879; family VGCX01; genus CAJXSI01. The sequence goes on from CAJXSI010000014.1 coordinate 1,943, forward strand.
CCGTTTCACCCGGCATCATGACATCCAGAATAATTAGGTCAAATTGAAAGGCTTCTATAACTTTTCTTGCAGAAAAGGCCCCATCAACGGTTGTTACTTCAAAGCCATTTTCAGATAAATACTTTGATAAAAGTTCCCGTAATCTTTGGTCGTCATCAACAACCAGTAAGTGATTTTTTTTGGGCTTATCCATGGCAACTTTCTTTGTCAAAACATTCAAAGGAGTTGCTGTTATATCGATTGATTTTCAACGCCCTTTTTTGTTCATGGATCGAAAGATTGCGTAAGGAAACAACTTGTTCTTGCCAATCAACAGGGTGGGTATGGTTCAAAATTTGTAACATAGAAACAGCATGATCATAAGGAAGGCGCATCATCCAATCAATTGATTCCTGGCTGATGGGCAAAGAATGTGTATGAACCCGTATATGTTGCTCCATGATTCGATGTAAAACTTCTTTAATATGATTGCCATCAAAATTGGCCTTTTGAAGGAACAGATGAATAATTTCCCGTTTTTTGCTTCGCAAGCTTTTGGTTTCTTGAAAGGTTTTCGACTGGTGACCATGGACAATACCATGGTTTCCAGCGGGGACAGCAGGATTGAACCGGCCAAAAAATAACAGATAACAAACAACGAAAATGCATAGAATCGTTATCAGAACAATATTTTGTAAATATAATTTTTTCATAAATAATCACCTTATCCCTATGATCTTACAAACAGAGCAATGTTACAAGAATAAATGGGCTTGCTTGTCCGAAAAGAATTACGCATAATGCTGCTATGGACACCAATTTATTTGAAAAAAACACAAAAAACAAAGATAAAAATTCATATTCTGCAAAAGATATTGAAGTTTTAGAAGGGCTAGATCCTGTTCGGATGCGCCCTGGGATGTATATTGGCGGGACGGATGATCACGCGTTACACCATATGGTGGCAGAGGTTTTAGATAACTCTATGGACGAAGCTGTTGCGGGCCACGCGGATTTAATTACCGTTAGTTTGGACGCAAATGACTGTATTACAATTACAGATAACGGCCGCGGTATTCCCGTGGATCCCCACCCGAAATATAAAGACAAATCAGCCCTTGAAGTTATTTTAACAACCCTTCACTCTGGCGGAAAATTTTCCAATAAAGCTTATGAAACATCAGGTGGTTTGCACGGGGTTGGGATTTCTGTTGTGAATGCTTTGTCGGATCAGTTCGAAGTAAATGTCAAAAGGGACGGCAAAATTTGGCAACAAAAATACAGTAAAGGGGTTCCTTCAACAAAGTTAATAGAAGTCAAAAGTGCCAAAGGAACGGGAACAAGTATTGCCTTTCACCCTGATCCAGAAATTTTTGAAACAGCTAAATTCAATGCCCGTTCTTTGTACCAACTAACAAGGGCAAAGGCTTATTTGCATCGTGGGGTGCGCATCACGTGGGAATGTTCGGAAAATCACAAGAAAGATACCGTTCCTTTACAAGATGAATTTCATTTTCCCAATGGATTATTGGACTTCCTTAGTCAAACAGTTGATTTGGAAAAATCAATTACGCCAGAGCCTTTTCACGGTTCGGTTGAAGTTAAAGAACATAAAGCCAAAATTGAATGGGCGATTTGTTGGAAGCCAGGGTATGAAGAATTCATGCGGTCCTATTGCAATACTATTCCAACAAGCCAAGGGGGGACCCATGAAAGTGGTTTCAAACAAGCCATTATCAAAGGGTTAAAAGATTTTGGTGAGTTATCTAAGAATAAAAAAGTAAGCAAAATAACGGCAGATGATGTTCTGAAAGGGGCGACGGCTGTTTTGTCTGTGTTCATAACGGACCCACAGTTCCAAGGCCAGACAAAAGAAAAATTATCCAATACCTATGTAACGCGCGTGGTGGAAAATGCGATAAAAGATCACTTTGATCATTGGCTTAGTCGCCATCCAAATGTGGCGAATGCTTTGTTGGACAGAATTGTTGAAGCAGCAGAAGAACGTCAGCGTTTGCGTCAAGCACGAGAGGCAAGCCGTAAATCTGCGACACAACGATTAAGGTTGCCAGGTAAGTTGGCGGACTGTAGCCAAAAAACAGCAGCAGGGACAGAGGTCTTTTTTGTAGAGGGAGATTCTGCCGGTGGTACAGCAAAACAGGCGCGAGACCGGGCGACACAGGCAGTGATGCCATTGCGTGGAAAAGTTTTAAACGTTGCCAGTGCCTCTTTCGATAAATTACAGGCAAACCAAGAATTGAATAACCTTGAACAAGCTTTGGGGTGTGGCCGCCGCGATAAATATAATGAATCAAAACTTCGTTATGACCGCATTATTATTATGACGGATGCGGACGTTGATGGCGCGCACATTGCCTCTCTGTTAATGACTTTCTTCTTTTTTGAAATGCGGGATTTGATTGAAAAAGGTCATTTATATTTGGCCCTTCCCCCTTTGTACAAAATATCCCAGTCGGGAAAAACTTTTTATGTTCATTCGGATGAAGAAAAAGATGCCGTTGTGAAAAAAGAATTCAAGGCAGGATCTAAGTATGACATCAGCCGATTTAAAGGGCTGGGGGAAATGAATGCGCCCCAGTTAAAAGAAACAACGATGAATAAAGAGACACGAATTCTGGCGCAGGTTTCTTTGCGGGACGCACAGAATATGGTTGATGAGAATTTGGAAAAATTTGTTAATGAATTGATGGGGAAGAAACCTGAATACCGTTTCAAATTTATTCAAGAAAATGCCAAATTTGTTGGTGATTTAGATATCTAAATAGGCAGATAAACCCTTTATTTATAAAATAAATAAGGCAATGGTGGGGGCGTGTCTTTAAAGGGATTGTGTTAAAAGGCTTTGTATTAAAAAATGGGAACCCCGATAAATTTTTGGGGAGGCTTTTTCTTTAAATAATCAAAGAAAGACAAATCAGGGTCCCCCGTCGTTGCAGCTAATTAAATCAGTTGCCTTAGGAATAATCTTGGTTGGTCCGCTTAGTAGTATCTCAATCTCATCAAAATAACCAGCCGAGACTTTTCCATAAGTATATTTTTATATATACGGTAAACAGATATCCATGTCAACATCTTTTGTATAACTATTTTTCATTAAACAAATTTTTTTTGTTTTATAGTTTTTTGTTTACACTTTAATTTATTTTAGTATCATTGCAATATGTCTAGTAAAATTAAAATATCTGTCAATGAAGCCCTTGTATTTATTGGCTTACAAGAATTGGGAAGCACTGCTGCTGTCGCCAGAAAATTATCTATAGGAACAGCTGCTGTTAATGCAGCCATATCAAAACTTGAAGAAAAACTTGGAAAAACTTTATTTAGTAGAAATAGGCGAACAGGGCAATTTCATCTGACAAATGATGGGTCAAAAATATCTAATTATGTACGGTTGATGCTTCAATATGCCGAAACAATTAGCGAAGGCGGAAGTTCTGATGATAATAGTGTTATATTGTCTTCTACTCATACAATATTAGAATACATGGTTGGCCCCTATTTATCATCGTTCATGGAAAAACATCCTGATATTACGATGGGGTTTCAACAAAATGATTCTTTGAAATTTCAAGAGAGAAAGTGGAATGAAATAATTCTAACAAGTTTTGTCGATGATATTGCGAATTATCACTATATTCCATATCATTCGTTTAAACAAAAGTTATGGGCAAGTAAAGAATATATTATAAAGTATGGCAACCCTAGTTCTGTAGAAGAATTAATAAAGCATAAGCTTTTAATGCGACGTGATGTAGAGGAACCTAGGGCTTTGTTCGGATCATCTTATATAAAATCAAGGCTTACAGATATAAAAGATATTAAGATTATTGATGTTTATGGCGCACGTATTATTGACTTTCTATGTGAAAAAGGCTGGGGGATCATGTCTGGAGCAGAAGAATGTTTAAAGCTTGGCAATATAAATGTCCATAATGTTTTCCCAGACTTTAAAGGGGACAGTATTCAAATTTTTGTGGGATTAAGCAAAGAATTTTATGAAACAGCCACTGCCAGAAAAACAATTAACTGGTTGTTCGAATCCAGGAATATGGCCCTTTGGAATTTGAATACAGAGCCGTCTTATTCATATACACCATTGGATGTAAAATAGGGTTTACGGATATCCAGCACCAATAAAAAATGACACATTCAAAATTGCTAGTATATATTGATAAAATTTAATCATAATAGGTCTCCGTTTTCTACTCTCTTATACTACCTATTATATAGTAAAATCAAACTTTAAAATCAAATGAAATTCAATTTATTTCCTTTTAATACAAAGGATGCACAAAGAAATGATTTAGTTTGATGCTGTGTCCACAAACTTAAGATATAGGTTTTGCAGTTGTTTAACAATTGGGCCAGGTTCGCCAGTGCCAATCTTTTTTCCATTAATTTTACAAACAGGCACAACGGCTTTGGTCGAAGATGTTAAGAATGCTTCGGATGCTTCGCGGGTTTCGGTTTCTGTGAATTTACGTTCTTGGTATTTGATACCATTATCATTCATGATTTTCAAAAGACGTTGGCGGGTAATGCCACATAAAATTTGATTGCTGATGGGGGTTGTGATAACCGTTTTATTTTTATCAACAATCCAGGCATTGGCGGCAGATGCTTCTGTGATATAGCCATCCTTGTCAACAAGCCAGGCTTCAAAGCCTTTTTGTTGGGCCGCGGCATTTTTTGCCAAGACATTGCCAAGCAAGGCAATGCTTTTCACATCGTTGCGTTGCCACCGAAGATCCGGTTCTGTGAAAACGTCGACCCCACTATGATGTTGATAGGTGATTTTTCTGACAGACATCGTTAGGACAGGTTTCAGACCTTCTGGATAAACATGATCTCTGGGGGAAATGCCCCGGGTTACTTGAAGGTAAACAAATCCTTCGGTGTATTTATTTTGACGAATTAATTCTTTTATTTTAAGAATCATTGCTTGTGTTGAAATGTCTAATTGAATTTTGATGGCAGACAAAGATTTATAAAGTCGTTCAATGTGGGGGATGCTGTCGACAAGATGCAGGTCTTTAAAATAAATAACTTCATAAGCCCCATCCCCAAATTGATAACCGCGGTCTTCCATCTTAACCATGGCGTGGTCTTGAGGCATGAAAATTCCATTTACATAAGCAATGCGTGACATAATTATTTCCTAAATAGTTTTTCCACATCAGAAATGAATTCCCGTTTTACAAGTAAGATGATGTGGTCATTTTCTTCAATAAAATCTTGGGAACTTGGGATTATAAATTCGTCAGATCGGACAATGCCGCCAACGATTGATTTCTCTGGCACATTTAAGTTGCGGAATTTTTCGCCAATTAATTTTGAATCGGCGACAACATCACATTCAAAGATTTCCCCAAAATTACCTTGCATAACGTGCAGAGACCGTATATCACTTCGCCGGACATGACGTAAGATATGGGACATCGTCACGGACCCAGGGTTTAATACAGAATCGACCCCAAGGGAAAGCAAAAATTTGGGATAAGTTGCATTATTAACCAAGGACATAACATATTTGGCCCCAAGGTTTTTGCTTAATAATGCGCATAAAACATTGGATTCATCATTATTCATGACGGACAAAACCATATCAGCCGTTGTAACATTGGCCTCTTTCAGGCGGTGGGAATCCAAAGCATCCCCGTGAATTACGACAGCATTTTCTATCATTTGGGCGGCGATTTGGGCTTTTTGTTCGTCTTTTTCGATAATTTTTAGGTCTAAGTCAGGCATTTTTGCCAATAGCTCGCTTGCCAAGGCCATGCCGACATTTCCTGCCCCAACGATAATTGCCTTTTCCAAAGGTTCAACATGTAAGCCAAATAACGTTGTTAGTCTTGATAATTTTTCTTGCTCAACCGCAATATAAACTTCGTCCCCCTTATACATTTGATCATCAGGCCCGGGGATCAAGGGAATACCTTCCCGTACAATGCATAAAACTCTGAAATTTAAGTTTGGAAATAATTCCCCAACTTGCTTTAATGGAGTATTTATTATGGGGCAAGATTCCCGACAATATAGGCCAACAACTGTACATAAATCTGTTTCAAGATTAACAACTTCAATAGATCCTGGAACGTCCAGGTTTGTCACCAAATTCCGGGCAACTTCTTTTTCTGGGGAAATAATATAATCAACAGGAATATTATCCGGGTTATAAATATGTTGCCACGCTGGGTCTAAATAATGGGCCCCACGAATATGGGCAATTTTTGTTGGGATTTTAAAAATAGAGTAAGCAACCTGACAAGCAATGATATTATATTCATCACAAGGGGTTACGGCGATCATCAAATCTGCTTTGTTCGCGCCCACTTTTTCCAATAAATCAGGATAGGATCCAAACCCTTGGACAGCTTGAACGTCCAATGTCTCGTTCACTTTATTGACTAACTCTGCCGATTCATCAATAACAACAATATCGTTTTCTTCTGCTGATAAATAGGCAGCTATGTTATAGCCAATTTGTCCTGCCCCGTAAATAATTGCTTTCATTTATTCATACAACGTTTAAGTTTCATTCGTTACATTTTCTACATCGCTGATATTCAAAGTTTTTATTTTGCGATGCAGGGCTGTACGTTCCATCCCAACAGCATTGGCTGTTTTTGTTATGTTACCATTAAAGCGATTGATGTGAAAACTTAAATAATTCTTTTCAAATTCTTCTCGGGCCTCCCGTAGGGGAAGGTTAATAAAATTTTTATTATTATCTTTGACAAGGGCATTTTGTATTTTTGTAATTTCGATGGGCAGCATCCCAGGGGTTATTTCCGTTGCATTTGGGTTCATAATTAAAACCCATTCCAATACGTTCTTTAATTGACGTACGTTGCCCGGCCAGGAATAAGCTTCCAGCGTGTGCAGGGTATTTTCTGTCAGGGTTTTCTTTGTAAAGCTATGTTGTTTGCATATTTTTTCCAAGAAATGGATGGCAATCAGGGAAATATCTTCCCTTCTTTCTGACAGCGAAGGCACTGCAAGGGGGACAACATTCAAACGGTAATATAAATCTTCCCTAAATTTATGATCTTTGATTAATTTTTCCAAGTCATTGTTTGTGGACGAAATGATGCGCACGTCAAACTTAATTTGTTTATTGCCACCAACTCTGAAAAATTTACCTTCTTGCAAAATGCGTACAAATTTTCCTTGGACTTCATAAGGCATATCGCCGATGCAATCCAGGTACATAATTCCAGAATTTGCCTTTTCCAAAACCCCCATTTTGATGACAAAATCAGGGGTGCCTGCTTTTTTTTCAGATCCAAAAAGTTCTTCTTCAAAGTTACTTGCCTCAATCCCCGCACAGTTAAAGACAACAAAGGGTTGGTTTTTTCTGTCAGACAGAAAGTGAATTAACCGGGTTGTGACTTCTTTTCCCGATCCAGATTCCCCTTGAACCATAACGCGACTGTTTGTTTTGGCAATTTTTTCAATATTTTGCCTTAAGGAAACTATCTTGGCAGAGGTGCCATGCAGGTCTGTAACAATTTCATTTTTTGAACGAAGTTCACGCAATTCTTCGGTCATTTGGAAAACTTCAATCCCCCTTGCAACAACACTTAAAAGTCGGTCAGTTTGAAAAGGTTTTTCGATAAAATCATACGCCCCTTTTTTAAGGGTATTCACGGCGGTTTCAATATTGCCATGGCCACTGATCATAACAATGGGAAGCGAGGGATGTTCTTGTTTAATAATGTCAAGAATTTCAAGGCCGTCAAAGCGACTATCGTTAAGCCAAATATCCATAATAATAAGATGGGGCCTGGACATTTTTATTGATTCCAGGGCCTGATGACTGTTTTCCGCCTCACGCGTGTTGTATCCTTCATCCCTAAGGATGCCGGACAACATGGTGCGGATGTCTTTTTGATCGTCTACTATTAATATATCGTGTTTCATGTGTGTAATAATATTGCAACTTATGTGTATCTATCTTACACCACAAACTACAGTATGGAAAGGGGGAAAATAATCTTTATATCCGCCCCATTTTTATTTTGATTATTTTGTAATGTTATCTGACCTTTATGGTCTTCTATGATTTTTTTAACGATGGATAATCCAAGGCCTGTTCCTTCAGATTTATCAGTAATATAAGGATCAAAAAAGTTCTTATTAGATTTGAAATCAAACCCCATGCCATTATCAATAAATTCAACTGTTGCCTTGTCAAAGGCTGTGGTTACTTTTATTTGCAGTTTGCCTGTTTGTATCTTTTTATTTTTAATATTTTGATGAATGGATTCCACAGCATTTTTAACCAGATTTGTGAAGACTTGGAATAAAAGTTTTTCATCACAATCAATGATGATTTTTTCTTCGGGGCTTTTGATATTGAAATCAATTTCCGTATAGACCGTTTTTTGCAAGACCAAAGCATTCTTTAATAAATCAACAAGGTTATTCTTTTTTAATATAGGAATTGGAAGTTGGGCAAAAGATGAAAACTCTGAAATAAGACTTTTTAAATAACCGACTTGTCTGGATATATTTTCAATGCATTCATGGAAAACTTCGGGGGAATCTGTTATTTGGGGGCCATATTTTCTTTTAAGTCTTTCGGCAGCAAGTTGAATAGGCGTCAAAGGATTTTTGACTTCATGGGCAACCCGTCGGGCAACATCTGACCAGGCAGCTTGCTTTTGCGCATATATTAAATCCGTAATATCATCCAGCGTAACAACATAGCTTAATTTCCCAATTTCTTTTTGGTCTGCAATTACATGGATACTGAAAATAGAGGCAGAGTATTTGGGGTGCGAAATGCTGATTTTTTGTTCAATAATTTTTTTGGGGGTTAAGGTTGCTTTGTCCAACATTTTATCCAATTCAGGAATTAAGCTGGAAATACTTTTTTGGTATCTTTTTTCAAGAACCACATGCAAAAGATCATTTGCTTTTTTATTGTAAAAATTTAATTTTCTGTTTTGATCAAGTCCCAGAACACCGGCAGACACACCTGCCATCGTTGATTCAATAAAGCGGCGACGGTCATCCAGTTTTTGGTTAACATCGATCAAGGCTTGTTGATGGGTTTTTAAATCTTGGACCATTCGGTTGAAGGTTCGGGTCAATAGGCCAAGTTCGTCTTTTCGATTACCTTCTTTAACCAGAACATCCAATTTTCCTTTACGAATTTTTTCCGCGGCTTCAATCAAGGAAATGATGGGGCGACTGATTTGATCGGATAAAATAAGACCTACCCAAATGGCCCCAAGCAATAACATAAAGGCCACCAACGCAAATAATAAAATAACGGTGGCTTCGAATCCCAGACGTTTTCCTTCCAACGTAATATATTCACTTACAACATCTTGGGATTTTTTTTGATGAAGTAAAACCTTTGCATCAACAGGCCGTCCCACAAATAAATATAAATTAGGGTTTGTTGTTATTTGAACAAGGGCGCGAACACGATCATGATATTCACTGCTTAAAATGGCGGGTTCCCCCTGTTTTGCCTGTGCAACAGCGGATGATGGAACGGGTTCAAATTCCAGGGCAAAGGTTAAATGTGTTTTGGCAATAACGTTATGTTCTTCATCAAAAACAATGGCCTCGGACAGGGATCTTAAGTTCGCAATCAGCGTCAAAAATTTATCAAACTCTTGCCGATTATTTATTAATCTTGGCAAGTTTTCCCTAAGGTCTTGGCCCATTAAAATGGCATCACGGCCCACCAATGTTTGATGTTCTTCAAGATAAGAATTGGCAACAGAGACAGCTTCGTTTAAGGCCGTTTTTACACGCTGGCTGAACCAATCTTGCAAGCCGTAATGTACAAATAAAACAGTTAAAATTGTCATTATAATGGCAGGGATTGCAACGATGGAAGAAAAGAATACAGTGAACCGAACATGTAGGCGGGACCCGGGAATGCTTTGTTTTTGTTTTACCCAGGTGGCGGCAATTTTTCGGGCAATTAAAATACTTAACAGTAAAAAAACGGTAATATCCAGCAAAAGAATGATAATAAGGTAACGTGATCCCAATTCAAAATTATTGATTTGCCCAATATTTGTAAAGGTAAGGACGGCAAGAATAAGGGCGCTTAAGACAAGGAAGTATGAAACCTTTTGGCGAAAAGCCGGAAGGTTTAAGATCTTGTAATTTTTATTAATAAAGCTCTTTAATCTTGGCATCTAATTTTAGGTCCTGGATTTTCTTGCGCAAAGTATTTCGGTTGATGCCCAGTATTTTTGCGGCTTTGGATTGGTTATAAGCTGTTTCTTGTAAGACAAGAGATATTAATGGTTTTTCAACTTCGCTTATGATTGTTTCATGAAGGTTATTTATGGATTTTATATCGGGATTATCATGAAAGCACTTAGATAAATATTTATAAATAATTTGATTTAGGGGCGGTGTATTATCTTGGCTCATTGCTCTCTCTTTATGCTACTTGTTCAAGGATGGGTAAATAAAACTTTTTCATAATTTCTTGGACATCTTTTAATTTATCCTGCGCATTTATTTCTGACCGGAAATCAGATGAATTATACAATCCCTTGCTGTACCAACCAAGGTGTTTGCGGGCCATTCTTATGCCAATCGTTTCACCATAGTGGTCAACCATATAGTGTAAATGCTGAAGGATGGTTTCATATTGCGACTTTAAATCAGGATTTTCAAGTTTTTTTCCTGTATTAAGGTGTTCAATAATCTGGCCCGGGAACCACGGGCGACCATAAGTTCCGCGTCCAATCATAATGCCATCAGCCCCAGAATCCATCAAAGCCTGGTCAACGTTTTCTAATGTTTTAATGTCACCATTGGCAATGACGGGTATATTAATCGCGTCTTTAACTTGTTTGATAAAGGCCCAATCAGATACGCCGCGGTAAAATTGACAGCGTGTGCGACCATGAACTGTGATCATTTGAATTCCAATATCTTCTGCACGTTTTGCAATGATGGGGGCATTCCGGTTATTATCATCCCAGCCTGTTCGCATTTTTAATGTGACAGGGATATTGACAGCTTTAACAGTTGCCTCGATGATGCGGGCAGCCTTGTCTTCATCCTGCATTAAGGCCGATCCTGCATATCCATTGACGACTTTTTTGGCAGGGCATCCCATATTAATGTCGATTACATCGGCGCCAAGATCTTCGTTTAATTTAGCGGCTTCTGCCATTACGCTTGGTTCACAGCCGGCCAATTGCACGATATGGGGTGCATCCGAAGTTTCGTATTTTGCCCTTCGCATCGCATCACGGGTTTCACGGATCATGGCTTGACTGGCAATCATTTCAGATATAACCATGCCAACACCGTGTTGTTTTACAATTCGACGGAAAGGCAGGTCAGATATGCCTGACATGGGGGCCAAGAATACAGGATCTATTATTTCTATTTTTCCAATTTTGATCATCATTCACTAAAACTCTATTTGCACAAAATATAAGCATTTTTTATTCAAGGTTCAAGGTTCCTCTGCAGATGAATTTAGTTTAAGGTGGGATTATGTTGTTTAGTCGTATTTATGTAACATTATTTGGCGCTGGGTATTTGCCCAAAGCCCCTGGTACGTGGGGGTCTTTGGTGTCCTTGCCGATTATATGGTTTTTAAAAGGCCTTCCTTATGAATTTGCTTTATTGGGGGGCTGCTGTCTATTGTCTTGGTACGTAACCTGTCAATATTTGATTCAATATAAAAAAGAAAGCGAAGATCCGAAGGAAGTTGTTATCGACGAATTTCTGGGATTATGGCTTACCTTAATTTTTCTGCCCAAAACTTATACGTGTTTTTTCTTGGGGTTTGTATTTTTCAGAATTTTCGACATGTGGAAACCTTGGCCAATAAGTTGGGCCGATAATGTCAAGGGATCTGCGGCCAAAACTGCCTGGGGAATAATTCTGGATGACCTTATGGCGGGGGCGATTTCAGGGATTATTGTGTGGCTTTTGTGCAACCGTCTGTGGTCTGGTTATTGAATTTTGCATTTTTTACAACCATGCTATGCACAAAACGCTTGAATTAAGTTTTATATTTGTTAATAATGGAAAAAGTAAGAGGTACCTGGGTAAAGGCACCTCTGTCTAAAGTGGTCTACATATTTGCAGGGAGGTGTGTAGAGTACTATATGTTAGCTTTCCGACTCTACATAGTATGCATTAAGATGCATACTATTTTTTTTGCAGGCAGTCTTATGCAAGAATTACCTATCAATCAATTTAATCTTTACATAACTATGAAAATAATGTCAAACTAAATTTAAACATTTAAAAGACGAGAATATCGTATTATGAAATCAGATATCGACTTTTCCATAAGCACAAGTGAAGCCAAAGTAGTTTGCGTCGTTAAAGAGACAAAAAACATGGCGTTGGCCGCAAAAGAACTGAACCTGCCAAGGACGACCCTTATGTCTATGTTAGGGCGCCTTGAAAAAAAGCTTGGCAGCCTGATCTTTCACAGAAAACAAGGATCTGGAGAGGTTTCAATTACCGAATATGGGGAAACAGTTATCCCAAAATTGGAAAAAATTGCTTGGTTGGGGGAAAGTGTTCGATCAAAAACCGTCTTATGGGGAAACAAGCATAATGAAGGCGAGTTATCTTTTATAGCCACCCAAACTTTATTTGATTCTTTTTTCATTAAATACCTTACAAAATTTTTAGATCTGAATCCTGAAATCCGGTTAACATTATTTCCCAAGGCCAAATATATGGACCAACAAGATGTTAATGGTATTTTTATTGGACAGTGGGCGGATGATTCTGAATCTTATAAATATTTTCCCTTTTACAATTTTAGGCAAAAATTATGGGCATCAGCAGATTATCTGGAAAAGCATGGCAAAATTACAGAAGTGGATGACCTTGTGCGCCACCGGTTTATTGTTTTGCAAGACCCGGGGACCAAAAAAAATGTTTATGGAAATGATTTGGCTTTGCGAACTTTGGCCAAATCAACATGCGAATTAAAAGTGGTTCATTCAGTGGATCCCCGTACGATGGACAAATTATGCGAATTGGGCGGAGGTGTTATATCATCTTCGGAAGAAACAATTAAATTGGGGGGATTCAAAGTTCAAAGAGTTCTGCCAAGAATCGAAGGCGAAAGTGTTGAGCTGTACGTAAAAGTTGATAAGAAATTTCTGGAATCAGAGTTTGCAAAATACTTTATCGATTGGATTTTTGCCTGTCGGGATGAATCTTTAAAACAAATTGGTATCACCACTTATACAAAGCATAAACCGTTATCCAAATATCCCATTTCTATTTAATCTGTTGATAAATGGCCAAGGCTTTTTCACGGGCTTTGGCATGATCAACAACAGGCGCGGGGTACGTTTTATCCAGTATAATGCCAGCTTTTTCCAAAATTTCTTTTTGGGCTTCCCAGGGGGCATGAATATATTTGGCATCTAATTTTGATAATTCTGGAATCCACTTTTTAATATAGTCCCCATCAATATCAAACTTTTTACTTTGAAGGATGGGGTTGAAAACCCGAAAATACGGTGACGCATCAGCCCCACATCCAGCCACCCATTGCCAACTGGCTGAATTACTGGCCAGGTCAGCGTCAACCAACGTATCCCAAAACCATTCGGCCCCATATTTCCAATGGACAAATAAATCCTTTGTTAGGAAGGATGCCACAATCATGCGCACCCGATTATGCATATAGCCAGTGGCCCACAGTTGCCGCATACCTGCATCAACAATTGGATAACCTGTCATGCCTTTTTGCCATCTTTTTAAAAAACTTTTATTATTATCCCATGGAAATTTATCAAACTTGGGGTTCCAATTTTTTTCAGGCAGTTCTGGAAAGTAATACAGCAGGTAATAAGAAAATTCCCGCCAACAAATTTCGCTTAAGAATTTATTAATTTCCCCTTGGGGGGCATCGGCCCCACGGGCGGTCTGCCAAATTTGATAGGGGGATATTTCCCCAAAATGCAGGTGCGGAGAAAGCATGGACGTTAAATCAGACGCCGGAAAATCGCGTCCTTTCCCATACTTGTGAATGCGCGCATTGATAAAATTTGTTAATCTTTTTTTGGCGCCGTTTTCACCAGGCTGCCATTCACCCATAATACCCTTTGACCAATCTGGATTTGTTGGCAAAAGCGCCCAATCATCCAGGGATTCAGATTTTACTTTAACACAGTTTAAATTTTTGGGCTTGTCGATTGGGTCCCTTGGATCGGGGCGGTCCAGGCAATTTTTATAAAAAGGGGTAAAGACTTTAAAAAATGATCCCTGTTTGTTTTTTATTTTGTGGGGTTCAAACAGCAGATATCCATCAAAAGATTTAACCTCTATATCCTTTTCTTTTAAGGCTTCTTTAATTTTGGCATCCCGATCCATTTCATAGGGGGTATACCCACGGTTCCAATAAACCGCATTGATATTGTGATCTTTAATAAGTTGGAAAATAACTTTTTCTGGAGGCCCTTTTTTAAGAACAAGGCCATCATTCAACGCATCAGAAAGCTGTGTCAAACTGTGATGAAGCCATAATTTTTGTGCCCCCCCAATATTTAATTTTTCATCATAAATATAAACAGGTAAAATATCTTTATGATTGTCACAGGCATAGGAAAGGGCCAAATTATCCCTAAGACGTAAATCTTTTTTAAACCAAACAAGTGCTGTCATGTTAAAAAATATATCGAAAAATCTAACAAAGTTAAAGATATTCTTATTCTTAAGTTTTGTTCCAGCGGTCCACCCTTTGTTTTGGGAAAAATATGAATCCAAACACGTCCAGATCTTTTCAAATGGTGAAAAGGGGGCTTATAATAAGACTTAGCTATGATCGTGTTCCAAGTTTTTTTTATTAAACAAGAATACACTAAAAGACAGGCTTGCAATAATCGTGAAATACAAGGGCATTGCTGTTAACGTGCCATTATGAAATAGCCCCATTCCATATGTAATGGCCGAGGTTATTATATAATATAAAAATCCAAATAAGGCCCCAGCAGTACCCGCCGTATGCCCATATTTTGTTAAAGATAAACTTAATAAATTTGGGATAGACATACCAAAGGCGAAATTAATAAAGAAAAGAAACCCGACGCTAAGGATAATCGATTGTCTTGGGTTTTCAACAGAAATAAGGCCAGTATATGTACACATCGTCATCAGAAAAGAACTTATCATTAACAGTAAAATACTAAATTGTATAAGATCAACAGGGGTATGCCCCTTTTTGTTCATGGCACGGGAAATATATCCCCCTAAAACGGCAACAGTACAAGTTGTTAAAAAGATGGACCCATATTGGGAAGGGCTTATCCGCAATATATCAATAAAATAAAAGGGCCCTTCACTATATAAACAAAAGGTAATTCCAATAATGCATCCGACGGCAAACCCACATGTCATGACTTGGGGGTCTGTAAGCATTTTGGCGGCAACCGCAGGCCAGCGAATTCTATTATGACGATTGCCAAAATCAGGATGCGTTTCTGGAAGTTTTATAAAAATAGTAAACAAGATGGTTAGGCTTGATAAGAATAAAATTATAAAAACAAGACTCCAGTGAAAATTTTGAACAACGACACCGCCGATAACAGGGCCTAAGGCAGGGCCAATGGTGATGACCATCCCAACCGTTGAAAAGACAACGCCGCGTTCTTTCCCTCTGAAACTATCACGTGCAATTGTTTGCCCCATGACAGATCCAACAGACCCGCCCAAACCTTGAACGAAACGCCAGGCCAGTAAGGCCTCAATACTTTTTGAAAAATAACACCCAATACAAGCAACGGCAAATAATGAATACCCCATAAGAACAGCAGGACGCCGACCAATGGCATCAGACCGTGTGCCCCACAAAAAAACACCACAGGCAAAACCAAATAAATAAATGGCCAAGGTATATTCTGTTAAAGGGATTGTTGTCCTTAGGCTTGCTGCAATTTCTGGTAAAGCGGGGGAATAAATCGCCTCAGATATCTGAGGGATAATACCAATCAATACAATAATCCATACGGATGGTTTTTTTATGGTATGTGACATGCATACTATATTGCACAATTTTATTATAAAGTCTAGATTTGTTCAAAAGCATCACCCTTACGAAATATGAATAATGGTTGTTTGAACTGGATAAAGGGCGTGACAAAACCTTAATCGTCATCGTCGTCATTTTGCAATGAATGAAGGATTTTGGAATGAAATTCGCGTCGGTATAAAACAAGTGTAACCCAAGTTGTTGCGGCAATAAACGCCCAAAAATTTATAAACCAGGCAAGCGTGGCCAGCCCATAATAATATCCACGAAGGCCTTGGGTAAAGTGACGGGCGGCAATTTTTCCAATATAAGAAAATTGTTCACTTAATTCTTTGTCATATTTTACGGATTTTTCAGGGTCTTCTTTTGCGGCGCCGACTAAAATGGCTGAATAATTCCAGTGGCGAATGGCCCAAGTGTATTTAAAGAAAATAAAAATAAAAAGAACCAGCAATGTTTGAACTTTAAGGTACCAATATTGATGGGTGCTTCCTCCGGATGGGATTTTTTTAAGATAACTAAGGACATCATCTTCTGCACCCAACAAGGTAATTAAACCCGCAATAATAATCATGGTGGTTGAGGCAAAGAACACCCCAATTTGTTGGTGATGGTTTAAGATACCTACGTCTGTAAAGCGGGAACTTGAACGGTGTAAAAGTTGTTTTCCCCAACGTACCCGGAAAAATTGAATTTGCCCGGCAAGACTTTGATCTTCTTTAAGTGTGGCGTAATAAGAAAAACCACCCCAGCAGGCAACAAGCCAGACTAAGGCAAAAATATTTTTAATAAAGAAAGCATCCATGAATTATTTTCCCTGTTTTTTTTATATACTAAAATAAAAAACGAACTAAGGAAACAGACTTTATTTTTTTATTCGTTTTGTTCAAGACATTTTTCAATTTTTAAAATTTTCTTTGTCGCCATTTTTCGGCGCAGGCCTGACATATAATCAAGCAGGGTAATCCCCCTTAAATGATCATTTTCGTGTTGAACACAACGGGCCATTAAGCCATGGGCATGAAGGGATTTTTGTTCCCCATATTCATTTAAAAATTCTATTTTGACTTCTTCAGGGCGGGTGATTTTAACCCCAGATCCTGGAACAGAAAGACAATGTTCTTCTTTGGTGCAGGTGATTTCAGACATCCAGGTGAACTTTGGATTTATAATGGCCATCGGCTTTGAATCTGGGTCTGAATAAGAAATATCGACAACAAAAATATTTTGATCAATACCAATTTGTGGGGCAGCAAGGCCGCAACCATCTTCTTTATACATTGTGTTGAACATGTCCTTGATTAATTTAGGCATGTCAGCGGTAACCTTTAAAACATCGTTACAAGGTTTCGACAAAAACGGGTTGGTTGCATAGACAATATTATACTTGCTCATACCCTTAATATAGGTGCTTTTCTATAAAATTTAAAGGGGTAAGTCCTGAAAATTTGATAAAGGGGGGGCTGTTGCAACGGTTTCCCAAAGTAAATTGAAATAATTTGTCACAGAATTTTTCTTGAGGTTAAGGCCTTTTTCCTGCTTAATAAGAAAGTAACCACTTTACGAATTCAAGAGGCACAGAATGAAAGCAAGCGACCTAATCAAAATCATTACCCAAGAACAATCATCTTACTTAACTTTCCGGTTTACGGATATGTATGGCAAATGGTATGGCATCGCCTATCACATATCAGCCGTTGATCAAAAAACCCTTGAACAAGGTATTATGTTCGATGGATCATCCCTGCCAAGTTGGCGGGATATTAATAATTCTGACATGCTTTTAAAGCCAGATTTGACGTCTTATTGTTTTGATCCTTTTGGAAACGAAGGCAGTCACGTTTTGATTTGTGATGTTTATGACCCCAGCACAGGCAAACCATATAATCGCGATCCCCGTAGCATTGCCCAAAAAGCTGAAGCTTATCTAAAAAAATCTGGGTTGGCGGACACGTCTTATTTTGGACCCGAAGCCGAATTCTTTTTGTTTGACGAGGTTCGTTTTGGGGCCGAACACAATACACTTTATTATTCTGTTGAAGACCAAGAAATGCCTAACAAGCCAGGGCAAAATGAATTGGGAACAACAACGGGGCATTCGATTGATTTGAAAAAAGGGTATACGGCAATGTTACCCCAAGACGCCACCCAACATGTACGCGAAGACATGATGAAATATTTAATTGAAATGGGCGTCGAAGTTGAAAAACACCATCACGAAGTCGCCACCTGTCAAAGTGAAATTGGCATAAAATATGCAACCCTGACATCAATGGCTGATAAAATGCAAAAGTATAAATATGCCGTGTTAAATACGGCAGACATGCATGGAAAATCGGCAACTTTTATGCCCAAACCTTTGATGAGTGATAACGGATCAGGGATGCATGTGCATCAATCTTTGTGGAAGAATGGCAAGCCGTTATTTCCTGGTAAAAGTTATGCAGGGTTATCCGAAACAGCCTTGTATTATATTGGCGGAATATTAAAACATGGGCGGGCGTTAAATGCGTTTACGAACCCAACAACAAACAGTTACAAACGATTGGTTTCTGGGTTCGAGGCCCCCGTTTATTTGGCTTATTCAGCGTGTAATCGTTCTGTTGCTTGCCGTATTCCCAGCGTTCCAGATGAAAATGCCCGTCGATTGGAAGCCCGCTTTCCAGACCCAACAGCCAATGCCTATCTTGCCTTTTCCGCGATGTTAATGGCAGGATTGGACGGTATTAAAAACAAGATGCACCCAGGGGATGCCCTGGAAGAAAATGCATATGATTTGAAAGAAGGCAATGCTGTGCCAAGGGTCGCCGAATCCTTGGAGTCAGCGATCGATGCATTATCAAAAGATCGTGCCTTTTTAACAGAAGGGGGTGTTTTTGATGATGATATGTTGGAGGCGTATATTAAGCATAAGAAAAACGAGGCGGAATCGATTCGTGATACAGTTCATCCAATAGAATATAAATATTATTATTCATCGTAATTGGATAAATAAGAAAATATATGTTTAAAACCCACCCCGTATGATTTAAAATCTGCGGGGTTAATAAGAAAATATAAGAAATAGGTGAGAGATGAAAAAATATTTTTTAATGATAATGATGTTGTGTGTGGTTTCAGGAAATTCTTTATCTGCTGCAGCAGAAATCAGCGATGAAGACGGCAATAAACCTGTCGCTGGACAAAATCGTGTGACCCCCTGCAAAGACATTTCCGTTTTGATTGGGGGCGTGCAGGCTGCTTTGGATGATCCCTACAAAGACAGTCCTTCAGGAACATTTATTGCAAGTGGGGCACATTTTTTTGTTACAATGGCAGGATCACACCAAACCTTTAAAGCATGGTTCCCTGTTTTTATGGGTGAAGAAACAGCTGCATGGGCGGCACCTGCGGCCGCAGTTATTTTTTCTGGTGCACGGTTACTTTTGGTTTCGGACAAGCCAATCAGCTCTGTTGCTGGAACGGCAATTCTTGCTGGTTTGGGTTGGTTGTCTCATAGTCCTTGATGGGGGCTGCTGCATCACCGTGCTTATGCCTTATGATAAAATCAACTTGATTGGCTTCGTGTCAAAGTTTATTTGTGATGCTTGGGTGGACTAGGTACGTTGCGTGTCACCAATTCACTTTTCCACGCTATTAATTGTTGGCTCGCCTTAAAAATATCATCGTGTAACAAGCCCATAATACATTGTTTCCCTTAACTAACCCCCCAGCGGGTAACAAACAATATTAATGCCTTGGGATTTTTGGTCCAGCATGTTTCGGTAAGAATGGCGCAAAGATCCGGGGAAAGAAATAACATCCCCTTCTGTTAACGTAAAATTCTCACCCCCCACTCGGACCTCTATACGGCCTTTTGTGCAGGTAAAATATTCCTTTGTTCCCGAAGAATGGGGGATGCCAATTAGGGTTGTTTTGGGTTCCAACTTAAGGCGTTCAAACTGCAAACCGGGGATTGGG
The DNA here is from genome assembly GCA_913061155.1 of uncultured Alphaproteobacteria bacterium. Taxonomy (GTDB): domain Bacteria; phylum Pseudomonadota; class Alphaproteobacteria; order UBA7879; family VGCX01; genus CAJXSI01. The sequence goes on from CAJXSI010000014.1 coordinate 21,906, forward strand.
TCAGGCAATAACGTTTCAATTTTAACCATTTTCTTAAGGCGGTAATGGGCCTCCAGATCATCGCCCTTAACCAATAAACAGGCAGGGCGGGGGCTGGTCAGTAATTCTTCTGTCCGCACGCGCAGGGCTTGGGCAATTTGAACAACCAGTTTTAAAGAGGGGTTGCCTTCACCAGATTCGACATATGCCAGTGTTGTGCGCGGGACCTTGGCCATCTTTGCCAATTGATCCTGGGTTAATCCCCGTGTTTTCCGCAAAGCACAAACGTTGGTTGATAAATTTTCTAAGAATGCCTCCATGCTATTACCTTAATTCCAATATATTAACAATAAGTATAATTTATCGGAAATATTATGTGTCTTCAAGAATAAATGCATGTATGCGATAAATGGCTTGATAATAAAGTATTGGTGGGGGCAGCAGGCAGGTGTATGGACATATTTTAATTAAGGGGGGCCTGTCAGCCCTCCTTAATATTTGTATAATATAGAGTTAGGCCTCAGGACCTTCAATAATAAGTGCAATTGCTTTAACACCTAGAAATGTAAGCCCTCCTTTGAAGGCGTCTGGTGTGCCAGGATATTCCGCAGATACAAAAGTATCTTTAAGGGCTGTTGCCCGAAAATTAAGGGTCCCCTAAACAAGGGCGCGATAGTTCCCCTCAGAATCTTTTTCGTCCCCAATTAATTCTATGCCACGAAGGGGGGATGAACAACCTCTGGGCGCTGATAGCATACAATAATCCTGGTCAGTTGAACCCCAAACAAAACCTGTTTGTATCATGTCAATACTTCTGGCTGTTAGAGAAATTGAGTGTCCTGATTTATAGGTACCAGCCCTATCCTCAATTTCGCTTGTAACCCTTATGTGTAGACTTCCCTCATGTTCTATAACACCTTCGCCATGGATTAAAGCATCATCAATGTATGAAATTGGAAGGCTTGTTCCAGATTTTGTTACAGTTCCAATCTTTAATGACTCTTTGCTACCATCGTGTGCGAATGTGAAATAGTTTGATCCTTCAGGCATCTTTACGACCATTCTGGTTAAGCCGCCTGGCAAGGGTGTTGATTCAAAAATATCAGTGGCACTGATACCAGCTGCGGCATGACCCTCAAAAGAAGTGGTGGTTAGTAATGTTATAAATGTAAATAAATGTTTTAATTTCATGAAAATAGCTCCCTTAATAAGGACTAAGTATAAAAGTTTTTCATGACAAGGCAATAAAAAATAAGGGAAACGATTGGTTAATTCAACTTGTCTTGATCTTTCTTTGCGTTTCGTGCGCGGCGCCATTTAACAAAGGCATAGATGGCACCGATGATGATGACCAAACCAACAGCCAGCCATTTCTGATATTTGGCAAAGTTTTCCAAGACGGCTTCCAGGGCCAAGGCGAAAGTATAGCCAATGTAACTGACAATAATGGACCAGGCGGCGGCAGAAAAAACAACCAAGGAGAAATATTTACGTAAGGGAATGGGGCTGGCCCCAACAACAATGGGGGTGATGGTTCGAATGCCATAGATAAACCGGAAACTCATGATGAAATACCGATCATATTTATGAATTAATTTAACAATTTTATGAATACGGTCCTGCCATTTGCTTTGGCGGTTTAAAATTTTATTACCATATTTTCGGCCAATAAAAAATAACATGTGATCATGAAATACAGCGCCTAAAAAGGAAATCAGCATCACCATATGCAAGGCCATATGTCCGTGATAGGCCGCAGCCCCCGCCAGAATCAGAACCATTTCCCCTTCCAATAAAGCCCCAGCAATCACAATCCAGTATTTATAGGTTTCAAGAAGGTGGATCCAGAAATCGGCACTAACCATATTTGCCAAAAAGGTTTTAACAAAACCAGTGCAGGTCAGACAAGAATCAAATAGGTGGCTAAAAAAATCCATTGGGTATCCAGAAGTTAATTGTACTCTATCGTCTTTATGTCATAAAGACCGGTGCCAGGGCAAGTTTTTTCCTATTTTGATGCTATTGATAATTTATAAAAAGTAATTACATATAGGGTGAAACCTAAAGACAAAAGGATGGGATGATGAATACTTTAATTAAATTTCTACTTATTATTAATATTATTACTTTAAATCAAAACACAGCTTTTGCTGCGGCAGAGGCTGAAGAACCTGTTGTGCGAAGAAGGCCAAATCCGATGATGGCAGGGTTGCAAGCGGCTTTAATGGCAGAACGTGCAAATCGTCAACAAAGAACGGGCGCAGGATCTGACGAAGTATGTAGTGGTGTTGGGACAGGCACAGCCAAGGCAGAAAAGCCTAAAAAACCAAGAGGCGTTAACCCATTCTTGGATGCCTTATCAAAAAATTCTAAATTTGGTGCAAGCAGAAAAGAAGAATACGTTGTTGAAGGTGTGGGATGCGCTGTTGCCAGAAAAGAATCAACAGCATCAACAGGTCACAGTTACAAAGGGGCCGCAGATCCAAAAAAATTGGTTCCCGCAGGGCTTATGCAAGAGCTTTTTGCAAAACTTGCAAAGCGTTCAGAGGCAGTAACTGAAGAAGATAAACCTGCAGCCGCAGCATTTGCGACAGCTGGCCCGGCTCCAGCTTCAGCTACACCAGAAGGTGAAGGTCTTATGCCTGCAGAAGAAACTCCGGCAGCTGCTGTATCTGCAGGGTGGGCTGAAGGATGGGTTCCAGATCTTTCAGCTTGGGGCGTATCTGTGCCTACTGTTGCGTTGCCAGATTTTTCAGCTTGGATGCCTTCTTCCATCTCTGATGAAACAACAGAAGCTTTGGATTTGTTAAAATTTTTACCTTCTGAAGGATTGGTAGATCTAAACTCATGGGCAGAATCATTGCCAGATAATATTCTTGAACGTCTATTGAAAATGATTATAGGGTATGATGAAGCAACTTTCACAACAGCCCATGAATAACTAAAGAAAATACAAGAAATACAAAAAAGCCCCACTTGGGGCTTTTTTGTATTCAACAGTTTTGCGTTCTATAAAGTGGGGAGGTATAGAACCTTGTAATAGCATTGTCGCCTTGTTCCATCTTATTGTCCTTGCCCGATTTTCTTATTTTCATCCCATTCACTTTCACCATTCCCATCCATGGCTTGCCCTTGGAACCCATTCATATCCAATAAAAGTTTTCCCAGGTTTCCCATTAAAATCGCCCGGAATCTGGACATGTTGACACGGGTATGCATAATGACACGAATTGGGCCGGTTCGTTTTGCCCGGGAACCGTTTGAAAATGCCTAAAAAATAGGCACGAAAAACGGCAAAAAATAATTTTTTTATTAAAAAAGTGCCTACGTGCGCATGGCTCAGGGAATAAAAAATGGGGTATAACCCTTGTAAAAGACCCAAAAACAACAATAACATACTGAAATTACTGAATAATTATATGTATGCGTAAATCGCATACAATTTCCCATTAATTTCAGGGTTAATAAATATTAATAGGAAGGAACCAATTATGGCACAACAACAAGGACTAAATCATACAGAAACAAACACCTCTTTAACCCCCGTCCAAACCCAAATTGGCGAAGCTGTTAGGGATGGTGTGTGTTCAGCTTGTTCGTACAAAAGTTATGCCATTAATGAAACAAATGCAGGTTGTGTTTGTACAATAATAAAAGAGGATGCTAATTCTTTAGATTTTTTTTCATATTATATATTTTTAATTATATACTACATAGCAGCTGGTTTAATTTTTATTGCGCTAATTAAATATTGTTATCCTCAGCATTGTAAAAATGTCTCCCAAATCCCAACGCTTGCTCAAAGAATAGTTTGTTATTTTCTAGCTGTGCCTATCTTAATAAAAAAATTATTAAAAAAGATTTTTTGTCCTTTAATTATTTTATGGAAATTTTCTTATAATATTTATGAGGCTCATTTTTTAAGGAAACAAAAACAAAAAAAGGAAGAAAAAGAATATATTTACATAGAACCAGAAAGGAGAGTTTCTGATTTTTTTAAGAATAAACTTAATGCAAATAAAACAGATCCAAAACAGTTTGAAATTATTAACATACTTTTTAATCTTTGCTGGATAGGCGGAATATTATTTTTAATTTTATATTATCTAATCCACATTTCGAATGGAGATGTAAATAGTAAGTCAAATATAGTTATAGCATTAAATTTTACTGTTTTTGCAATTGCTATGTTTTATGCTGAAACAAGACGTTTATATACTAATGAAAAAAAAGAGTTTTTATTATATGGCAATAAAATCTATTTCTTTTTAGTGTTTCCCCTAATTATATATATAACAATGTTATTATTTTTCGATTTTGAGCCTTTTAAGTTTAATATATCTTTAGATCTAAACACTTATATAATACAGTTGGTATTTTTATTTTTAGGGTTATTATATGGTTTTTTAAAAAGGAGTTAAATAGGTTCTACCCCAACAACTTGGCGGCCTCTAAGGCGGCATAGGTCCAGATGCCGCAGGCACCGGCACGTTTAAAGGCCATTAAAGATTCTAACAAAGTGGCTTCAAAATCCAAGAAACCTTGTTGGGCGGCGGCTTTTAACATGCTGTATTCGCCACTAACTTGGTAGGCATGGATGGGGCATGAAAACTGGTGATGGCATTCGCGGATTACATCCAAGTAAGGCAGGCCAGGTTTTATGATAACGGTATCGGCGCCCTCTTGAATATCCAGGGCAACCTCGCGCATGGCTTCATCCATATTGGCGGGGTCCAATTGATAAGATGCTTTGGATTGTTTGCCCAACGTTTTGTCTGACCCCAACGCATTGCGGAACGGCCCATAAAAGGCCGAGGCATATTTAACTGAATACGAAAAGATACAGGTATCCGAAAACCCTTCTTGATCCAAGGCCTGACGAATGCATCCAATACGGCCATCCATCATATCAGAAGGCGCCACAGATTTGGCGCCTGCTTTTGCCAATAAAACAGCTTGCTGGCATAAAATTTCAACAGATGGATCGTTTGCAACTTGCCCCTTAATAACCACGCCGTCATGACCGTGGGGGGTGTACGGATCCAAGGCCACATCAGCAATCAATCCAATATCCGGATGGGCTGATCGAATTTCCTGCAACGCCCGGCAGATTAAATTATCTGGATTCAAGGCCTCTATTGCCTGTTCTGATTTTAATCTGGCATCGACACACGGAAACAACGCCACGGCATTGATACCCAGTTTGATGGCTTCTTTAATTTCAAGGATGGCTTCTTTGATCGTTAAACGTACCACACCGGGCATGGCTGTAATGACAGGGTCCAGGCCTTCTTCGCGGATAAAAATGGGCCAAATAAAATCAGCCGGGGATAAATGATTTTCCCGAATTAAATTTCGGGACCATTCACTTTGGCGCATCCGGCGCAAACGTGTGGCGGGAAAACTGCCCCTGAAATTATTAAACTTTGGCATTTTACGCGATCATGCTTTTCAGCATCCAGACTGTTTTGTCATGTTCTTGAATGCGGTTAATAAACATATCTTCTGTTGCTGGATCAACTTTGTCTAAGCCGTCTTTCAGCAAATGCAAAACAGCTTCATGGCCTGTGATTAGGTTCTGGACTAACTTAGTCGCATTGGATTCCATATCCGTTGCACTGGATACTTTGCTTAGTTTGGCAAATTCTTCAAAGCTGCCAGGGGATAATTCATTTAAGGTGCGAATACGTTCAGCCAAAGTATCAATGGCGGCGGCAAGCCCTTTGTACTGACCTTCAAACATTTCATGCAGGCTGTGAAATTGCGGGCCGGTTACATTCCAGTGGGATTTTTGCGTGTTTAAATACAAAACATACGTGCTGGCCAAAACTTCTTTTAAAATAACAGGTGCTGACATTGTTTGATCCTTTCCCTTAATCTATGCTTGTTAAAAATTCAATCCAACTTTATCATACCATCGTTATGTTCAACAGGGATAAATTCAATTTTCAAAACCTGATCAAGGCGAATTATTATCGCTTTATTTTATTATCGCCCATTTTTATGGGGATGGGTGTTTTGGTCGGGTTGGCATCGTATCCAATTTATGGGGCTTATCTTTTAACCTTATTGGCCATGATTATTTTTCAGGTGAATCGTCATTGGCTATCTTTGGTGGCCAAATTATCTGCGGGGGCTTGTTTATGGGTTGCCATTGGATGGATCAGTGGCTTTGTCAAAGTCGAATATTTCTCAGCTGTGCCAATTATTCGAAGCCAGGCCCCAAAAATTATAACAGCCAAAGTTTTAAATTCTGAACACACGCAGTATGGTTTCCGCCTTACATTACAAGATACAGTATCAAAGGATACTGTTCGATTGACCTATCGCCGCAAGAAACCTGTAAAGGTAAATGTGGGGGATCTGATTAAGGCCAAAGTTAAATTAATGCCGCACAAGCGTGAAATTTATCCAGGGGGATTTAACTTTCGACAAAAGAATGCGTTTGAAGGGATTATTGCGACGGGGGCGTTGTTATCTGATCCCAAAATAATTCAAGCCAGATCAACAGAGGGCAGGGTTAATTGGATTCGTCAAAAACTAAATAATAAAATAGATTCACTACTATCCAGCCAAACGGCGATGATTGCAAAAGCCTTAATGACGGGAGAGAAAACAGGGCTTTCCCAAAAAACGCGGGATGTTTATATCAAGGCCGGGGTGGCACATGTTCTGGCGATTTCTGGCTTGCACTTAACCTTAATTGCGGGGTTGGTATTCTTTATCATCCGGCGGTTTTTATGTTTAATTCCAGGTTTTATTCATCGATACGATTCAAAGAAAATTGCAGCCGTTTTTTCGACACTTGCCCTTTTTGGCTATGTCTTAATTTCAGGGGCATCGGTCCCAACCGTTCGGGCCTTCATTATGTTTTGTGTTTTAATGCTGGGGATATTGGTGGACAGACAGGCCCTTTCCATTCGAATGATTATGGTGGCGGCCATCGGGGTTTTAATCATTAAGCCAGAATCCATTATCATGCCGGGGTTTCATCTTTCTTTTGCGGCTGTTCTTGCCTTGATTGCCTTTTACGAAAGCAACCGCCAGTTTTTATCAAGATGGCTGGATGATGGGGGCATCCTAAAGAAAGTAATTTTGTATGGCGCTGGTGTATTAATGACAAGTTTTATTGCCAGTTTTGCCACGTTGCCTTTCAGTATTTATCATTTTCATCAATTCTCAGTCACGGGTATTTTTGCCAATTTATTCATTATTCCCTTGATGTCATTTTGGATTATGCCCTGTATTTTAATTTACCTATTAACCGGGCTGGATTTTGGCATTCAACTGGCAGGACAAGGGATTAAAGTCATGACATTTATCGCGGAATATTTCGCGGCCTTGCCCGGGTCAGAAATATTTGTTCCCCAACTACCTGTGATTTCCTTGGCATTAATGGCGGCGGGAATTATTTGGATATGCCTATGGCATGGATGGGTGCGCTGGATAGGTCTTTTATTTTATGTGGGATCTTTCCTGCCGTTGTTTTGGATTCAACAGCCTGTGGTTTTGGTTTCTGAAGATGCCAAATTGGTGGGCATTAATGATGGGAACCATCTGTCGGTTTCCAGCCCCCGGGCAAAAAGTTTTGTGACGCAAATTTGGGCAGGGTCGCTGGGGTATAACCCGGCAATGAATACGTCGTGGCGCAAAGATAAAAAAGCCGTATGCGATGATCAGAAAAATTGTTTGTATCAATCAACGGGGATGACAGTGGCTTATTTAAAAACGCTTGATAACTTGCAAGATTACTGTCGTAAATCAGATATTTTAATCAGTCAACAACCTGTACGGAAAGGGCGGTCAAAGTGTTTGGGGCCAAAAATAATTATCGATCGGTTTGACGTTTGGCGTAATGGTTCCTATATTATCTTTAAGCAAGGCAATAAATTTATACCGAAGACGTAAATTTTACTTGCTGTTTTGATTTGTATGTTGTAAAAATCAATTGTTCGGGGCGTAGCGCAGCCTGGTAGCGTGTCTGGTTTGGGTCCAGAAGGTCGGAGGTTCGAATCCTCTCGCCCCGACCACTTTCATTAAGATTGTTCCTTGTTTTTCCTTTTAATTTCCCGCAATATTTAAATATGACAACTTATGTGAATATTTATAAAACAACAAAAGTTTCCACCCAATCAGGGAAGGGGAAAGCCGATCGTTGGTGTCTTGAAGTTTGTGCCTCAGAAATAAAAAAACAAGACCCCATAACCGGATGGTTTGGATCGGGGGATACCGCCACCAACCTGAAACTTTATTTTGAAACGTCAGAACAGGCAGTCGACTATTGCACAAAAAATGATTTATCTTATGATCTGCAACCGCCCACACAGAAAAAAATCACCCCAAAAAGTTATACCGATAATTTCTTGAAGTTTCGATAGGTACATTACAAAGATCAAACTTTAATCATCTACGCAGCCAACAGACTATAACAATTGTCATCAACTATGTTGTTGCAGGTTTTAATTTGGCGTTGGCGATGGTGATAAT
>CAJXSI010000015.1 GCA_913061155.1 uncultured Alphaproteobacteria bacterium
GTTGATTGCATTACGCTTGTGGAAAAAGAAAGGGCTGTGATGCCCCCTGGTATTATTGCCAAAATATTAAACCATACAAATATCAAGCCAGAGGGGTCGGCCTTGGTTGTTGGATGCGGGACTGGATACTTGGCTGCCATTTTAAGCAAACTTTATTCAAATATTTTTGCTGTTGAGTCCCAAGTTGAGGCAAAATCAAAAGCATCCAAGAATTTCTTAAACTTGGAAATTGATAATATTATTTTGTTTGATTCGTACACATCAAAAAATATTGGCCAACAAGGGCCCTATGACCTTATTTACATAGAAGGCGGAACAGAAAAAATCCCCCCCCTATTTTTTGACCAACTATCTGACGGGGGGCAACTAATAACCTATGTTCCCACAAATGAAAAAATTGGAAAAATAGTAAGCTATGTAAAAAAAGAAGCTTTCTGGGCGAAAAAAATTATATTAGAATGTTGGTTACCAACGTTTAATGAATTTAAAGCCAAAGATAAATTTGTATTATAGGAAAATTTATGCAAGATATTCAAATGACACCAAGAAAACTGCAATCTATAATGAACAGTTCCCAGCCAATCCCTATCTTTGATATACGGGAAAACTGGGAAAGGGAACTTGCCTATATTCCAAATTCTGTCCATATCCCCCTTAGTAATATCCAGGATATGTTAGAAGAACTCCCTAAGGATCGTTATTTTGCTGTTGTTTGTCATCATGGCATTCGAAGTTTGAAAACTGTTTTATGGCTCCGACAACATGGGTTTGAGGCCTGTAATTTAATTGGGGGCATTAATTCTTGGTCAGAAGAAATTGACCCAAGCGTTCCAAAGTATTAATGTAAGAAAAATGGAAAAATTATGAAATCAATTATATTTATATTTACAGCTGTTATATTTTCTTTTTCTGCCCTTGCAGAGGAAAAATCTGGTGCGGATAAAATCACCCTTAAAGAGGCTATGGAAAATGCCTATAAAACCAACCAAGGTCTTGGCCAATCTGAATATGAATTAAAGGCAGGCCATGAAAATCTTTCTGTTGCCAAACGGGAATGGTTGCCACAAACCAGTGCGGCCCTATCAGGCGCTGTGGGCTTTACCGATAAAGAAACACAAAGCCAAAGGTTTACACAAAACGATGGGAAATATAATTCCCAACGCAATACTGGAACGGCCCAAGTCCAAATCGCACAGAACATCTTTAATGGGGGCGGAACTTTGGCCAGCATTCAAAAAACGACAAGAGACGTTGATGCTCGAACCGCAAAATATCACGGCACCGAATCAAAATTATTTTTGGATACTGTTAAAGTTTATTCAGAATACGTAAAGAAAAAAGCTGTTTACGCTTTAACAAAAACAAACCAAATCGTTCTTGAAGAATCGTTGGCGGTTGTACAAAGCCAGTACGACCTTGGGGAAAAAACAGTTTCTGATGTGGCATCAACGCAAGCAGATTTGGAAGAAGCCAAAGCCCGTGTAACCCAAGCAAAAGCTGACGTTGCCGCAAGCATTTCTACGTTTGAAAATATTGTTGGATTCCTTCCCAATGATAATATTGAATCGCCTAAAAGTTATACTGATGTTCCCGCATCCCTAGAGGAAGCCCAAGAAGTTGCCTTGAAATATAACTATGACCTTTTAATATCTGATGCAATTTCTGATGCAGCAAAGGCCGAAGCCAAAGAGGCCTTCAAAAGCTTTCTACCTTCCTTAGATGTTCAGGCTACTGGGTCCCGATCACTTGCAGGACATTGGGACAAACAAAACTATAAAAAAGGCTTTGGAAAAATCAGAACAAATGAATTAGAAGTCAAAGCCACCCTGTCCATTCCTCTTGATTTTAAAGGCAGTACCCAAGCCAGTATTCGTGGTAAAAAATATGCTGCAGCCCAAAAAAGAATGGAAGCCCTGTACAAAAGACGTGAAGTTAAAAATACTGTTACATCTACTTGGGAAAAATATAAATCTGCCTTTGCAAGAATTAAACAATTCAAAGCACAAGTTAAAGCAACGAAAATTGCTTTTGATAGCATTAAAGAAGAATTTAACGTCGGCAGTAAAACAACCTTAGAAGTTTTAACAGCTGAAAATAAATACTTTCAAGCCCAAATTAACTTAGTCAATTCCCGTCAAGACTATGTCCAAAGTTCATATGAACTGGCCCATGTTACTGGCCTTTTAAACCCAGAAACATTAAATTTAAATGTTCAAAAATTTAATCCCGCTAAGCATAAAAACACCCGCCCAATGTGGGGTTTTAATATTGGGAAAGACCGACGCGGATATGATCTTGACGCAAGAAACAAAAGGTAAAAACATGTCAGATAACTTTCAACAACAAGATGACTCAATGGAAGAAATTCTAAGTTCCATTCGAAAAATTTTATCGACAGATGATGATGTTAAGCGAACATATCCTAAAAAGATTGAAAATTCAGAAGATCCTATAGAATTGACTGATGTTGCAGAGGTTATTGAAGACGAAGAAGAAGAACAAAGTTCCTATACACCATCGGCGGTTGCGAAAAAAGATGTTGAACAACGTCCTTTTGAAGATTATGCAGAAAATGCCCGCCAACCATGGGAAAGGGTAACCGAAGAAACAGTTGCGCAAGCAGATAACTTCAAACCCAACACCAGATTGGTATCCCAGGCAACCCTGGCCGCATCAAATGCCGCCCTTTCAGAATTGACAAAACATGTGATGAATAATAATCCTGAGAAAAAAGAATCCTCTGTCAGTACATCTGTTGAAGAACTTTTGAAATCTATGCTATCCCCTTTGTTGAAAGACTGGCTGGATAAAAACTTACCAACTGTTATTGAAAAAGTTGTCCGCGAAGAAATTCGCACTATTGTAAATAACACATCAAAGTAATACATTCTGTTAAGGACCCATTGCACGGCGATGCAATATAGTCCTTTTAAGGATAATTCACTTCCATAAAGGAAAAGTCATGATCGATAAAACATTTGATTTTAAATCATCTGAATCAAAATTTTATAATGCCTGGGAAAAATCCGGGGCCTTTAAATCACAAAATGATGGCAAGAAAAAACCATTCACCCTTATGATGCCCCCTGCCAACGTGACGGGAAATCTTCATATGGGGCATGCGCTGACGTTCACATTGCAAGATGTTTTGGTCCGTTACCAACGCATGATGGGAAAGGATGTTTTGTGGCAGCCCGGTGTTGATCATGCGGGGATTGCGACACAGATGGTTGTTGAACGAAACCTGGCTGAAAAAGGATTAAACCGTCGCGACATGGGGCGGGAAAAATTCTTGGAAGAAACTTGGAAATGGAAAGAACATTCTGGGGGCAGTATTATTAACCAACTAAAACGGTTGGGTGCCAGTGCTGACTGGGACCGCGAACGTTTTACAATGGACGATCCTTTTAACAAAGCGGTTACAAAAGTATTTGTGGACCTTCATAAAAAAGGCCTGATTTACCGCGACAAACGTTTGGTTAATTGGGACATAAAATTCCAGACCGCCATTTCAGATATAGAGGTAGAACAAAAAGAAATTAAATCTTCTTTCTGGCATCTGCGTTACCCCATTGAAAATAGTGATGATTATATTGTTATTGCCACAACACGGCCTGAAACTTTCTTTGCTGATGTTGCCGTGGCAGTAAGTGACGAAGATGATCGCTATAAACACTTAATTGGCAAGCATATTGTTTTACCTATCATAAACCGGAAAATTCCAATTATCGTGGATGAGCATGCCGATCCAGAAAAAGGTACTGGGGCTGTTAAGATCACCCCTGCCCATGACTTTAATGACTTTGAAGTTGGCAAACGCCATAACCTAGATTTAATTTGTGTTGTCGATCAATTTGGTAAATTAAATGAAAATGCGCCCCAAGAATATCAGGGCCTTACAGTCGAAGACGCCCGTAAAAAAGTGGTGGCTTGGTTTGAAGAAAATAACCTGTTGGAAAAAACAGAAAAGATAAAAAACATGGTTCCCCATGGGGATCGGTCCGGTGTGATTATTGACCCTTTCCTTATGGATCAATGGTATGTCGATACAGAAAAATTGGCCGGCCCGGCCATCGAAGCTGTGGAAAAAGGGGATACAAAATTTTTTCCTGATCGATGGAAAAATTTCTATTTTGAATGGATGCGCAATATCCAACCTTGGTGTATTTCACGGCAACTTTGGTGGGGTCATCAAATTCCTGTTTGGTACGGACCTGACGGAAAATTCTTTGTCGAAGAAACAGAACAAGACGCCCACGCCGCCGCCACAAAACATTATGGCAAAACAGTTGACTTAACACGGGATGAAGATGTTTTGGATACATGGTTTTCATCAGGGTTGTGGCCCTTTGTTACGCTTGATTGGCCCAATGAAAATGGCCTGCATAACCAACGTTACCCCGGTGATGTTTTAATCACAGGGTTTGATATTATCTTTTTCTGGGTAGCCCGCATGATGATGATGGGTTTACATTTCAAAAAAGATGTTCCCTTTAAACATACCTATATTCACAGTTTGGTTTTGGATGAAAAAGGCAAAAAGATGTCAAAATCCAAAGGCAATGTTATTGATCCTTTGATATTAATTGATCAATATGGGGCAGACGCCGTTCGTTTTTGTTTAACATCCATGGCATCCCCCGGGCGTGATATTCGTCTGTCTGAAAAATTGGTTGAACAAGCCCGAAATTTTGGCACAAAAATTTGGAATGCCACCCGTTACTTGCAAATGAATGGGGCGATGTATGACCCAGATTTTGACCCTCAAAATTGCACCCTTCAAATCAATCAATGGATCATTGGGGAATTACAAAATGCGATGAAAACCATTGATACTTCTTTTATTGATTATAAGTTTAATGATGGGGCCATGGCCTTGTATCACTTTACTTGGAATACATTTTGCGATTGGTACATTGAATTCACAAAACCAATTTTGCAAGGCAGTGATGGTAAGGCCAAAACAGAAACCCAAAAAACATTGGCTTGGGTTCTGGCAAAAATATATCATTTAATGCATCCGTATATGCCATTTGTTAGTGAAGAATTATGGGCTGCGTTGGGGGGTAAGGGTTTATTAATCGAAGCCACCTGGCCAAGCATTGATTATAAAATTAACAGCAAAACATCTGAACCGATAAACTGGATGATTGACGCCATTACAAAAATACGTGGCCTGAAATCTGAAATGCAAATTCCAGCCAGTAAAAAATTATCCATCGAAGTTTATGGCCTGAATACAGAATTAAATGACTTTGTCGCCCAAAGCGAAAACTTGTTTAAAACTTTGGCTCGACTGGAATCTGTTGTGATAAAGGATGGGGATGCCACCGTTGAAAATGCGGCCCAACTGATGGTTGAAAAGGCAACTATTGTCATTCCATTGGAAGGGTTGATTGATATTGACGCTGAAAAATCCCGTCTGGAAAAAGAAATTCAACGACTGGAAAAAGAATTAATATCTTTGGATAAACGTTTGGGAAATCCGCAATTCAAGGAAAAAGCCCCAGCTGAAATTATTGATGAATTAACCGAACGTCAAACGACTTTCAATCAGGAAATGGGCAAAAATAAAGCCGCCTTGGCACAACTAAGTTAAGTATTTTTCAATTTTCCATAAGGCATAAAAACTTGATAAGCCAATTAAAGTGCCTGAGAAAAAAAGATGTTGGGTTTTTGTTGCAAGGGCAAGGAAAAAGCAAAGAAGGGCCAAGACCATATAAAATTGGTGTTGGAAATTTCTTACAATAAAAATTGACCAAAAGAAAATCCAACAGGTGATCATTAAAAATAAATCTGTAAAAGACTTTGGGGAAAGGCCTGATTTCGAATGGCCTTTTTCTTGTAAAACATAATCTTTTAAACTTAGAATAATTTCATAGGCATAAGCCCCAAGATTTTGAATGAATCCTATGCCTTCTGATAAATTATATTGATAAAAGCACAACCCCACAGGAACCATCGCCCCCAAGCAATAAAGACCCAGCGCCCCATATTTTTTTAATCTTACTTTTTGATAAATAAAATAAAGGGTAACGAAGCTGGAAAAAAACAAAAACCCTGATTCAACATAACTAAGGTAAAAAGTTAAGAACCCAAAAAATGCATAATCAATTTTTTTATCTTCATATTTATAAACTGAAAAAATATATTTTTGACTGCACCATAAAACAATAACAAGAATTGTATTTAATAAAATTGGGTTTTCCAAAAGGGTCAGTTGGTGCAACACAACTGGCAAAAGAAAGATAATAAATTTCCCATTTATTTTGAAAAAATCAGTTATGTTTCTTAATAGTCTTTGCATCTTACCCCTATATAAAATTTTTAATTCTATTTTTAATTTTGGGAATAAGGGCCACTTCTGTAAAACGCCTATTCATAAAAATGATAGTGTCTTCTTTTGTTTTATCTTTTGTTAAAAGATACAGCGTTGTTGGCACATAAACGTACAAAAGCAATAATCGTTTTGAATAATAATTATAATCTGTTGATTGATCCCCTGCCAGATACCAAAATCGATTGACTGTTTTAAAGGCCAATTTCAAAGATAAAAAAGGATGGGGCGGTGTTAATAAAGACTGGGCAATTTTCTTAAAAGCCCCTTTATGTGCAAGCTTGAAATCAATCTTATGTTCTATAGTTGTCTTTAAGGTTGTTGTTATTCCCAAACCTTTTTGGGTTTTGGCGGCAACTTGGCGATCCAGTTCATCATTTAGGGCGATTAATATTTCACCCATCCCGCCTGGAAAAGCCAATTTAATATGCCCTATTTCCATATTTGTATTTTGACAGAATGATTCCATCGCCGCCCAATTCCACCCGTGGGCAGCAATAGACGGCCAAATATCTTTCATTAAACAGATGATGATTGCTTGTTTATCCATACCTTTAACTATAGCGAATATTATTCAAGATGTCACACCCTGTGCGGTTATAGGTTGATTGATTGGGGAAAAAGGACTATATGTATAATACATATTAAAGCTGAATGCTTTATAAACTTATATTAGAAAGGAAGTGATGCAGAGTGCAAGTACAAGTTCGTGATAATAACGTAGAACAAGCGCTTCGTGTCTTGAAAAAGAAAATGCAACGTGAAGGCGTCTTTCGCGAGATGAAATTACGTCGCCATTTCGAAAAGCCATCTGAAAGAAAAGCGCGCGAAACAGCTGAAGCAATTCGCCGTTCAAGAAAACTTCAACGTAAGAAGAACGAGAAGTTAGGCTTTTAGTCCAAGAAAAAACCTCCCAAGTGGGAGGTTTTTTTGTGCCAAAAAAGAAAACCCACTGTAACGTTTTGATACAATTTTTGATTAAGTACTCTCTGGTAAATTTTCCTAAAATCCTCTATTTTAACAAGTATGAGTAAGATTAAGTTAATTTCAGTTGTTTTAGGCGCCGGTAAAGGCACCCGAATGAAATCTGCAAAACCAAAGGTAATGCATGAAATCGGGCATTTACCCATGGTTCAACACATCGAATACCTTTTGGAAAATGTTGGCTGTGCCAAAAAGGTATTTGTATCCTCGCCTGACATGCAAGATACCCGTGATCATTTAACAGCTTTTGATCATACCATCCAAAAACAAGCCTTGGGAACGGGTCATGCTGTTTTATCAGCAGCAAATTATATTGATGGGACGACTGATGTCTTGGTTCTTTATGGCGACACGCCCTTGGTTACAGAGCAAACTATCAAGAATATGATCACCGCCCGTAAAGATTATGATTTGGTTGTTTTGGGGATGCACCCACAAGACCCTGCACAGTACGGGCGATTAATCATGGACAATGCCGGTTGGTTAACCCGCATCGTTGAATTTAAAGAAGCAACAAAGGCTGAAAAGAAAGTCACGTTCTGCAATTCAGGTATTGTCTTGATTAATGGCAAGCATGCGTTGGATCTGTTAGAAACAATAAATAATAAGAATGCCAAAGGCGAATATTACCTGACAGATATTGTTGAAATTGCCAATCAAAAAGGGTTAAAAGCCACCGCCGTTGTGGGCGATGAAAAAGAATTAATCGGTGTTAATTCCTGCGTGGAATTGGCCGAAGCAGAACATATTTTTCAAACACGTCAGCGCCATAAATTTTTAAATGCAGGGGTCACTTTGCGTGATCCTGCCACGACGTATTTTTCCTATGACACAAAAATTGATGGGGGCTGTATTATTGAACCCAATGTCTTTTTTGGCCCCGGTGTTACAATCGAAAAAGATGTAACCATAAGGGCAAATTCATATTTTGAAGACTGTCATATTAAACAAAAGGCCTGCATCGGACCCTTTGCCCGTATTCGCCCAGGCACTGAAATTGCTGAACAGGCCAAAATTGGGAATTTTGTGGAAATCAAAAAATCAAAAATCGGCAAAGGCAGCAAGGTTTCCCATTTATCTTATATTGGTGACAGCACCCTTGGCGAAAACGTCAACATCGGGGCCGGCACCATTACCTGTAATTATGATGGCTATAATAAATATCAAACTATCTTGGAAGATGGCGTTTTCATTGGATCAAATTCATCCCTTGTTGCCCCTTTAACAATCGGAAAAAATGCCATCGTTGGGGCAGGTAGTTCCATTACAAAAAATATTAACGAAGATGAAATTGGCATTACCCGCGTAGATCAAAAAAATATAAAAGATGCCGCCCGTCGATTTAGAAAAAGCAAAAGGCTTATTGATTGATGCAAATTATAGCCCCCTTATTTCGTCGCCCCGCAATTGATACGGGACGACAAGAATAGGGGAAAACGTCCAAAAATTGCGAAAAAAAACAACCCGAAAAAGAAAGAAAATAACCATGTGTGGCATTGTCGGTATAATTGGAAAATCAAATGTTTCAAATCTTCTTGTTGATTGTTTAAGACGTCTGGAATATCGCGGATACGATTCTGCAGGAATTGCGGTTATCGAAAACAAGAAAATTAACTGTGTCAAAAGTGAAGGCAAAATTCACAACCTGGAAACAAAAGTTAATCAAGAATCTGTTTCATCTGATATAGGCATTGGGCACACACGTTGGGCAACCCACGGGGTTCCAAATGAAAAAAATGCCCATCCGCACTGCACAGAAAATGTGGCCGTTGTGCATAATGGTATTATTGAAAATTTTGAATCCCTGCGCAAAGACTTGGAAGGTCAAGGGCATAAATTTTCAAGCTCTACAGATACCGAAGTCATCACCCACTTGTTGGATTCTTTTCTTACTAAAGGAAAAAACCCCCAAGATGCCATGCAATTGACGCTAGAGAAATTGGAAGGCGCCTTTGCCATTGCCGCCATTTTTAAAGGGGAAGAAAATTTAATTATCTGTGCCCGTTATGGCAGTCCCCTTGCCATTGGTGTGGGGGATAAGGCCATGTTTTTGGGATCTGATGCCATGGCTATGGCGCCTTTAACCCAAAAAATTTGTTACCTAGAGGAAGGCGACTGGGCAATTCTGCATAAAGATTCCTACCAAATTTATAACAATGAAAACAAAGCCGTTGACCGGCCTATCAAAAGTTCGTCCGTAACAAATGCCATGATTGGCAAAGATGGTTACAAACATTTTATGATGAAAGAAATTCATGAACAACCTAATATCATTGGGGAAATCATACGTTTTTCTTTAAGTTCTGAAAAATCAGACTTTAAAATTTATGAAAATATTTTAAACCTAAAGACTGTTGAATCCATTAATATTATTGCTTGTGGTACTTCGTTTTATGCAGGGCTTGTTACCAAGCATTGGATTGAATCAAAAGTTGGCGTACCTGTAAATGTTGATATTGCGTCAGAGTTCAGATATCGATGCCCGCCTATTACAAAAAATTCTTTATCCATTTTCATTTCCCAATCTGGGGAAACGGCCGATACTTTGGCAGCGTTAAAATATGTTAAATCCAAAAAAGGCCTGTGTGTCGCCTTGGTCAATGTGCCCGAAAGCAGTATTGCCCGCGAATCAGATGCCATCTTAAAAATAAATGCCGGGCCTGAAATTGGCGTGGCCTCCACCAAAGCATTTACAGCGCAACTTTCCGTTATGGCTTGTTTCACTTTGTTTATGGGGCAGGCAAAAGGCCTTTTTTCAGCCGCGGAATTTACTGAATTATCCCATGCCTTGGAATCCATCCCAAGTGCTTTGCTGAAAGTTTTCAACCAAGAAGATCAAATTATCAAAGCGGCCCATTATTTAATGAAAGCCCAAAGTATCCTGTATCTTGGTCGTGGATTAAATTTTCCAATTGCCATGGAAGGTGCCTTAAAATTAAAAGAATTATCATATATTCATGCCGAAGGTTATGCTGCTGGGGAACTGAAACACGGCCCCATTGCGTTGATTGATGAAAATGTCCCTGTGGTTGTTTTGGCCCCAAGTGATAATCTGTTTGGTAAAACGGTTTCAAATGTCGAAGAAGTAATCGCCCGGGATGGCCAAGTTATTTTCTTAAGTGATGCAGAGGGCCTGAATAGATTTAAGAATAAAGCCAGGTTCACCATTGAAATCCCAAAAGTCCCTGATTTTTGCACCCCTTTGTTATACAGCTTGCCCATTCAATTATTGGCCTATCATACGGCGAACCTGAAAGGGACAGATGTGGACCAACCTCGTAACTTGGCAAAATCTGTTACTGTGGAATAATGCACACAAGTTTTGGTATTTATATTCATTGGCCGTTTTGTGTATCAAAATGTCCTTACTGTGATTTTAACAGCCATGTGCGTGAAGCCATTGATGTGGATTTATGGCAAAAATCGTTATTGGCGGATCTTCACAATATCCATAAATTTTCCAAAGACAAGGTTGTAACCAGTGTCTTTTTTGGCGGGGGGACACCTTCCCTTATGCCGCCAAAAATTGCTGAGGCTTTAATAAATGAAATTCATAAACTTTGGCAGGTAGATCCCCAGATTGAAATTACATTGGAAGCCAATCCAAATTCTGTTGAA
This sequence comes from uncultured Alphaproteobacteria bacterium, assembly GCA_913061155.1. Lineage (GTDB taxonomy): Bacteria > Pseudomonadota > Alphaproteobacteria > UBA7879 > VGCX01 > CAJXSI01. The sequence continues at coordinate 10,940 of CAJXSI010000015.1, forward strand.
AGTCAAAAGTTTTCTGACTTTTCAAAAGCCGGGATTAATCGTGTTTCCATTGGGGTGCAATCCCTGCGTCAAAAAGATCTGGATTTTCTGGGGCGCAAACATTCGGTGACTGAGGCCTATAAAGCCATAGATATCGCCGGCAAAGAATTTAACCGCTTTAGCTTTGATTTGATTTACACACGCCCCAACCAAACCCTGCAAGAATGGGAAAGTGAATTGACAGAGGCGTTGGCGATTGGAACAAGTCATTTATCTTTGTATCAACTGACCATCGAACAAGGCACCCCCTTTAATTTGGCCTATCACCGGGGAGATTTTTCCATGCCCGATAATGATAAAAGTGCTGATTTTTACGAACTAACCAATAAAATTATGCAAGACCGGGGGATACCTGCTTATGAAGTTTCAAATTATGCCAGACCTGGGCAAGAATGCCGTCATAATTTAACCTATTGGCATTATGATGATTATTTAGGGATAGGCCCTGGTGCCCATAGTCGTATTTCCTTAGACGGTCATAAACACGCGCTTCGTCGCCATAGATCGCCCGAACTGTGGTTACAGCATATCAGAGATAATGACAAAATTTTGGAAAATTTAAAAATTATTGATCCGACCTTAAAAGCGGAAGAATTTTTTATGATGGGTCTGCGATTAACAAAAGGCATTACCCTGGACCGGGTTCAACAAGAATTTGACAAACCCGTACATGATATCCTAAAGACAACAAAGATAGACGCCTTAATACAAGAAGGCCTTATGATTATTGACGATACATCAATCTACCTTACTCCTGCGGGGCTTATCCGCTTGAATAAAATTCTACAATTTCTGTTCTATTAATTGATCGGCCGTATACTAAACCTAACTTTCAGCTTGCACCTAAAAGGATATTCGCTTAGGTTAAATCATGATGAAATATATAAAAACCCTAAGCGCTAAGAAAAAAGCAATACAACTATTCCAAAAGAGCATCAGTTTCTTGTTAGTTCTATGCCTTCTTTCTAGTTGTGCTGTCAAACGTGACAATTTAAAAATTGATGATTCTGTTTTTACCAAGCCATCAACGGTTGTCATTACGCAAATTTATGGGTTAGAACGACCTGCTTATTATACAGATCCTGGAAATAGTGGTTTAATTGGTGCATTCCTAGCTGACATAATACAAAATGATGACGCCGCTCAAGAAGTGCGTGAAATAAACAGTTCTTCAATTGTTGAGAAATATTACTATAATGCTTTTAAAAAAGGTTTTGAGAATAAAAACTTTAATGTAAGAATATCGGAGACGCCATTTAAAAAACGTAAATTAATTGGTAAAAATCGTGACGCCAAAAAGGCGCCTTGGGATTTTAAATTTCTAAAAACCCTTCATAATGCCCAATACGCGTTGGTCCTTTCCCCCCAATATTTTGGTGTTCATGCGTACACGGGGCTATGGGTAGATCCACGGGCAGAAACGAGACTTAATCTCTATCTCGTTAACCTTGACGATAATACCCTTGTTGGCTGTTATAATGCGTATATCACGAGCCCTGTATCTAATTGGAAAACACCTCCTGACTATGACACATTAACGACAGCGGTAAAAAATTCCCTTATTATGGCATTGCGTAATGCTCTTGCATTCTTTTTTGAAGAAAGTTGAGGGTTTGTTACCACATTTTCTTTTTCAAAAAAAACCCTTTACCTACCAATCCCTCCATTTTTTTATTTTCATCACTCTATTTTCCCTATATGATTTAATTTAAACAAAAAAATTAACAGGGTTGATATAATGAAAGCTTTTTTACGTTCCTTCACTCTACTATTATCAATTTTTCTTTTATCCTCTAATTTTTCTGAGGCAGCTGCCCTAGGGGGAACCCCAATCCCACACAATGCAGGATATGATGGTGATATAGAAACTGGCGGCCGCGCGGTAAGACCTGTCGCATCTTTTAGGGATGGCACCTATTATTTTTTATCTGGCCTAAAAAGCCGAACCCTGGGTGCATTGGGATTAACAAATATGATGGGGGGCGAAATCCTGGAACAAGATGAGGCAGTTCCGCCACTTTCAACTGCAAGCACTGACTCTGGTGACTGTTGGCAGAAAACCCGCAGCTGCCTAAGAAGGACAAATAGAAGGTTTCTACCTTTTCCCATTAATAGATCTGATTTAATTTCTGGGGCAACTGGAACAGTTGTTGGTGCTGCTGCTATTTATTTGTATGTATCAAGCTTTTCTACGCCAGAAACAGCCAACACACCTGCACGCTTTTTGCAAACCACAGATAGTAACGGAGATTTTTCATTCGAAGTTTTTTTTAGTGCCACTGCGGGAACTGTTTCAACAGGCGTTGCCGCTGTTATTGCAAGAAGGGCTTGGATTATGTTCAATTCTGAAGAAGGGCGTGAAGATATGTGGAAAGCTCTTGTCCGTAATATTTGCTGTTGCTGCAATAAACCAAAAGACAGAATGTTTCTTCATAAAGCAAGTTCTGAAGAAGGAAATGAAAAAAGGCGTATTCTGGCCCGTGCCTTAACTTATGTGGCTGCAGAATGGGCGGATAGAGTTGATGAAGCAAAATACCGCCGAACTGTATTGGAAACCGAGGCCAACACCAGAATTTTTATATTTTATGAAGCAGATGGTTCAATAAAGTTTACAATCACAATTCGAAAAGCAGATGAGCATGATTATATAACAAACTGGCAAACGGTTAAGCGTTATTGGGGAAGTATTGACTGGTTAACCCATAGAGATCTTAGAAGTCCCACTGGGCTGAATCAAATGGTTAGATCATTAATAGGTCCTGAGAAAGACACACAATACCTGACCGCTTACTTTGAACGACTCCTACATCCTTCGCATCTTTTATTAGGTCATAAACTAAAAAAAATAGCCACCGCCTATACTTTAGGGGATACTCTTTTTCCAGTAGACACCCATGAACAAATATTTCTTGAAACTTTGTGGTACGTTAAAGAAGGTAGGGATGGCAGACAAATACCAGACCGTGTTCCTCTTTTTTTCATAACAGTAACCAGCCCTGATAAAATGGGAGAGACCCCTTCTTCATTTATAATGGAACCCAAAGAAAGTAGCGTAGATACAGATGGTAGTAAAAATTCAGTTTCTTTAAGAGGAAGAGGCCATGCACCACTTTCTACTGCAGATGCCAAACCCTCACACCGCAGTCATCGCAGAGCAACTGTCATCGGCGCAGGTGTCGGCGCAGAAGCTGGAAGAAAATCATTTGGACTGCAAAGAAAAGGAACGGCTGGATTCAAACCCAGATTCCGCGTCCCCAGTATGCTGAGAGAAGATAGCATTGCCCATGCTGAAACAGACCCCAGATTTTTTCGCAGTGCAGCCTCAGATGAGCAGGATGATTACATGAGTGATGGGAGGATATCCATGGCGATGACAAATCCATCAGCAGGTTCTAAAGAAATGGCTATACCAGCTAGGCATAATGTAACCCGCCCCAATATTATCGGAAGCAGATTACCACCCGTACGTGCACGCAGCAATAGTCCGCGCCCTGCTGCAAACCGCAGGTCCTTATCAAGAAGGCACCTAAGTCAACCTCTAGAAAACCCTAGTTCCATAAAAGGACTTAAAGAAAGATCTAGGGAAATGCGTACCTTATGGACTGGTATTCAAGATTTAAGGCATGAAGATGATGTAAGGTCAGATAGCTCCGTTCTTGGAAGAAGCCAAGAAAGTGACGACGGTGCCGGTGTTGGCAGAGGAAGTCCCTCTTTTGCTGAAGATGCTACCGCAACACGTCCCGGACCTACGGTTTCTGCGTCTGCGATGAATAGGTTGAAAAGTAAAGATTTTGCTTCTGCCGCCAGTGGGATTGGGGCTGTTTCTGCCGCAATGGCAGCAACGGCGGAAGACACCTCTTTGGATTCTCCTCCTTTACCATTAGGTGCAGCCCAAGCTGCAGCCGGAGCCAAAGAATCGGATGCAGCTAATAAAGAAAAGGAAAGCAGGGCACCTTAAATAGTTGCCTAAATACATCAGAAAATGATCTTGAAAGGCGCGCATTTCCTTGATCCAGGTGTTTTTCAACAAATAATAGAATTTTTAAAATAATTATAATCAAATTTTATATTTTGGGGTTTACACAGCCCATAATCTGAATTATATATTAATCATCCTAAATAGGATCCCTGGTACGCTACCGCTCAATATTTCTCTCATCTCATCTCTTACCTATACGTACCAGGGTTTTTTTAAAAACCCTTTTCTTTTGCCTTTTTTCTGTATTTTTCTTTATGTTATGATTCTGTGCTTTCGCTTTATCATTATCACTTTCTTACTTGATGCCTAAATCCATAACAAGATTCATGCAAGACAAGAAAATAACAGGAAATTAAGGTGGATGCATAGAATTCGGCAACCTCTGGTCTGGACCCCGTATCAAGTGCGGGGCGACGACTTCTATTTAAAGACAGCCCCTCTCCATTGTCATCCCACGGCTTGACCGTGGGATCCACAACACTGTTTATCACAAACAATTTTATTGCCATTAACACATGGATTCTGAACTAAATTCAAAATGACAAAAATTGTATACGGTGAATACGGCCCTGGACCCCGTATCAAGTCCGAGAAGATGAATCAAAACAGTCATCGAATTACTAAACTTATACACGGGGCGACGAGGTTTGGAGGGCTATCATAATCTTAATGACAAACTGGGGGCAGATGGCGTATGGATCGCCGCGCACCCTGCGCGCACTCGCGATGACAGAGGGGGCATTACCATGATCACATAAAAATTAAAAATACTCTCTTAATCTAAGGCTTTTTCTGTCCAATCTTTGGGGTGCACTTCCGAGGGCCATTGTGAAAAAGTTAATGAATAATCCCAATTTCCACTCGCCATAAAAAAACCCGCCGAAGCGGGTTTTTGAATTGATTTAGTTACCAAGATTACCTGGAATAATATTCGATCACCAAGTTTGGTTCCATTTTAACAGGATATGGAACATCCCCTAACTTAGGTCCGCGAATGAATTTTCCTTGCATGGACTTGTGATCAACTGTCAAATATTCAGGAACGTCCCGTTCTACTGAAACAACAGCTTCCATGATAACTGGAATTTCGCGTGATTTCTCACGTACTTCAATCACGTCACCATCTTTTAATTGATAAGATGGAATGTTGACGCGGCAACCATTTACCTTAATATGACCGTGGTTAATTAACTGGCGTGATGCGAAAACAGTTGGAACAAATTTCAAACGATACACGACAGCATCTAAGCGACGTTCCAGAAGTTCAACCAAGTTTTCACTTGTATCCCCGCGGCGACGTTCAGCCTCTTTGAAAAGTCTTAAGAACTGCTTTTCACCAATGTTACCATAATACCCTTTAAGCATTTGCTTTGCGTTTAACTGTAATCCATAGTTAGAAGCCTTACGGCGACGTTGACCATGTTGACCAGCTGCATAAGGCCTGTTATTTATAGGGCTTTTTGGGCGACCCCATAGGTTAACTCCTAAACGGCGATTAATCTTATATTTTGCGTTAAGTCTTTTACTCATTTGTCCTCAAAATAACTTAAATTTTTTCTAGTGACTTGTACATGTGTTACCTGCAAAACAGGTGGTTGTCAATTCTTTTTCAAGAATATGTCTAATATATAATTGCTTTGGGCAAAATGACAACCCAAAAAGTTATTATTTCTTCTTTTTTAAGTAAGATCGCGTCAAAGCCGTAATAACACCGCGCATCGTTTGCACGTCTTGATGTGTTAATCCAATGCGTTCAAAAATATTCCTTAAGTTTCGAATCATGCGGGGGCGTTTATCCACTGGCAAAAAGAATTTGGCTTCATCCAATTCATTTTCCATATGATCATAAAACCCATGAATTTCTTCTTTACTGGCCAAAGGTTGTTGATATTTTCTGGGTTCAATATCGCTTCTGACGCCCTGTTGATACCATTCGTACGCCACCAATAAAACGGCCTGGGCCAAGTTTAAAGAACAATATTCAGGGTTCAAAGGAATTTCAAGAATACTGTTTGCCAAGCCCACATCTTCATTATCCAACCCAAAACGTTCACGACCAAACAGGACACCAACTTTGTTTTCTTGGTGTTGTGTCATATAATCTGCAGCCATTTTTGGGGTAACAATGGGCTTTTCCATACGCCGGCGTCGCACTGTTGTGGCAAAAACATAATCCAAATCTGCAATAGCCTCACGCGTTGTTTTAAAGACCTTTATATGGTGAACCCTTTCTTCTGCGCCCGCAGAAGCCCTTAAGGTATGGTCATTCAACCATCCTTCACGTGGATCAACCAACCGTAATTCAGGCAGCGCACAATTCCATACGGCCCGGGTCACCATGCCAATATTCTCCCCCAGTTGTGGTTTGATCAAAATAATAACGGGTTTATTCATCTGTTTCCTCTTGATAACTGGCACGCATCAAACGATCATTAATGGCAATACCTATATTTTTCTTTGGGATGGGGGCAATAGAAATCCCTTTAAAACTTTGATCGTCATCTGCTTGGTGCAAAAATTTAAATAGGTTTGCCGCAGCTTCGAATAAATCGCCTGCCGGACTTAAATTAAACATACATTCCATTTCGCCAAAGCCGATATAGGCCTCTCCCTTTTTAGGGATCGCCACATTTATTCTTAAAGGTAGACTTGGGGCATAATGTTTTTTTAGTTGACCCGGCGCCTTAATTTTTTCAAGGGAAGAGCTTGTTAAAATGGGCTGGCCTATCACATCTTCTAATGTTTCATGGGGCACAGCCCCCTGTCGTAGAACTGTTGGTGTCTGCGTCGAAAGATCCAAGATAGTTGATTCCAAGCCATAACAACAATCACCCCCATCCAGAACAGCGGCAATATTATCCCCAAAAAATGAATGGACATGGCTGGCTTGGGTGGAACTTATCCGCCCTGATAAATTGGCACTTGGGGCCACCAAAGGCGTCCCTACTGCCGACAAAAGATCTTGTGCGATGGGGTGAACGGGCACCCGAACAGCAATTGTATCAAGCCCTGCCGTTGCAAGTTTTGAAACTTTTGAATCTTTTTTTTGTTGCAAAACAAGTGTTAAGGGCCCTGGTATAAAGTAATCCGCAATTTTTTCTGCAAGGGGTGGGACATCTGCAATATCTTTAATCCAGTCGATATTTAGGCAATGAAAAATTAAAGGGTTAATTTTAGGGCGATTCTTTAAAGCATATATTTTTGCAATTGCCTGATCATTTAATCCAACAGCCCCCAGTCCATAAACAGTTTCTGTCGGAAAGGCGATGACATCCCCCTTTTTCAAAAGGGTTGCTGCTTTTTGAATGTTATCTTTTGTCGGCCTTAAAATCATGTCCCAAATATGGGGATATTTAAGGGAAAAATCAATAAAATAAAACGCGGCACAAGGCCGCGTTATATCTTTACAAACTTTATGACTTTATTTTTGTGGGGACAAGCGTTCTATGTCTGCTTGTGAACAAAGTCCCATTTCGACAGGGTCTCTTGGACGAATGTTTTGCATATTCCAGTGACTGCGGTCACGAATTTTTTCAATAGTATTTTTCGTTGTTCCAATCAATTTAATGATTTGGGCATCTGTGAAATTCCCATGATTACGCAAAATCCATGCAACAGCGTCAGGCTTGTCTTGACGTTTTGCAACAGGTGTATAGCGCGCACCAACAACTTGGCGCATTTTATCATTCGCTTGTCCACCATTCAAAGTCAAAGGACGGCTTTCATTTGTTTCACATGCTGCGATTTCGTCCCGGTCTATTTGACCACTTGCCACTGGATCCACACCCAAAATAACCGTATCCCCATCTGCCAACGACTGGACTTCAAGGGGATGCAGTTCACAGAATTCAGCAATCTGCTTAAAGGTCAAAGTTGTGTTATCTAACAGCCATGCGGCGGTTGCTTTTGGCATAAGTGGTGCTGTCATGGCGTTTCTCCTTTATTATATTTCCAGTAAGTTGTTGAAATTTTTTTCATTGTAGAAGGTAAATGAATTTTGGTAAAGGAATTTATTCATTTCCAAAGCTTATTCCAAGCCCGCGGGCTGTTGTAATAAGGCTTCCATCCATATTAACTGTTTGGTAGCCCTTCAAAGTTTCAGTGATATCAACATCAATTACTTTGTCTTGTGAATCCCATCCAACCATCCGGCCAAATTTTTCTTGGGCGATTAATTCCACAGCCTTTACCCCAAAAGCAGAGGCAATAATACGATCACGGGAAACAGGACTGCCCCCCCTTTGAACATGCCCAAGAACAGTTACCCGGGTATCAATTCCCATCATACGGTTTAATTCTTGGCCAATATAATCACCAATTCCACCATATCTTTCATCACCGCTGTGATATTTCACCGTTCTTGCTTTTCCATTTTTTGGAAAGGCTGCCTCGGAAACGACTAATAAAGCATAACTTCGATCAGACTTTTGAACTTCTTTAACTTTTTGGACAATGCTATCAAAATTAAAAGGAACTTCTGGAATTAAAATAACATCAGCCCCCCCTGCAATACCTGAATGCAAGGCAATGTGACCCGCATCCCTGCCCATAACTTCCAAAATCATCACACGATCATGGCTTGCTGCTGTTGGTTGCAAGTTGTCTAAGGCGGCCGTCGCCACACTTACGGCTGTCGCAAAACCAATAGATTCAGTATTAGGGACATCATTATCTATTGTCTTAGGGATTCCAATAAAATTAATCCCTCCTTTTTTTGCCAGGTCATTGGTGATTTTTAAACCACCGTCCCCCCCAATGGCGATCAATGCATCCAAATTTAATTTGCGATAGTTCTTAAATATTTCTTCGGATCGATCAATGTGGGACCCATCATTCATTGAATAGGCCATAGGATTTCCTTTGGTCGTCGACCCAAGAATTGTTCCGCCCATCCGTAACATTGCATGGTTAAATCCTTGAAAATTCAAATCTAAAGGAACCGTATTGGGTGTATCCCCCAACAAGCCCATTGTACCATTTTTGATACCTATTACTTCCCAATTATACTTTAAGGTGGCACTTTGGACGACGGCACGAATGGCCACATTCAAGCCAGCGCAGTCTCCTCCACAAGTCATAATTCCAATTCTTTTCATAAAAAACTCTTTTGTTCTTTCCTAATATAATTATAAAGATTATAGTCGTACAAAGTATACTTTAAAAGAGTTAACATGGATATTGAAACTTTAAAAAATAAAATTAAAGACTTAGAAAAAGCCCAAAAAGAAATTGATGAAAAAGTTTCTGAAATATCAAGGCGTCCGATCCCGAATCATATGGAGGTTCAAAGACTGCGCACTGATAAGAAACAAGTTCAAAAACAAATAAAATATATTCAAGAAAAATTAATCCCAGATATTATTGCCTAATGAATAAAGTTCAATACAGCTTACTGGCACTGACCTTATTTTGCGTCCCAATTATTGCCACTTTAAAAGGAAAAGGCACCCCCATTCTTGCCCTGGTTTTATTTTTGGTTTTTGGTCTTAAGTATATTAATCAAGCCCCCATACTTTTTAAAAAAGTAAAGAACTTTGACTATAAATCAATTTCATTTTGGTCAGTTCTTTTTGTATTTTGGGTTTTTATTTCTTGCCTGTGGGCACCTGATATTGGCAAATCTTTCAGCCGTTCTTTACGCTATTTTGGTTTTATCCTATGTGGATATTTAACATTTATTGCCTTCCAAAATTTTAAAAAAGAAGCTGTTAAAAAATATACAAAATTATATTTTGCAGCCTTTATCGTTTTTCTTGCCTATATGGTTTTCGAAGTTTTTGGGCCGCACTGGGTTTCCGTGTTATATACAAAAACCGATATATTCAACAAAAGACTTTATATTAATGCCGTTGTTATATTGATCTTTTTATTATGGCCAGCCATCTTATTCCTTCAGACAAAGTACCCGAAAAAATTTAGGGCCATTTATTTCATCAGCCTTTTTCCCTCCTTGCTTTTTCTTCTGACAAAAACAGAACCGAACGCTGCCTTGCTTGCCTTTTTTCTTTCTTCTGTTGCATATGGACTTGCCCATTTATCAAAAAACTGGATTCGCCTTGCGAAATATACTGTTCTTGTTCTATCTGTTGCCCTTCCTATTCTTGTTTCCCAAGGCCATCTTTTAGGCAAGTACCATGATAAAATTATCTATCTTGCCACCAGTTATCAACATCGTTTGTACATATGGAATGGCATGGTGGAGAAAAATGATACGCAACAAAAAAAATTAATTGGCAATGGTTTTGATTATTCAACCACTGTTAAAGGGGGGCAGGAAACATGCTTCCGCCAACTAAAACCCAAATTCACATCTTTTCCTTCAATTGAATTTGAATTAACACCCCCGTGCAAAAAATCCAGCGCCATCTTTACATCCCACCCCCATAACGGCATCATCCAAATTTATGTTGAACTGGGTATTGTTGGCCTATTTATTTTCTTTATGATGTTATGGAAGGTCTTTGAATTCATTGAAAATCAAAAAGATAAAATATTACGAAGTGTTTATTTTGCTGTCTTAATAAGCTATTTAACGATTTTCTTTATCAGCTTTGGGCTTTGGCAAACATGGATGGCGGGTCTTATGATTTTAACGATTAATTCGTTGCTTGTAATTTCAAAGTATTATCGTCAAAACCACGGGGCTAAGTTTTAATTATAACAATCTTATCTTTGATCTTATGTCCTGATTTAATTTCTAAAGATGATTTTGAAAGATTTAATTCTTTTGCCAATAATTTTAAAACAGCTTCGTTTGCTTTTCCATCCTCTGGGGCGACAGTCACATAAACACGAAATAATCTTTGGCTTGTCTCTGGGTTAATTTCCATCTTTACACGATTGTGGGCAGCCTTTGCCGTAACCCTTACTTTTAAAGTCTTTCCAATATCTTCCAATGATGTAAATAAATCCAGTATCACTTTATAATTCCATTTCCGCCTTTGATATGTTATTAAATACTTGATTATTATGGCATACTTTGGTTGAATATAGCAAAAATAGCAATGATGGCACAAGGCCTCAGCGAAGATGCCTACAACTCGCAGGTTAGAAGCACTATAACGACGTGCCAGTGTTAAGTATCTTTGATATAACACAAGAATTATGGAGCCCCAATGCTGACATTAGATTTTGAAAAACAAATTCACGACTTAGAAACAAAGATTGAGGAACTTCGCCACATGGCCAGTGGGGAAGAAATGGATATTATCGAAGAAATATCAACGTTGCAAAATAAAGTTGATAAGCTTTTGAAACAAAAATATAGCAAGCTCTCTGCCTGGGAAAAAGTTCAAGTCGCAAGGCATCCAGAACGCCCCCATACCAAAGATTACATTAAAGACCTTATCGAAGATTTCATTGAATTGGCGGGGGATCGCAACTTTGCCGAAGATGCCGCCATCATTGGGGGTTTTGGAAAGTTTAACGGCAATCCTGTTATGGTTATAGGGCAAGAAAAAGGGGCTGATACGGAATCGCGTATGAAACATAATTTCGGTATGCCAAAACCCGAGGGATATCGCAAAGCCCAGCGTTTAATGTTGCTTGCTGAAAAATATGATATTCCTGTTATTACATTTGTTGACACCGCCGGGGCTTACCCAGGGGTTGGGGCCGAAGAACGCGGACAATCCGAAGCCATCGCCCGATCAATTGATATTTGTTTGGGCCTTAAAGTGCCCATTATTTCTGTTGTGGTTGGTGAAGGGGGATCCGGTGGGGCCATTGCGATTGCAACTGCCAATTCCGTTTTAATGCTGGAACATTCTGTTTATTCCGTTATTTCACCTGAAGGCTGTGCCTCTATTTTATGGCGCAGTGCGGATCGAAAAAAAGATGCGGCAGCGGCGTTAAAATTAACAGCCCAAGATTTGCATAAACTGAAAGTTATTGATGATATCATTACTGAACCTTTGGGCGGGGCGCACCGTCATCATAAAGAAATTTTCAAAAATGTTAACAATGCATTGCAAAAGGAATTAACAAACCTTAAAAAATTAAATGGCCAAACCATTATGATCCAACGTCGCAAAAAATTCCTGGATATGGGCCGAAATCTATAGGCTTGGTAAATCATATTTATCTTGTAATCTGCAAGTAATGCCCACCCTTATTTTTTGCAAGATCAACAAACCCCAATTTCTTTAAAAAAGAAATACACCGTTGGTTTTCAATCAAGGGATCTGCAATAATTTTTGTAAATTCATGGGGAATAATTTCTTTAATGTATTGGGCAATTGCTAAAGCAGCAAGCCCAGTTCCCAGATAGTCCTTTTCTCCAACCAGAAAATCAATCCCTGACATTGTTAGATTAACATTAAATGGAAGATTGTCTGGAAAATCACTTACGGCATAATATTGAATATACCCAATTGGCGCAGCGTCCATTTCAATAACATGCGCCTTAACTTTTGAACTTGGGATTGTATAAGGCAAATATTTTTTACTGATATCTTCTTGTGTCCAAACCTTGTTTCCCCACCAAGGGTTTACGTACGGTTTATTTAACCATTCTTGCAAAAGGGATAAATGATATTCTTTTAAAGGTCTAAATGTTAGTACATTTTGTGCAGTCATCTGATTTTATATCATACGTATTAAATTAACGGGAAATACTATGCGTTTTATGCATGAGTAAATAAGTCAGTTATTTCAGTTGGTTATTATAATTATCGCCCTGTAACCCGCATTAATTGGTTGGGCCTGTTTTTCCTAAGCCATGCGCCCGTAAGCACTTTTTTAATAAAAAAATTATTTTTCGCTGTTTTCTGTGCCTATTTTTTAGGCACTTTAACGCAATTATGAAGCAAAGCGAAAAAACCCATTGGCTGAGGTTAACCATATCTGTGTCAATATGTCCAGATTTTGGGCGACTTTAACGGGAAACCTGATAAAGAATGGGGCTGGACCCCGTGTCAAGCACCAGGATGACGATTTCTATTCAAAGATAGACTCTCTCAATTGTCATTCCGGACTTGGCACGGGATCCACAGCGGTGTTCATCACAAATACCTTACCTGCCAGAGATACATGGATTCTGAACTAAATTCAGAATGACGAAAATTGTATACGGTGACTACCGCCCTGGGCCCCGCATCAAGTGCGGGGAGACGAAGTTGGAGGGGGCCGATGGCATGTGGATTCTGAACTAAATTCAGAATTGTGACAAATGATTATACTCCGGTGATCCTATGCGTATTGTCATTCCGGACTTGATCCGGAATCCACAGCGGTGTTCATTACAGACAATTTGATTGCCGTAGACTTCTGGATTCTGGTGTCAAGCACCAGAATGACAAAAATTGTATCCGGTGACTACCGCCCTGGACCCCGGATCAAGTCCGAGAAGACGAATCAAAATAGCCATCGAATTACTAAACTTATACACGGGGCGACAGAGGTTGGAGGGGGAAATGGCGTGTGGATCACCGAGGTAAGATCGTTTGTCATTAATCTTATGACTGTGCCTCGCAACGATGGTTGATGTGACAAGGACAGGGGGGCTTAGGGGGATGAATTAATATCCCCCGATAATATTATTTTATCTGCCCGTGACAATGTTTGTATTTTTTACCAGACCCACAAGGACACATATCATTTCTGGCAACACGTCCCCATGTTTCAGGTTTTTTGGGGTCAATTTTTTGACCTATCTGACGATTACGAACTTGCTTTGGGGCCGCAGATTCCAGTGTTGGATCCCCACGCCCTTCTTGCATTTGCGTTTGTTCTTCCGGTAATAATTCTTCTTCCCGCGGGGCAGGATCAAAATTAAATTGTGAAAGGATTGTCAAAGTTTCCTCTTTTAAACGCCATAACATGTCTTCAAATAATTCAAAAGCCTCACGCTTGAATTCATTCAAAGGATCCCGTTGTGCATACGCACGCAAGTTAATGCCTTGACGCAAATGATCCAAAGATAACAAATGATCTTTCCATACTTGGTCCAAAATTCTTAATAAAACAGATTTGCGGATAAGGCTGATAACTTCAGCTGGATAAGCCCCAAACTTTTTATCCAAGTGATCTTTCACAGCACCATGCAACCGTTGGCGAATTTCTGGATCCGCGATGCCTTCTTCGGCGGCCCAATCTTTGAAAGGTAATTCCAATCCGAAAATACGGCGTACTTCTTCATGCAAACTATCAACCTTCCATTGGGAGGGATAAGCCTTTTCTGGAATGCACCGGTTAACAACATCTTCAATAATATCATCCTGAAATTCCTGAATATTTGTGTCAACATCCATGTCATGCATAACATCCCGGCGTAAATTATAAATTACTTTACGTTGTTCATTCATCACATCATCGTATTTCAAAAGATGCTTGCGGATGTCATAGTTACGGGCTTCGACACGCATTTGCGCTTTTTCAATGGCTCTGTTAATCCAAGGGTGTGTAATCGATTCACCCTCTTTTAATCCAAGTTTTTGCAACATGGGATCCAACCGTTCAGACCCAAAAATACGCATCAAGTCATCTTCTAAAGAGAGGAAAAATTTCGACGCCCCTGCGTCCCCTTGACGGCCAGACCGTCCACGCAACTGATTGTCAATACGGCGGCTTTCGTGACGTTCTGTTCCAATAACATACAGCCCGCCAGATGCCAAAACAGCCTTGGCATCTTGTTCAATTTCCTGGCGGATTTTTTCTTCTGCTTTTTGACGCTTGTCGCCAGTGATGCCCTTTAATTCGTTTTCAATTCGGGCCTCTAAATTACCACCCAATTTAATATCCGTCCCGCGACCTGCCATGTTTGTGGCAATTGTAATGGTCCCTGGGCGCCCAGCATCTTCGATAATATTGGCTTCTTTTTGATGATGCCGCGCATTCAAAACACTGTGGGATACTTTTTGTTTTTTCAAAAGTTCAGATAATTGTTCTGATTTTTCAATGCTGGCCGTCCCAACCAAAACAGGTTGCTTGCGGGCCTGACATTCTTTGATCAATGTGATTACCGCATCGAATTTTTCACGTTCTGTCCGATACACTTCGTCATTGGAATCTTTCCGCATAACAGGTTTATTTGTGGGCAAAACCACCACACTTAGTTTATAAATTTCTTCAAATTCTGTGGCCTCAGTAATGGCAGACCCTGACATCCCCGCCAATTTTGGATACATACGGAAGTAATTTTGAAAGGTAATGGACGCCAACGTTTGGTTTTCCATTTGAATGGTTACGCCTTCTTTGGCTTCTAATGCCTGGTGCAACCCATCTGAAAAACGACGGCCATCCATCATACGGCCTGTAAATTCATCAATCAAAATAACTTTGTCATCTTTGACGATGTAATCTTTGTCAACGGTATGAAGGGTGTGGGCTTTCAAGGCCTGGTTCACATGATGGACCAAAGAAATGTTACCACTGTCGTACATGGATTCACCTTTCAACAAACCATCGTCCGTCAAAAGTTTTTCAACTTGTTCCACCCCAGCTTCGGTTAGGACAGCATTATTTTGTTTTTCATCTTTTTCATAATGTTCAGGTTTTAATTGCTTAATGACTTTGTTAACAGAAATATACATCAAAGATGAATCTTCGGCAGCCCCAGAAATAATCAAAGGTGTGCGGGCTTCGTCAATTAAAATACTGTCGACTTCGTCCACGATGGCAAAATTGTAATCCCGTTGGACAACTTCATCCAAATTAAATTTCATATTATCGCGCAGATAATCGAAACCAAATTCATTGTTCGTTCCATAGGTGATATCAGCGGCATAGGCCTTTTTGCGTTCTTCATCATCAATATTATTTGTGATACAGCCAACGGTCATGCCCAAAAAATTATAAATTTGCGCCATCCAACCAGAGTCACGTTGGGCCAAATAATCGTTCACAGTCACAACATGAACGCCCTTGCCTGTTAGGGCATTCAGATAAACGGGTAAAGTGGCAACCAATGTTTTACCTTCCCCTGTGCGCATTTCTGTGACAGAGCCACTATTCAAGAAAATTCCCCCAAGCAGTTGAACATCAAAATGACGCATGTTCAGAACACGCCAAGATGCCTCACGCACAGTTGCAAAGGCTTCGGGTAAAAGGGCATCCAGTTTTTCACCTTTTTCCAAACGTTCTTTGAATTTTTCTGTTTGGGCTTTTAATTGATCGTCCGTTAATTTTTTTATTTCGGGTTCTAAGGCATTAATTTGATCAACTGTTTTCTGGTGTTTTTTAGCCAACCGATCACTGTTTGACCCAATAAATTTCTTAATTAAAGATGCGAACATTATAAAATTCCTAATACTTATTTAAATTTTATGGGTTTATTGTACGATGTGGTTTTCTTCTTGTCATTCCGCACTTGACGCAGATCCCAGGGCCGCATCAACCGGACACAACCCGCTTTCCCTATAGGTTTTACTGGATCCCGCATCAAGTACGGGACGACAACGGGAAGGGCCGCAGGAGAAAAACACCTATGCAATAATCCATTTATTATTGTTTTACCATATAAATGTGGTATTTCGAAAGAAAAATCTCTTGATCCTTTGCTAAGGATCCAGTACTTTATGAAAAGTTTCTATCTTAATGTAGTTTACTAAGTTAATTAAACATAAAGTATTTTTATGACATGCCCGCTTGGTGGAATTGGTAGACACGACAGACTTAAAATCTGTTGACCTCACGGTCGTGCTGGTTCGATTCCGGCAGCGGGTACCACTTTAAATTTCTTTTAATTTGTGTTTTAGATATCCTAAACACTTTCCGGATTCGGCAATAAAATAATTTAAATCATCTACCAGGCTTGGAACAAGTCTTGGGTCTTCTTTATTTTTTGCTTCATAAATTTTTCGGCGCACCAACCTAAAGAAAGAATTTTCTGCAAAATTAACAAAATTATTATTTGTCATTAGGGTCCATTCTTTTTCTAGCTTGCTCCATTGATCAACGGTTTCATAAAAATTTGTTTTTAATTCTTCCAGTGCCGTAATTTTTTCTTTAATCGTGGCAATGGCTTGGACAATGGCTTCTGTTTCATCTGCTTCCAAAGCATCTGATGCTTCCCAACGGGCCTCGGTGACAAGGCGTCGCCCTGCAAAGAAATTTTTGCGGGCTGTTTCTGCCAGTTCACTTGCCCCATGTTTACGGGCCAATCTGACCTGTTGTAGCTTGCGTTGCGTTGTGCGCAGTGTTCGGCGATCAAACATAAAATCCAATTCAACCTCTAAAGATGGGTATAAACCAGCATCACGAAGCATGGCAGAAATCTGATCCGAAAACTGGGCGGGATGAATGGCCTGGGCCGATTCAGCCAAGCATAGAAAGGTTAGAAGTAATGTTATTTTTTTAAGACGTTTTTGCATCCATATTTCTCCCAAATAATAAAGTCTAATGAAATTTTTCCTGGACCATAAATTACAAGGGCCGCAAAGGCAAACATCCAAAAATAATGATCGGGTGAATCCACACCGTAAAATTGACTAAAAACAGAAAGCCCAATTAAAAGAATTGATATAAATCTGGTGAACAATCCCACAGCAAGAAGAACGGCCCCTATTGTTTCCAAATAAGCATAGGTATAAACAGAAAATACCAACGTCAAAGATTCTGGTAAATTAAAGTCTTGGCCAAACAAATTTTTTGCCAAAACCATATCTTGGAATTTCAACCATCCTGATTGCCAAAAAATATTGGCCAAAAACACGCGAAGCCCCAACCAATAAATTGGCTTTAATAAACTTTCAAAGGGACAAAGAACTGGACAAGATTTTTTTAACATTATTTATCCTTTTAAGAATTAAACTCTATCAACCTTACGCCTCCAATCTGGATTTGGAAACATTGGCTTTTTTTCTTCAAAGTTATAGGGATAACAATAATCAACTTGGGGACGTTTAAAGTTTGGTTCACCTGACCCCCGGACATAACTTAACTTTGCATCTTGCCCGACAATAATTTTGGAACAATCCGTCCCACGTGGCAAAGAAATGTAAGCTTGGGGGTGGCAAGCTGGGGCCTCCCCTATGCCATAAACATGGCCATCAATTGACGGGTTGATAACATTTTCATTTTGCCCAAAATCAGCAATTCCATAACATTTAACAAGGTCATTGGCATTATTGCCAGCTTGCGCATCACCTTGTCCTTCCATAGACATGCTATGGTTGGATACACATAAAAATATTAGGCATAAGAATAGCTTTAGCATTTGAACCCTCTGTTTTTTCATTGCAATAATCGTATCACAGGCAAGAACGGAGTCAAGCTTGGGCTTGGGCTTTGCCTATTTTCTTTTCATAAACCCAACAGGCTGTTAAATGATCAAACACCATTCCGATCGCCTGCATATAAGCATAGATAATGGTGGGTCCCACAAACGTCATCCCATATTTTTTCAAACTTTTTGAAAGGGCATCACTTTCAGGTGTTGTTACAGGAACATCTGCAAAATTTTGCCAATGATTAATAATGGGCTGGCCACCAACAAACCCCCAAACATATTCATCAAAAGTTTCATATTCTTTTTGAATTTTTAAAAAAGCTTGGGCATTTTTTCTGGCCCCATATACCTTTAGACGATTTCGAATAATCGATGGATCCGTCAATAATATATCCAAGTCATCATCTGTCATCTTGGCAACTAATTCCGGGTCGAACCCCTTAAAGGCCTTTCTGTACCCTTCCCTTTTTTTCAAGACTGTTTCCCAACTTAGGCCTGCTTGTGCCCCCTCCAGTACCAACATTTCAAAATGCCGTCTATCATCATGAACAGGAACCCCCCATTCATTATCATGATAATCTGCGTATAATTCTTGATTATCTTTTCCGCCAAAACATCTGATTTTATTATCCAATTTTTCCCCTTTCAGTACTTTTTATATGAACGATGGCACAAGGCATCAGCGACGACACCTACTTTAGGTAGGTTAGAAGTGCCATAACACGGTGCCAGTATTTAAGTATTATTCTAAAATAGCAGAAATAATTAACGATGGCAC
>CAJXSI010000016.1 GCA_913061155.1 uncultured Alphaproteobacteria bacterium
CGAGATCTAGTACGGTCTCGTGGGCTCGGAGATGTGTATAAGAGACAGATGTAAACCTTGTCCGTAAAGAAAGGCTATGTAAATTTAACTGGCCAAGAATACTAAAAAAAATCATAAATCAGACTAAGCTGGTTAGACAATTTTTCTGGTATGCCTTTTTAAATCCTGTTTCAATTTTGATGATTATTGGAACAAGTTTTTTAAAATACCCCTCTTTTCTCGCCAATTTTTTCTTTGACCTTAGCAATCAGATAAGGGATTTCAGACCCACAACTTTATACGTGTGGATAGTTATTGTTTACGCCTTTGTTGTCCTATTAAATCACTTTATGTTTTCGCCTAAAAAGTATAAAGCACAAAGTCAAAAATTATCCTTTAAAGATTACCTTACAATTTACTTTAAGTCGCAAAAGGTATACTGGATTTGGGGTACATTTATGGTTTTCCCAATTATGATTGTCGAACTTTTCACCTATATTACTGAGATTTATATTGTAATAGAACCAGATGAATTTAAATATGTTAAATCATTCGTTCGATCTTGCTTATATCCTTATAGTCTTCTTTTTAAGGCTTCCTACTTGATTTTCGGATGCAGCCTAATGATCTTAAGCCATCGGACTTATGTGAAACTTGCCAAGGGCGAAAAGGTAAATAATGGGGATTAACAATTGGCAGGGGAAAAGCCTGATAAGTTCAAAATTATATTGAAAGATTAACCAAAGGCGTCCCCCCCCAAACATTTAAAATAATGGCGATTAAGATGACCAATGGCAGGGAAAGCAACGGTAAAAACAAACTTATTTTCCAAGATTTTGTGGTTTGTCTTAACGCCAATACTTCTGTGTAATCTGTTGTAATGCCGCCCATTAAAAAGACAAAAGAATTACCTGGTGCCTTGGCCCGGGCCAAAAAATCGGCTGCTATGGGGGAGGCCCCTTCAGAACAAATTTCCAGTAGAATTGTTAAAACCAATGTTAATCCCAGCCCCTCCATAGATGGGCCAAAGATAGTTTCAAAGGTTTTAATGGGAATACTTGCACGAACCAAAGCTGCAATAATTATCCCCAGGAAAACCCATTTAAGAATCATTTTGGATTCGGCAAAATTCAATTTTAATGAATCCCATATTTTTGGCAATGTGAACGGTCGTGTTTGGGCAAATTTCCGAAGCTCTGGCATGAAATCTTTTTTTAGAATAACTTCTGGTTTATTTGGGTTGCTGGGTAGAATCCCTTTTTCCACCAAAACTTCAAAAATATATCCCACGCACATCGCAACCATTATGGTAAGAAGTGTAAATATCAATGTCCACGTAACGCCAATCATTGTAATAAGGATCATTAATAATGAAAATGAATTCCAAGGCGTCGCAATAAGAAAAGCCATAACCTGGCCAATGGTCGCCCCTTGCTTGTATAGTTTCATTCCAATTAAAAGAATACCTTGGCTGCACATATCCATTAAGACTCCTGCCGTGACAGCGCGCCAAACCCTGTTTAATTTCCCCTTATCCACCCCTAAGGCAGACAAAACCAAACGACTTGGAATAATATGAAGAAGGGCCACAGATAAGATCGCCAATAAAATTCCAGACCATACTTTTTCTATAATCAGGGTGATTTCAGATGAAAATTTATTAAGATAAGGAACATCAACGCCGAATAAATTTAGAATAAGGGCAAAGCTTATGGTGAATACTGTCCCATTAAATAAAATATTTGTCTTTCCCGAATGCATTTGCATTTATTCCTTTTTTTTATATTTAATTTATCATACAATTATATATAAATAAATTATTTGAGGCGATAAACATGGATCAAACACACCTAATTACCTTTTTCATCCACTTCCCAATTGCATTAATATTGGTCAGCACGACCCTGTATGCCATTGCAGCCGTATTAAGATCATATGCGTGGACAAAAGAATTATTCATCACATCTAAATGGTGCCTTTACATTGCCGCCCTTGTTTCCGGCCTTGCCATTTTATCTGGGTGGCATATTGACCCATCTTTATTGAATAACGAAGGGTATAAAACAGCCATTGAAAACCATAAATTTTGGGGCCTATTGACCGCAATTGCCATTGTGTCTTATGGAATTATCAGTATTGTCATGTGGAAAATATGGGGTAAAAAACATATTGCGGTAACAATGGTCAGTCTTGTTGTTTTGGGCTGTTTGGTGATTGTGACCGGTAAGTTTGGAATGGATCAAACCCAATATTTATTGGGGGGTAATACGGAAGAGGTTTCAGAGGCAGAGGAAGCCGAAGAATATGCCCCCATTCACACAGATGACTTCACCAATATTCAAGAAGAATCTGATACTGAAACCCCGACTGAAGAGGTGGAAGAATCAGATTCAGAAGACAGTTAAAGATACTTTTTAAGGTATTTTCCGGTATAGCTTTTTGATTCTTTACAGATATCTTTTGGGGTACCAACAGCCACAATATTTCCGCCTTTTTGACCCCCTTCAGGGCCAATATCAATAATCCAGTCTGCTGTTTTAATAACTTCCAGATTATGTTCAATAACAGTATTACCTTGATCTGCCAGGTGATGCAGAACTTCTAATAACAATATTTGAAACTATTAAGAAATGTTCGCCCTAGGTAAAAAGCCCAGGACGATTCATTCAGTATCCTTACAGGCTTTTATTCACGCAATGACACAACCCATTTTGCCCCGGTATCACTTGATGCCGCACTGGCAGCCGCTGCCGCTCCTGCAGTCCCCGCCTCTATTTCTATGGGTCTTATATCCCATGCAGAGGCTTCCAATATGCTTTCAACTGTTGCTTTCTCTCCTGTTTCAGCATGTGTATTATTTCCCTGTTTTATATAGGCTTGAATCAAATGTATAAGATCTACGGCAGGCGGGGTTCCGTCTGTTTCTTCCCTTTTATAAAGGCTTTCTAAATATTCATTTACAAATTCTGGGTATTTTTCACAAAAGAATATTTCAGATGGCTCACAATAATCCATACCCATTCCGCCAACAATAAGTTCTCTTACTTCGGATTTATAAGGCCATAGTATTCTTTTCAGCTCTGTATCTAGTTTAATAGGTTGTTTGCGATCTGAGAAAACAGCACGGTTCCATGTGTCTCTTCCAAAAAGTAGGTGAAATAAATCTTCAAGGAAAAAGATGGAAGCACCTGCATACTCGCGAACTGTTTTTTGAACAGTCCAAAGTTTTACGCCAAATTCTTTGAATTCTTTATCTTTCTTTTGGGAAACAATTCTATCAATAGCATCTTGATCTTCTGTATCCTTAGGTTTCCTTATTTGAATAATTTCTTTGAATTTTCCCTCTATTTTTTTCAGAATTTCTGGAACATTCCATGATAAAATCAATTCTCGAAGGGCGGGGTCCAATTCAGCATGACCTTCTTCAATAGATTGAATCCAAGCAAAAGTAGGGGTTCTTCTCCATTCATAAATAAACTCTTTCGTATATTCAGCAAAAGAGTCTACCGTATCAATAATTATTGGGCGTAAAAAGCCATCTTCAACTCTGTATACTGTATTCCTGCCGGCAACATCATAAAGGCCTGCAAATAAAACCATCATAAATTTCTTCTGTACATCTACTATTTTTATAAATTTTTTATAATCAGTTTTTTCTGGTAAAAACGCACCACACAAACTTCCTTTTTGTTCATATTTTTCAGCAATTTTATAAGCTTCAGATTCTGGATCTTCTCCCTCTGTGCGCCAACGAACATATTCTTCAAATAAAAATTCTTCTGAGCCATCTTTAATAATTTTAGATCGGGCAACATTATTCAATCCCAGAATCTGTGATAAACAGGAAACAAATGCTTCTCTGTGAATATTTCGCCGTTCCTTTTTTACAGCAACAGGCAGACCATCTTTGCCAATAATTAATCGAACTCCATTAATTTTACGTTTATGCACCGTAATAAAGCTATGACTCTCGGCAGGCGTTTCTTGTTCTAAGGCAACTGCTCTTGCAAAAAAAGCATCATCTTCGTGATCATCACTGCCTGCCGCTGCCGCGTATACTGTCTTAGACAAGCTTAAAAAAATTATGGATGCTATAAATAGGGATCTAAAATATTTCATTTTTTTATCTTAATATTAAATGATTAATAATTTGGTTTTACATATAATGAATAGAATAATATTTTCAAGTATCTTTTTTGAATCAGATTCAGAAGACAGTTAAATATATTTCTTAAGATATTTTCCGGTATAACTTTTTGATTCTTTACAGATGTCTTTTGGAGTCCCAACAGCCACAATATTTCCGCCTTTTTGACCGCCTTCAGGCCCAATATCAATAATCCAATCTGCGGTTTTAATAACTTCCAAATTATGTTCAATAACAATAACGGTATTGCCTTGGTCTGCCAGGTGATGCAGAACTTCTAATAATTTGCGGATATCTTCAAAGTGCAAGCCTGTGGTGGGTTCATCCAAGATATAAAGTGTCTTACCTGTTGCACGCTTTGATAGTTCTTTGGACAGTTTAATACGCTGGGCCTCGCCCCCAGAAAGGGTTGTGGCTTGCTGGCCAATTTTCATATAGCCCAAACCAACCTTGTCTAAGGTCGCCAATTTATCACGGATCAATGCCACATTTTCAAAGAATTCAATACCTTCTGTTACCGTCATATCCAAGATATCCGAAATGGATTTTCCTTTGAATTTTATTTCCAGAGTTTCACGGTTATAACGCTTGCCCTTACATTGATCACACGTTACAAAAACATCCGGTAAAAAGTGCATTTCAATTCGAATAACGCCGTCCCCTTGGCAAGATTCACAACGCCCGCCTTTAACGTTAAAAGAAAACCGACCGGGTGTATATCCCCGGGCTTTTGCTTCGGGTAATTTGGCAAACCATTCCCGAATGGGAGAGAAAATCCCAGTGTATGTTGCAGGGTTTGATCTGGGTGTGCGGCCAATTGGGGACTGGTCAATATCGATAACTTTGTCTATGAATTCAACACCCGTTATTTCTTTGTGTTCCCCTGGAATAATGCGGGATCTGTTTAAATTTCGGGCCAGGGCCTTATAAAGTGTTTCATTGATTAATGATGATTTTCCACCACCAGAAACCCCTGTCACGCAAACGAATTTACCCAATGGAAAATCGACACTAACGTTTTTTAGGTTATTGGCTTTTGCCCCAACAAGTGTGATGGATTTTCCTTTATGCCCTTCGCGGTATTTTTTTGGCACAGGAATGCCTTTTTTACCGCTTAAGTACTGACCTGTAATGCTGTTTTTATTGTTTTCAATTTCCTTGGGTGTGCCACAGGCAATAACAGTTCCACCGTGTGTTCCAGCCCCAGGGCCCATATCAATAACATAGTCTGCCTCACGAATGGCATCTTCATCGTGCTCAACAACCACAACCGAATTTCCCAGACCTTTAAGACGTTTTAATGTGGCCAATAATTGATCATTATCACGCTGATGCAGACCAATGGATGGTTCATCCAATACATATAAAACACCCGTTAAACCCGACCCAATTTGGGATGCCAGGCGAATACGTTGGCTTTCGCCCCCCGATAAAGTGCCTGCCATCCGGGATAATGTTAAATAACCAAGACCTACGCTTTTCAAAAAATGAAGGCGTTCAGTAATTTCTTTTAAGATGCGTTCTGCAATTTTTTGATCTTTTTCTGACAAGTATTTTGGAAGGATTTGAAACCATTCAACAGAATCTTCAATTGAAAATCCAGTCACTTCGCCTATATTTAACTTATTGATTTTTATGCATAAGGCCTCTTCTTTCAGGCGGTTTCCATGACAATCATTACAGGTCAAAGTATTTTGATATTTCGATAATTCATCCCGAACTTTATCACTTTCTGTTTCTTTCCAGCGACGTTTTAAATTTGGAATAACCCCTTCAAAAGGTTTGGATGTTCTATGTGAACGATCATGATCCCCATATCGAATGGCAATTGATTCTTTCCCAGATCCATACAAAAGAATATCTTGAATTTTTTTAGGCAGTTTATTAAAAGGCGTGGTTGTTTTATGCCCATAATGTTCCAAGACACATTCTAACGCCCGATAATAATAATCAGCAAAAGGCCCAGACCATGGGTCAATAACACCTTCACGAAGACTTAGATTTGGATCAGGCACAACCAAAGATTCATCAAAAATCATTTGCACCCCAAGGCCATCACAAGCCGAACAAGCCCCAAATGGACTATTGAAGGAAAAAAGCCTTGGTTCAATTTCTTCGATGGTAAAACCGGATTCAGGACATGAAAATTTTTCTGAAAAAACAAGGACTTGTGCATCTTTTGCATTTTCTATTTCAACCAATCCATCCGCCAATTTTAGGGCGATTTCTAAAGAATCTGCCAGTCTTTGTTGAACCCCTTCTTTCACAACAATACGATCCACCACAACGGAAATGGAATGTTTTTTTTGTTTATCTAAAATTGGGGCTTCATCAATTTCATAAAATTTCCCATCAACCTTAAGACGCTGAAATCCCTTTTTCTGGAAATCCATAATTTCCTTACGGTATTCCCCTTTGCGACCACGCACCACTGGGGCCATTAAATAAAGACGGGTGCCTTCCGCCATCTCCATAATACGGTCCACCATTTCAGTAATCGTCTGACTTTTAATAGGCAGACCCGTTGCTGGGGAATGCGGCACCCCAATACGGGCGTACAGCAAACGTAAATAATCATATATCTCTGTGATCGTTCCAACGGTTGAACGGGGGTTTTTTGATGTTGTTTTTTGTTCAATAGATATGGCCGGGGATAACCCTTCAATCGAATCAACATCCGGCTTTTGCATTAACTGCAAAAACTGCCGGGCATAGGCTGAAAGGCTTTCCACATAACGTCTTTGACCTTCAGCATAGATGGTATCAAACGCCAAAGATGATTTTCCAGACCCACTTAAACCGGTAATGACAACCAATTTATCACGGGGAATATCAACTGAAATATTCTTAAGATTATGTTCCCTTGCACCACGAACAGAAATATATTTTGACGTCATATTTTTTCCTTAATTGCCTTCACAGAGTAGCAAGTTTACCCACAAAAGCAAGTCGGAAATGTTATGATATTTTTCCTTCAAATACAATCTGATCCAGGGGTTTGCGATCGCTTTGGACTTCTTTTTTTTGCAAATCTTCTGACATAGTTTTAATATCGCCATGCTTGCCTATGGCAATCACAACCATTGGCTTAACATCTTTTTCATCCAAACCCGCGGCTTTAAGGGCTTTGTCAGGATCAAATCCTCCCATTGCATGACAACGGTATCCCAATTTTTCTGCCTGTAAAGTCAATGACATAAAGGCAGATCCTGTATCAAATTCTGCCCAATTATTTGGGATATCATTGCGTTCAAAATTTTTACGGGCAAAGCCTAAAACAAGCATAGGGGCCGTACAGGCCCACTTTTGATTAAATTCTGCCATAACATCTGTGTATTTTTTCAGGTCATTTTCTTTAATAGCATAGGTAAAAATCCAAGGCTGTTCATTATAGGAAGATGGGGCCCAACGTGCGGCCTCAAACATCGTATCCATATCTTCTTGTGGAATTGGATCTTTTTTAAAAGCACGTGGTGACCAACGGTCAACAAACATCTGATCCAACTTTTTTAGATTTGTGGTGCGCATATTTTTTCCTTTGTTTGTTTTAGTGTTAGCAACATCATTTTTAAAAGTCTAGGAAGGTTTTTTTAGTTTCCCTAAATATTTTTGATTTAAAATATTATTACCCATAAATTTCCACTTATTAATAACTAAAATACTGATAAATCAATTAGTTACTTCTTTTTGATTTTTCTTGATATTTTCAATATTCACGCCTTCAATCAACTCATGAAACAGATTATGCCAATTTAATTTAGCCTCAAGCCGCATAAAGGCAGACCCCAATCCAACGGCAGCGCGGTCCAAAAAGACAAAAGATCTGGGCGGGGTAATCCCCCCAATGGCCCTTAATTTCTTGTGAATTTCAATTGCAATTTCTTTGCCTTTTGTACTACTAAGCTCTTCATTAATAAGACGTTTTCTATCATCCATTAAAGGTTCATACAGGTAAGATGCCCAAAGATTAAGGGTTTCTATGATATCTTTATTTAAATTTTTAAAACCCCACTTTTCATAAGAATCCACCATCAGATCCTGATCATTATCTTGCAGGGCCTTATAAAGATTTATGACCCCTTCAATAAGTTGCGGTTCAAAAATACGCACACATCCAAAATCATAAATATTAATCGATCCATCTTGGTTTGCGGAATAATTTCCAAGATGCGGATCCCCGTGTAACACACCATATTGATAAAAAGGTTTGTACCAAGAATTAAATAAATTTTCAGCAACAACATTCCGAAATTCTTGTGGTTTTTCAAGGACTTGTGTTAGTTTTTTTCCGTCATTAAATGCCATTGTTAACAGGCGATTTGTCGATAAATCTTGATAAACTTTTGGGATTTTAACTTGGGAATTTCCCTGCAGGATTTTTGAAAATATTTTTATATTACGGGCTTCGTTTTCATAGTCCAACTCCTCCCGCAGGCGGTCAGAAATTTCTGCAAAAACTTCCTCTGTCTTTAAAGCGCCTTGATATCTTTGATAAATACTTAAGATAAATTTTAGTTGGGACAGATCTGCCTCTACCACCGAAGACATATCAGGGTACTGAAGCTTACAGGCAAGTGTATTTCCTGTTAAGTCTGCGGCTTTATGTACTTGACCTAGAGACGCTGCCGCAAAAGGTTCTTTATCAAAATTTTGAAAGTGTGATTGCCAGTCTTCCCCAAGTTCTGTCCGCATACGGCGTCGCACAAACAACCACCCCATAGGGGGCGCATTTGATTGAAGTTCAGCCATTTCTTCGACATATTCTTTGGGCATCATGTCTGGTATTGTCGACATGATCTGGGCAATTTTCATAATCGGGCCTTTAAGCCCCCCCAAGGCTTTGGTTATATCTGCTGAAAACTTTTCATCTTCAACTTCCATGCCAAAAATTTGGGGGCCTAAATACCGTGTTGCAAGTCCGCCAAGTTTTGTTGAAACTTGGGCGTATCGCTTTATTCGGCTGGTCAATCGGTTATCTTCACTCATTCACTTAGGGTTTCCAGCTGATCAATTAAACCACTTATGACTGACAAGCCTTGGGCCCAGAAACTTGGATCTGTTGCATCCAGATTGAATGGCTTTAAAAGTTCCTTGTGGCGCAATGTGCCACCAGCCTTTAACATTGTTATATATTTTTCAGAAAACCCTTCTGGCTTGTTTTCATAGGCCTTGTACAAGGAATTCACCAAACAATCCCCAAAGGCATAAGAATACACATAAAAAGGGGTGTGGAAAAAGTGTGAAACATATGACCAATAAACCGAATATTCTGGTGTGATATCAATGGAGGTGCCAAAACTTTCCTTTTGCGTTTCTAACCAAATATCACCGATTTGATCACTGGCTAACTCTCCATTTTTACGGGCATCATGCAACTTTGTTTCAAACGTACAAAAGGCAACCTGGCGCACAACCGTATTCAGCATGTCTTCAACTTTTGATGCAATGATGGATTTCTTTTGTTTGTCATTTTTGGCTGTTTTTAACAAAGACCGGAACGTTAACATTTCACCAAAAACAGAGGCTGTTTCTGCCAATGTCAAAGGTGTGTCCGCCATTAATTGACCTTGTTCTTTTGATAAGTACTGATGAATTCCATGACCCAGTTCATGCGCCAAAGTCATCACATCGCGCACCTTGCCATGGTAATTTAAAAGAATAACTGGGTGCTTTGAAGGCACCATAGGATGGGAAAATGCCCCATTATCTTTGCCTGGTCTTAAAGTCGCATCAATCCAATTATTTTTGAAAAATAATTCTGCAATTTCAGAGAGTTGTGGGTGAAATTCACCGTACGCTTTTAAGACAATTTCCCGGGCTTCATCCCATGGAATTTTACGATCATCCGTATCTGGCAACGGGGCATTCCGATCCCAATACGGGATTGATTTTTTACCCATCCATTTTGCCTTTAACGCATAATATCGATGGCTTAAATTGGCATACTGGTCTTGAACACTTTTAAGCAACGCGTCCACAACTTCGTCTTCTACCTGATTATCAATGTTTCTTGATGAAATCGGCGATTTATATTTTCGCCAAGTGTCTTCTATGGCCTTGTCTTTGATAATCGTATTCATAATTAAGGAAAGCGTCGAAATATTTTCTTTTAAGCCTACGGCAAAAGTTTTGGCCGCAGCCTCCCTTTTCTTAGGGTCCTTATCACTTAGGCAGTTCAAGATATCGCTGATTGGCAACTTCTGTCCAGCAAGGTCAAAGCGGATCCGGGAAAAAAGTTCATTATACAGGCGTACCCAATTGCTGCGACTGGATAGGCTTTTTTCGTTCAATAGCTTTTCAATATCTTTTGATAATTGATGGTCTTTATAAGCCCGAACTTGATCCAACCAGGGTTTGTAATGTTTTAACCCCTCAGATTCTTTGTACATTTTTATTAAAACATCATCAGATAAATCATTTATTTCCAGTGTAAAGAAAACTAAGCCACTGGATATATCGGTGATTTTTTCTTGGACTTGTTGCAGAAAGTTTGCACGCTTTTCATCTGACATGTCTTCGGTAAAATACACATAGGCATAACAAACAACTTTACTTAATGTTTCTTCAATTTCTTCATATTTTTCAATAAGTTGCGAAAGATCCTTTGCCCCAAGGTCTTTTATTTTATTTTCATAATCCTGGGTAAATTTTTCGGCTTTTGCCTTTCCCCATTGAATATCTTTTTCAATATTTGGATCTTTTGGGTTTTTATAAAAGGCGTCTAAATTCCAAGTTGGAAGAGATTTCATTGTATCCCCTTTTTGTGTGTTTATGATATGGTTGTGATATGGAACAGCTTACCTTAATGACCACCGCATTACAACAAGCAAAGCTTGCTCAACAACTGGGGGAAGTCCCTGTTGGGGCCCTTCTTGTTGATGGATCTGGCCGTCTTATAGCCAAGTCGCATAACTTAACCATCCAACATTGTGATCCGACAGCCCATGCTGAAATAAATGTGATTCGCCAGGCCTGTAAAAAACTTAAGACAGAACGATTGGAAGGGATGACCCTTTACGTAACCCTTGAACCCTGCTCCATGTGTGCCACAGCAATTTCCTTTGCCAGAATCAAACAGGTGTATTATGGCGCGTATGACCCCAAGGGTGGGGGTATCGACCATGGTCCTTATATTTATGACCAAGAAACATGTCACCATAAACCCACTGTTCTGGGGGGTATTTTGGAAAAAGAATGCAGTAAAATTCTGGCAGATTTTTTTAAAGAAAAAAGAAGTTAGCCTGTCATCAATGTATTAATCACAATCGTTGTAATAAACAAACCAAATAGATACAAACCAAAAACAAACCACCTTTTTGTCACCAAGGCTGTCGGTTTTATAATGGCTTTTTTATGCATTTTATATAAAATTACACACGGCAGAAGAATGGCCAGAACTGCCAAAGCCAAAGCGGCAAATTCCAAAGCAAATATAAAGGCATGCGGCACATAAAGGGCGATAATTAAAGAAGGGACGAATGTCATCATACTTAGGGTTATTCGATGCTTTCCAAATGTTTTACCAAATACTTCGCCGTAAAAATCAAACAAAGAAATTCCCACACCCAAAAAGGATGTGCTGATGGCAAAAAAGGTAAAGAATTCTGTTAAAAATTCAAAGGCTGTACTGGATGATTGAGTCCCAAGTATAGCAACAAAAGTCCCTAAGGCATTTTTAGATTGCTGAATCGTTTCAAAACTGTTGTCACCTGTTAACGGAATAATTCCCAAAGCAATGGCTTGCCAACACATATAAATAAATAACGGAATACCACTGCCGATGATAAAAATTTTATAAATTTTTGAACGATCTTGCCCAACATATTTCATAATACTGGGGATGCTTCCATGCACACCCAAAGTTGTAAATAGGACTGGAATCATTGATAAGTGGCTTAGGCTAAATGGCTCTTTCCGCGACAAATAACCTATTGAAATTTCTGAAGATAGTGACCCCATAATGATGACAAAACCCACAATCATCGCAATAAATAACAAACGATTTATATAGTCTGCCGATTTCATGGAAATGGTAATCCATCCCCCAAACAAAATAACAAAAAGAATCGTCAAGGTATGAGTATCAAATTTCTGGTCAAAGAATTCGTAAAGGATTGATGATCCACCAGAGGCATAAGCTGCCAATAATGAAACAAATAATAACATCAAGGAAAGACTTCCCAGGGTCCCACCCAACTTGTTCAAGTATTTTTGGGATAACCCATAAATTGTTAGGGTCTCTTTATTCGCAAGATTTAGTTCAACCGTTAACAAAGCAGATGAAAGCATGCCAATCCATAAAAAAACCAGGTATAAACTGGTCCACAAAAACCCTGCACTGCTGGAAGTTAAGGGCATGGCCAACATTCCGGCACCAATAGTGGTACCAGCAACAATAAAAATGGGGCCTAATATATTTGTTGATTTTCTATTCATAAGTTTTGCATTTTAGATTCGCATTATGCCCCGATGGGAAACAGGTTTCAATGAATAAATCAAATAAGTTAAGGAACTTTTGCCATGCCAACCAATAATAATTCAGTTTTTTCAAGGGGTAACCTCCTTAGTTACTGCATAATTATTTATAACTAAGCAACAAACACCTGATTTTTTTAACCAGAGAGTTGTCAACTAAATAAAGACAGCGTATATATGGGAAATCGATTCGTTGTTGTTATATCGTAAATAACAACGTGTCAGTGTTGTAATGTTAATTAGTGATGACACTAGGAATAAATGATGACGCCTATTTTAGGTAGGCAAGGCATGAAATAACGACGTGTCAGTGTTGTAATGTTAATTAGTGATGACACTAGGCATAAATGACGACGCCTACTTTAGGTAGGCAAGGAATGAAATAACGACGTGTCAGTGCTAAGAAAGCACCCGTAGCTCAGGTGGATAGAGCACAGGATTCCTAATCCTGGTGTCAGAGGTTCGAGTCCTCTCGGGTGCACCATCTTCCCCCAATTAAGTAATTCAAAGACAAGAACTGTGGCTGTTTAAAAATTGTGGCGGGTTTGAAAGACCGTGGTTATTTAATGGCTGGGGTGGCAGGATTCGAACCTGCGCATGCCGGTATCAAAAACCGGTGCCTTACCGCTTGGCTACACCCCAATAAGGATTTATTATGTTAACGTTCTGCAGCGTACTAATTCTTACATTAAAAGGCAAGAACTTTTTACTTTATAACCATAGTTAGATCTAATCATTCAATGCTTTAAAGTCAAGGCCTTAGGCACAAATCCTATTTCAAACTTTTTGCCGCAAGCATTCCTTGTTGCACCAAGTCATCGACCTTATCCGAAAACTTAAAGGATAAATCAAAATCTTGGGGCTTTCCAACTTCTTCTTTAGACGCTGGAATAACAATGGACCTTAAATAAGTTTCATCGGCCCTATATTCTTTTGCAAGATAATCAATCATATTATCATTCATTTTTAATCGATATGACTTTGTTAAAGTATGAACCAAACTGTAGGCAAGAACTTTCATATCTTGAATAATGGCACTTGATTGTGTTGCCAACCACCCAACTTTACGTCTTAAAGTCCAATGATAATGCATGGGGCTTAGGTTAATCCCACTTGATGCCTCAATCGCATGTTGAATTTTGGGTTGGGCCAATAATAAATGCTCATTCAAAATGGAAAAGAAATCACTGGCAATCCGTTTTAAATAGTTTTCATCAAACTCAAGACCTTCCTCTGCCGTTAGGAAGTAAAGTTTTCGACCATGCTTTTTAATATAAATATCTTGGATAACATCATGAATTTCCTGAATTACCATTTCTTTTTCTGCAGGTGTCAGCGATATTTCTTTTTCAGAAATTTGAATGGCTTTCCTTTTATATTGTCGCTTTGTAAAGGCCCAATTAACCTCGTTCAATGTCTCTGACATTATTTTTGTCTGGAACAATTCGCGGGTTAATTTTTTGATTTTCTGGTTATGGTTTTGGGCTGCTTGATACAGTTCGCGCACTTGCAATGTAATCTTTAACAAGTCTTTTAGTTGGTCATAATTTTGCTTATTTGTATTGTTTTTAACCAAAGCAATTTTCTGCTGAATCGCCTCCAAAATTTGGTTTAAATTTTCGTGAACCAATTCAATCACTTTTGACATAGGAAGTGTTTCAATATGAACAACCCCACCATCCGGTTCATCCAATAAAAGATCCAAGATGGCCCTTAACCTGTTGTTCCGCATGATAATTTCAGCCTGGCGTTTAACCCTTATTTTTTCGTGTTTTTTCCCTTTGCTGAACAGTTCTTTTTTGAAAGTAAAATTTGGTTCAAGATATTGAATTGTACGGTCATTCAGCATTTCTAAAACAAATTTAAAGGCTTCGACAGCGTCATCTAATGTCATAAAGCTATAATCGTTATCTTCACTGGCGTTCAAGATTCTTTCAACAAAACCTTCAGATCTTGCAACCCCTTTGCTGATTGGTGTGACACGCCCATTAAAACGGTCTTCCAATTGTGCTGCAGCAGTTACAGAAACATTTTTTAAGTTGTGAATTGCCTGACGCAATTCTTCGGCTATATCGTGATAAACTTCTTCCATTTGATGGGTAAAACCATATTTTCTGTAAGTTTCAATTTTCATTGCCGCGTCTTTTAAGTTCTTGCTTTCCGTTAAATTGTAAACGGATAAACCTATGGCTTCTTCTGTTGCATCTGGATCTTGTAATACCAAAGTGGATAGGTATATTTTTTTATCTTTCGGCCCCATAAATTCCAAAGTTTTATTTTGGGCAGCATGGATTAAGTCCAAAGTTTTTTGGGTTATTTCAAAAAATTCATCTTGGATGCTTCGAATGCTGACATCCCGTTTGTATTTTGAAAAATACCTTAAAAAGAATCCAGCTATAATTGTTAAAACAATCCCACCAGAAACCCAGACACTAAAGTATAATGGGGCGGCACGATCAAAATAGAAATGATAAAAAGCTCTAAAAGAAATATGAACCAAGGGCCCCAAAATTAAAAGAACCGTGATCACTTTAAGCATAATGGATCTTTTTTTAATATTTTCCCCAAGTTGGCGGGTGAATTCTTCGCCTTTGTTTTCAAGTACACCCAGGCCTATGTCTGACCCTTCTTCTGTTGTGATTCTATCTTTTAAAATCGCAATACTTTCCCCTAGGAAGGGAATTAAATTTGTTCCTGCAAAAATAGAGGCGGTTAAAATTAAAACGGTGGCGACTGCCAATCCCAATGAGGCCTCAGCCTTACCAAAAACAACCAACAAAGCAATGGACATTAAAGGCACGGCATAAGCCGCTGTTTTTAAAAGTTTGAAATTTCCGTTTTTAACGCCATAGTCCCAAGCAAAATAAGCTGTTCCAAATGTTGTGAAACCCATAATGGAAATGTATCCCCATTCAGGTAAATTTGGGGTGACAAAAGATTCGGATGTAACATGGGAAATGGCCGATAAAATTGAAGCCCCCGCAAAAAACACAACCATCATTTCAACGGGTGCCTGTTTCACCTTGCGTGATAAAACATTATAAAGCGCCCATGAAACAGCCCCAATAAAGGCCATTGAATACCCTTTGATATAGACGGGATCTATTGCAAGAAGGTCTGCCCCTTCTTCCCCTATGATAATCGTCAGAACAGATGCCAAACCTAGGCAACTGGCCAATAAAACACGCCCCGAAAACTTTTCCCGTAAAATGACGGGGGATATTAAAACGGCCATGATTGGCCATAAATAAAAGATAAGGTCAACCTGCGCTGGCGGGGCCAATTTGAAAGATGAAATATAACCAAAGTTTGTGAAATATATCCCAAAGATACCCATTGCCCAGACAAGGGGCGGTTGTTTCAACCTGTCCCACCTATTTTTAAAAGCAATAAATGATAAAGATGTTGTCGCACTGATACCAAAAACAATAGCAATTAATTCAAAAGATGGAATTCGTTTCAATTCCACCGCCAACAAAGCATTTGCTGACCATAAAAATATTGCGAGAAATCCGAAAAGTGTGGCTGTTTGTTGTTTTGAAGTGGTCATACCTAAAATATCCTTTGGCGCAGTGTAACACACCTAACAAAATCAATCAATCAAGCAAGCCCTTTCCGGCCTTTAAAATTGCTTGGGCTTTTTCTGTATAGCCACCTAATTCATCATGCAAAATCATCCCCCTAAAAAGTTTTGTCGATGTCTGAACCCCCTTGCGCGCCATAATAATACATCGTTTGGATTCAGCATTTTCCTTGGGCCACAGAGGGTAAACTGTTATTTCCCCGCACTTGTCTGTTAAAGAACAGAGAACTTGGTCAAGATCACTGGTCGGATAAATAAGATGGATATACCCCCGGGGCTTTAACATTTTAAGACACGTATTAACCCATTCATCTATGGAGAAATCTTGCTTGATCCGTGCAGAAAGGCGTGATTTATCAACCATTGTCCCTGCCTGTTCAAAATAAGGGGGGTTCGATAATACGATATCATAAGTATTTGATAGGATAGGCATCGGCTTTTTATCAAAAATATCTGATTGAAAGACATTAATGCGCTTTGAAAAATTATTTTCCAAAATATTTTTGTTGGCAATATCAACCATATCTTGATGAAGTTCCAGACCATCAATTTGAAGATGGGGGTTTCGAAAAGCCAAACATAAACTTGCTGTCCCAACGCCGCAACCAAGATCCAAAGCCTTTCCTTTTTTATTGCCCTTAATAGATGCAGGCAAAAAGACAGAATCGGATCCAGCCCTAAACCCTTGCGCGGGTTGAAATATTTTCAGCTTTCCTGCCAAAAAATCATCTTGGGTTATTTTTAGGTTCATTTTGGACATTCCTTCTTGTATAGTGCTGTTATTATATTAAGCTTAAAGCATGACTGTAAAATTAAAACAAAAAATAGATACTATTTTCACCGATATACATAATACTTTTTATGATGATATTCAAAGTTTGAATGCGTTAATTATTGATCGCTTAGAAAGCCCTGTGCCACTTATTCAACAAGTAGCCTGTCATTTAATTCAGGCTGGTGGTAAAAGGATACGCCCTTTGCTGACTTTTATATCGGCAAAAATGCATGGCTATAGGGGGGATCGTCCTGTCCATATGGGCGCCTGTATTGAATTTATTCATACAGCAACATTGCTTCATGATGATGTCATTGACGACAGCGTCAAAAGACGTGGGTTAAGGTCTGCCAATGATTTGTGGGGAAATAAAACCAGTATCTTAGTCGGTGATTTTCTTTTTAGTAAAGCCTTTGAATTTATGGTGGCTGACAAAAACCCCGAAATTATGAAAGTTTTATCAAAGGCGGCCTCTGTTATCGCATCAGGCGAAGTTTTACAACTAAGCAAAGAAAAGGATTTATCCCTTACAGAAAAGGAATATTTTTCCATTATTGAATCAAAAACCTCTGCCCTGTTTTCAGCCGCAAGCGAGGTTGGCACCCTGATTGCCGATGCATCTGAAAAAGACAGAAAAATTATGGCTGACTATGGTCATAAAATAGGGACCTTGTTTCAAATAACTGATGATATTCTTGACTTTGGTTTACCCAAATCCACCCCCGGGAAAAACGTGGGGGATGATATAAAAGGGGGCAGAATTACATTGCCAATTATTTATTTATTAAAGAAAAAGCCTGCGTATAAAACCCTTATTGAAGATTGTTATAACGATTGCAAAGATTTTGAATTATCCTTTAAAAAACTGCAGGATGCCTTGGTTGAACATAGTATTTTCAAAGAAATAGAAACGGTTATAGAAAGCATTTATAACAGCTGTTGTTCTTTATTGACAGCAATGCCCGACACCCAAGAAAAAAAGTTTTTACAAGAACTCTTGTCCTTTACTATTCATAGGATTAAGTAAGAAAATTTTCCTTGTAATCAGGTGATTTCCAAGGCACTATGTTATAAATTTTTAGAGTTTATATAGAGGAGCCAACTTATGAAAAAAATGATAACCGCATTTGTTTTAGGCGCAAGTATTTTATCAGCAGGATATACTTTTGCTGCAGACCCCAACCCAATTGCAATTAAATATAAAGGAAAAGACGGGAAAGATATTATTTATTACCGCAGCGATGTTTTAGAAGCAAAACGTAATTTCCCAATCGAAGAAATTCGCAAAGCACCAGATGATGCTGTTTTTGATAAAGTTCGGGACCAAATTTTGATTGACTTGCTGTTGGCCGAAGAAATTGAAGCCGCAAATCTACAAAATGATGATGAAGTGAAAGAGGCAAAAATTGAACTGGTAAAACAAGCAGAAAAAGCAGCCCAACAAAAAGTATGGTTCAAAAGAGAAATTGACGAAAAGGTTAAAGAAGAAGTCTTATTGGAAAAATACCGAAAACTTGAAGATAATCTTAAAGGCAAAAAAATGTATTCACTTGCCATTATCGTTGTTGATAAAGGAAAATCAGGCGAAGTTTTGAAGCAGGCTATGGCAGGTCATGATTTTGGCGCTTTGGCTAAAAAATATTCTATGGAGCCCACAACACGTGAACGTGGTGGCGAACTTGGTTTCCTACATGAAGTTGAAGTTGAACAAGCCTTAGGAAAAGACGTTGCTAAGCGTTTGAAAGTCCTTAAAGACGGCGCATGCAGCAACCGTGTAATCGAAAAAGGTGGGAAACACTTTATCTTAAAACGCCTAGCCAGCAAGAAAGCACAATCACCCAAGTTTGAAGAAGTTCTTCCCCAATTACGTGCGCTAGTTCAACAAGAAGTTATGGCAGCAATGATTGAAAGAATGAAAAAACGCAAAGAAAAAAATATTGAAGTTAATGACTTTACTGGGAAAAAATGTACACCCTTAAAAGCATCTTCCAGATCACCTATCAGGGCATAATAGGCTTTGTTATAACGGTCAAAAACCCGGGATTATCCCGGGTTTTTTTATAACTAAGCTCCATAAATAATAAAGGATAAAATGAAAAAATCATTAATAACTTTAGAAGAAATTAAGCTTGTTGGCATAACAGCCCGCACAAATAATTCTAATGAAACGGAATCTGAAAAAGGAAAAATTGGCCCAACTTTAGAGAAATACTTTGGCAATAACCTTGCTGATAAAATTCAAAACCGTAAAAGTCCGGGCAAAACTTTTTGTATTTATACAGATTACGAAAGTGATGAAACAGGGGAATATACTTATTTTGTTGGGGAAGAAGTTACTTCTTTTGAAGGGATTGATGGTGCATCCTTTGAAACGTTAACGATTCCCGCGCAGTCCTATGCAAAGTTTAATGTAGGACCCGGACAAATGCCTCAAGCCTGTATTGAAGCCTGGCAAAAAATATGGAAGATGAAAGAAGATGATTTTGAGTCAGCGCGAAACTATATTGCTGATTTTGAAATTTATGATGAACGTTCTGCAGATCCAGAAAATTGTATTTTTGATATTTATATTGGGGTAAAATAACGCCATTAAGAAATTCTTGTAATACCAATTGAATCTGAGTCCTGGCATTAAGAACCAGGGTCGCACTTGTTTCTAAATTACTTACCTGTTTTAATTTTCCACTTGATCAGTCTTGTTCTGTGAAATTCACCTAGCCACAGCATGAAATTCAGAAATATTCCTGAATGGAAAAGTAAATTTTGTCATCTTGACAAAACCTAATAAGTATAAGAAAAGGTAAGTATTCAACATAATTATAGGATGTTAAAGATGAAAAAATTATATATGTTAATGTTTGCCTTGTTAGTATCAAGCAAAGGGTTTTGTGCCGCAGACGAAGAAATGC
The DNA here is from genome assembly GCA_913061155.1 of uncultured Alphaproteobacteria bacterium. Taxonomy (GTDB): domain Bacteria; phylum Pseudomonadota; class Alphaproteobacteria; order UBA7879; family VGCX01; genus CAJXSI01. The sequence goes on from CAJXSI010000016.1 coordinate 19,869, forward strand.
CTGGGGACGGGGCCGCTGCAGCTTCTGCCAAACCTATTGAAGATACAAGAAAACATATAATGTTTGAGGAAATAAGTACAGATGATAATGAGAGGCTTATCGAAGAACGAGCAATATATAATAGACATGCAGCTAGGCTTCCTGTAGTTTTTTATACGTCTTCCGGGCCTTTAAGAGAAAATATATCGGGTACTTTACAAAGCATGTTGCGAGATCTTAAGCCAGGTCAAAAAGTAATTATTAGAGGTATTTCCGTAGAATCTGTTTCTAACGTAGAGTCTAATTCTACCGTAGACGCAATTTCTAAGTGTGGTGTTGTTTTATCTTATGTGTTCCCTATAATGCGTGCTGGGATATTTATGAAAAAATAGGTTTTTTTGGCTTTGTTGACAGCTTGATAACAATAAAAATACTGGGAAGAAATATAAATAAATTGATTTCATTAAAATACCTTTTTTTAAGAGTATATTTTATTTTGAGGCTGTACCAGATAAGGAAGTTTAGATAGGTATTATTCCTTAAAAAAGGGCCGTTTATCCCCCTTGTTTCGTCGCCCCGCACTTGATGCGGGGTCCAGAAAAAAACTTCAATTGCAAACAGTGTTTTTCCTGGGTTACTCAGTTGCTGGATCCCGCATCAAGTGCGGGACGACGCTATTGAGAGGGATTGTGTATTGTTCAGAAAACCCTCTTCAAAACTTAAAATTCCCCCTTATCTGGTACAGCTCCTTTATTTTTATTAAGGTAAATGAATAAAATTTATCCCGCAGCTTTCTTAAAATAATCACAATACTCTGAAACCGGGCAAATTTCGCACAAAGGTTTTCGTGCTTTGCAGATATAACGCCCATGCAGAATCAGCCAATGATGGGCGTGTTGTAGGTAGGTTTTAGGAACAGATTTTTCCAGTTTTAATTCAACCTGTAAAGGATTTTTTCCCGGCGCCAACCCTGTGCGATTTGATACTCGAAAAATATGAGTATCAACTGCTATGGTGGGGTGTCCAAAGGCCACATTCATAACAACATTTGCCGTCTTACGCCCAACCCCTGCAAGGGATTCCAGATCTTCCCGGCTTTCAGGAACTTGACTGTTAAAATTGCTGATTAATCGCTGGCTTAATTTAATGACATTGGCCGCTTTTGTTTTATAAAGACCAATTGTTTTGATGTAATCTCGAAGATGTTCTTCCCCCAAATCCAGCATTTTTTGGGGTGTATCCACACTTTCAAACAAGGCTTTTGTTGCCTTATTAACCCCCACATCTGTTGCCTGGGCAGACAAAACAACGGCCACCAATAAAGTATAAGGGTTTGTGTGTTCCAGTTCAGTTTCAGGTTCAGGACATTTTTCTGCCAAAGTTGCAAAAAAATGTTCCCGATCCTGAACTTTCATTAATCTTTACCTTTAAAGAATTTTTTGACCTTTTCCAGGAAATCATGGGAATCTGGCTGATGCTTTTTATCAGAAGTGGATCCATCAAATTCTTGCAATATTTCTTTTTGTTTTTTTGTCAAATTCTTTGGAATTTCAACAGAAACTGAAACATACATATCGCCTCGGAACGTTCTGCGCAGGACACTCATCCCCTTGGCGCGCAAACGAAACTGGCTTTCTGGCTGGGTTCCGGCTGGAATTTTTAATTCAACCCGTTCCCCACTGATGGTTGGAATTTCAATTTCCCCACCCAATACGGCTGTTGTCATTGAAATGGGCACCTGGCAAATAATATTATCCGCATTGCGTTCAAATAAATCATGGGGTTTAACATGTACAAAGACATACAAGTCGCCAGATGGCCCACCACGTAACCCTGCATGCCCTTGACCTGTCACACGAATCCGCGTGCCATCTTCAATCCCTGCTGGAATATTAACTTCCAAGTCTTTTGTTTCAACCGTGCGTCCTTGTCCACTGCAACGCTTACAAGGATTTTTGACCGTCTTTCCTGTGCCCTGACATCCATGGCATGTACGTTCCACCATAAAGAAACCTTGTTGCGCCCGAACACGTCCAGCCCCATGACACGTATTACAGGTTACAGGTTCTTCACCTTTTTCACCGCCAGATCCTTTACATTCACCGCAGGCCCCTTGCTTTTGAATCCGAATTTTCTTCGTTATCCCTTTAAAGGCATCTTCCAATGTAATGCGTTCATCCGCGCGAAGGTCGTCACCCCTTATCGAGGTTGGTTGGCTGCGTTGCTGACGGGAAAATCCAAAATCGCCAAACACGCTATCAAAGATATCTGAAAAATCGCCTGAAAAACCAAACCCTTCTTGGCCATGCCCTTGACCACCAGCGCCTGGACCGCCTTGTTGGAAAGCCGCATGACCATATTGATCATAAGCCGCACGCTTTTGGGCATCTTTTAACACCTCGTAAGCCAAGTTTATTTCTTTTAATTTTTCTTCGGCTTGTTTATCGTCTGGATTTCGATCTGGGTGAAACTTCATCGCTTGCTTGCGATAAGCTTTTTTGATTTCATCATCAGAGGCTGTTTTACTTACACCCAAAATTTCATATAAATCGCGTTCAGTCATGGTTTTCCTTAAGATATAAAGCCGCCGCTAACCAGGGTCAACGACGGCATTTTCTGATTCACAAAACAAAATTATTTTTTGTCTTCTGTTCCATCTTTTTTGTCGTCTTCTTTTACTTCTTTGAAATCAGCGTCAACAACATCATCTTCTTTAGCGCCTGCATCAGCGTTGCCGCCTTCTTTGGCTTGTTGCTCTTGGGCTTCTTTATACAAAGCTTCGCCCAATTTCATCGCTGCTTGCGTTAAGTTTTGCGTGCGTTGTTCGATGTCATCCACCTTATCACTTTCCTTAACTTCTTTCAAAGCAGCAATGGCTTCTTCAATACCTTTTTTATCTTCGGCACTGATTTTGTCACCATGTTCTTTCAGTTGCTTTTCTGTGCTGTGAATCATCGTATCAGCCTGGTTTTGCGCATCAACCAACTTGCGGCGTTCTTTGTCTTTTTCCGCATTGGCTTCGGCGTCTTTTACCATTTTTTCAACTTCTTCATCGTTTAAGCCACTTGATGCCTGAATTTGAATTTTTTGTTCTTTGTTTGTTGCTTTATCTTTTGCAGAAACATGAACAATTCCGTTCGCATCAATATCAAAAGTTACTTCGATTTGTGGGACACCACGTGGGGCTGTTGGAATTTCTTCCAAGTTAAACTGGCCCAACATTTTATTGTCTGCTGCCATTTCACGTTCCCCTTGGAAAACACGAATGGTCACGGCACTTTGGTTATCTTCAGCTGTGGAAAAAACTTGGCTTTTCTTTGTTGGAACCGTTGTGTTGCGTTCAATCAATTTTGTGAACACCCCACCCATGGTTTCAATTCCCAATGAAAGTGGCGTCACATCAAGCAATAGAACATCTTTGACATCCCCTTGCAAAACGCCCCCTTGAATGGCGGCACCCATGGCAACAACTTCATCCGGGTTAACTCCTTCATGCGGATCTTTTCCAAAGAAAGCTTTTACTTTTTCTTTGACTTTTGGCATACGCGTCATGCCACCAACCATAATGACTTCAGTAATTTCTGAGGCGGCAACACCGGCATCTTTCAAAGCTTTTTTACAAGGTTCAATTGTACGATCAACCAAATCTTCGACCAAAGTTTCAAATTTTGATCTGGATAGTTTGATGTTCAAGTGTTTTGGTCCCGTTGCATCTGCTGTAATGAATGGCAGGTTAATATCTGTTTGTGTACTGCTGGACAATTCGATTTTTGCTTTTTCAGCTGCCTCTTTCAAACGTTGTAAGGCCATTGTATCTTTACGAAGATCTACGCCGTTATCCTTGCTAAATTCATCGGCAAGATAATCAATAATACGTTGGTCAAAGTCTTCCCCACCAAGGAATGTATCCCCATTTGTGGATTTAACTTCGAAAACACCATCACCAATTTCAAGAATGGAAACGTCAAATGTTCCCCCACCAAGGTCATAAACGGCAACCATACCACTTTTGGTTTTATCCAAACCATAAGATAGGGCCGCAGCAGTTGGTTCGTTAATAATACGAAGAACTTCAAGGCCTGCAATCTTACCCGCATCTTTTGTTGCTTGGCGTTGGGCATCATTGAAATAAGCTGGCACGGTGATAACGGCTTTTTCAACTTTTTCGCCTAAATGCTTTTCAGCTGTTTCTTTCATTTTTTGAAGGATAAAAGCACTGATTTGACTTGGGCTGTATTTTTCACCGTGTGATTCAACCCACGCATCACCATTCTTGCCTTCAACAATATTGTAAGGCACAAGGTCTTTGTCTTTTTTTGTTAAGGGATCGTCAAAACGACGCCCAATCAAACGCTTGATTGCAAACAATGTATTTTCTGGGTTCGTAATCGCCTGACGTTTTGCAGACTGACCAACAAGACGTTCACCGTCTTTTGTTATACCAACCATAGACGGCGTTGTGCGCGCGCCTTCGGCATTTTCAATAACACGTGCTGTGGAGCCGTCCATTACGGCCACGCAAGAATTTGTTGTCCCTAAGTCAATTCCGATAATTTTGCTCATTATTTTCACCTTCAGTTTTTTGATATAGTAAAATTTCTTTTACCTATAATATATACAATTTTTGGCACTCTTCAAGGGGGAGTGCCAATTTTTTTGGGAATAATATAAATAATTCAGTATTTACAGTGTGTTAATACTATTTCTTCTTTGACACACCCACCAAGGCTGGACGCAAAAGACGATCATTAATCACATAGCCTGCCTGCATCACTTGAACCACTGTTCCTGGTTCTTTAGAATCATCTTCAATCTCCATCATGGCTTGGTGGAAATTATGGTCAAACTTTTCACCCATGGGATCAATTTTCTTAATATTATTTTTTTCAAAAGCTTTCAATAATTCAGACTGTGTCATGGAAACCCCTTGATAGATGGTGTTCAAAAGGTCATTTTCTTTACAGTCTTCTTCCTTAACAGATTGCAACGCCAAAGACATATTATCCAAGACGGTCAATAAATCACGGGCAAAGCCTGAAATGGCATATTTTGTTGTGTCTTCTTTTTCACGTGTGGAACGCTTACGTTCATTTTCAAGATCCGCCATGGCGCGCAAGGCTTTGTCTTTTAAATCATCGCGTTCTTGTTTGACAAGATCCAGTTCAGAAATTGTTTCTTCCACAACCTCTTCCATTTTTTCTTGTATTTTTTCGTCAACTTTATCTGTTTTTTGATCTGATTGTATTTTTGAATTTTTCTTAGTCATCTTTATCTCCTAATATCCGGCTGATCATTTTTGCCGTGTAATCCACCATCGGGATAATACGTCCATAATTAATTCTTGTTGGGCCAATAACGCCCATTGCACCTATAACATCTCCGTGACTATTTTCAAAGGGGGAAAGCACCAAAGAACACCCACTTGCCTGGAATAATTCATTTTCTGCCCCAATAAATATTTGCACGCCATCCCCTTCGATTGATGCCTCCAAAAGGCTTAACATGCTTTCTTTGGTTTCCAGAATGGAAAAAATTTTCTTGATATTATCCAGTTGTTCCATATGTTCAACAGTTTCCAATAACTTGGACTGGCCGTGTACAATTAGTGACGCATCATTGCCTTTTCCAGACCAACTGGCCAAGCCCTGATTAATTAAATCAACTGCTTCGCCGTCCAATTTATCCCGCAGTTTCTGCAGCTCTGTTTTGGATTTACGCACAGCCTCTTGCATTGTCAGGCCCTGCATATTGTGGTTCATAAAATTACTAACTTGGGTCAACAACGAAGAAGGAATACCCAGGGGAATATCAATCACCCGATTTTCCACACGCCCGTCCAGGGTTACCAAAACCACAATGGCTTTGCCAGATTCCAGAGGCACAAATTCAATGTGCTTTAGACGCACTTCTTGTTTTGGGGCAATAACCAGCCCAGCGCAAGATGATAATCCCGAAAGTAAATTGGTGGCTTCTTGCAGAACAGTATCAAAACTTACGCCTTTTTCTTGGCATAAAATTTCCACCTTTAAACGATCTTCTTTTGATATGGCGCCGGATTCCAAAATACCGTGGACAAAATACCTTAACCCTTGTTCTGTTGGTAAACGTCCCGAAGATGTATGGGGGGATTGTAAATATCCCATATTTTCAAGTTGGGACATAATATTGCGAATTGTGGCAGAAGAAACCTTCATCCCCAGCTTGGTTGCAAGCGTCTTTGACCCAATGGGTTCGCCCGTTTCAACGTAGGCATCCACAATATGTCGAAATATTTCTAAGGCTCTTTGATTTAGGTTTGTCATAACAACTGGGTTTTCAAATTCTTCACTTTAATGTATAGACTTTATTATATAACATATTCAATTAATGATGGCACTAGGCATCAGCCATAACAACGTGTCAACATTTAAGTCATTTGTTATAATTTAATAATTTAAAAATAAAACGTCAATCATTAGGAAATATTATGAGACCATCTGGCCGCAAAGTAAACGAATTAAGAAAAGTCGAATTAATTCCCCATTTCAGTAAACATGCTGAAGGGTCTTGTCTTGTTAAGATGGGTGAAACCCATGTCCTGTGTACAGCGTCTGTCGAAGAAAAACTTCCCCCTTTTTTAAAGGGAAAAGGCAAAGGATGGGTTACAGCTGAATATGGTATGTTGCCAAGATCAACCCATACACGCATTGACCGCGAGGCCGCCCGCGGAAAACAATCCGGCAGAACACAAGAAATTCAAAGACTGATTGGACGGTCTTTAAGATCCATTGTTGATTTAAAAGCCTTGGGCGAACGCCAAATAAAAATCGATTGCGATGTTATCCAAGCCGACGGGGGAACAAGAACAGCCGCCATTACAGGCAGTTATATTGCCTTATATTTTGCGTTAAGTAGCTTAGTCGACAAAAAATTGGTCGCAGCCATTCCATTAATTGATACCGTTGCTGCCGTTTCTTGTGGTATATATAAAGGCGATCCAGTTTTAGACTTGGATTATGACGAAGATAGCGCTGCAGAAGCAGATGCAAACTTTGTTTTAACAGGGAAGGGCAAAATAATTGAAATACAGGCAACAGCCGAAGAAAGCCCGTTTGATGAAGAAAAGTATGCTGAAATGTTTAAGCTTGCCCGCGAAGGCATTGCCAAGCTTTCTCAGTTACAATTAGGAACGATAATGGGACGTTAAATGGCGATAAAAATTGAAAAGCTGGTACTTGCAACCCGCAACCAGCATAAGTTGGTAGAGCTTAAGGCTTACCTAGAACCCTATAAAATAAAAGTTGTTTCTTATAATGATATTGCCATTCCCGATGTAAGGGAAACGGGGGAATCATTTGAAGACAACGCCTTATTAAAGGCATGCGCCATCGCAAAGGCAACAGGCCTACCCGCTTTGGCTGATGATTCAGGCTTGTGCGTTTGGGGCATCGGTGGCCGTCCTGGCGTTTACAGTTCAAGATGGGCAGGCCCCCAGCAAGATTATGACCATGCCTTCAAAAAAATTGAATCAGAATTAAAACATAATGATTCCCACATGGATCGACGGGCCAGCTTTATTTGCAGTCTTGCCCCTGTCTCTTATACACATCTGACGCTGCCGACGAGCGATCTAGTGTAGAT
>CAJXSI010000017.1 GCA_913061155.1 uncultured Alphaproteobacteria bacterium
CCCTTAATGTAATAGGTTAAACCTAAATTACATGGGGGGTTTATGGCTTTTATATATAAGTTTTTAATTTTATTTAGTTTTTTTATTTTTACAGAATCTATTTATGCAGCGGCAGTAGAAAGTTCGACGACGTTAGAAATGATTGAGACGAAGGAAAGATCAAATCCTTTATCGACAACCCGGCTGCCCAGATTAAAGAGAAGACGAAGTTCTGAACCAGAGTCTGAAATTTCAGATAATGTAAAAATAGCAATAATTGGTGGGGGATATACAGGAATTATTACGGCAATTCTTCTGGGTCAGGCTGTTCCGGATGCCAGTATTGTTTTAATAGAAAAAGAACGACACTTATTAACAGGGGCAAGCTTAACCCCAGGGCGCCTTCATCTTGGGGGGGAATATCCTTTAGACCCAGAAACTGCTGTTAGTTGTTTATGGGGGGCCTTTCTTTTAAAGCAACTGTTTGGATCTGCCGTTTTAACAGATATTCCGGCGGCACAATATCTTGTTGCAAAAGATACAGCCGACTTTGATTTAACGCTGGAAAACCAGAAAGATTTTTATGAAAAAAATATCAGAGATGTATATAGAAAAATTTATGATAGATTTTTTCCCACGTCATCACATAAAGAAGATTTCTTTGGTCCCCCCGAAGATTTGCTAAGAAGTTTATCAGCGTCAGAGTTACCCAGTAGTCATTTTTCTGGAGGAGTGGAAATTAAAGAACCTGGCATTCATCCCATAAAAATGGCCACAGCTTTGAAGCATCTTTTATCATCTTTTGATGTAACGATTAGAACAGATACAGAGGTATTAGGTGTTCACAATGTTAGGGGGTGGACTTTAAATACAAATAAGGAAGCAGTCCATGCAGATATTGTGGTTAACGCGACATGGCAAGAAATTTATAATTTAGATAAAGAAGCGCTGACAGTGCCAGAAATAAGACATGGTAGGGCTGTTTCTGCATCAATGTCGCCGGTTTCTCCAGAATATCATATTTTTTCCCGCGCACTTCTTGTTATTGATACAAGCAGTGAAGAAGCAGTTTTAGCCGCGACACCTTCCTCTTCATCTTCCTCTGCCTCTGCTGCTTCAGCGGGGACGCCGACTTTTTCTACTCTGCCTTTTGAAAATGGTGATCTGCGGGCCTATTTTGGTCTATTAGGTAGTAAAGGTGGTATGTTTTGTCCAATTAATCAAAACACGGCTTTGCTTTATTGGCCAGATTCAAGCGGATCCTATATTGCAAAAACAAGATTGGGCGGGGACAGAACCCTGTCAAGCCCAGATTTTTTGCGGCGTATGTACAAAGCTAAAGAAGAAGAAATAATTCCAGGGGAAATCAGTAGGCAAATTCTGGAAAATTTAAAAGAAAAATACCCACAGTTAAAGGACGCGCGGCCTTTAAGATTAGTTGTCCGAGAAACACTATCACATGATGAAGATTTAGGTAAACGGCCGCCCCTTCCTGTGACGGAAATAAAAAAAGGATGGTTCAGTGCATTGTCTACAAAGGCAACTTTTTCTGGGATAACAGCCTTAAATGCTGTAAAGCAAATTCTTTCTTATATAAAGGCCGGATCATCTGTTGGAAACGAAGCAAAAGTTGCAAAGGAAAGTGATGTCAGTGCAGAGATGCCCACTATGAATAATTTTTTTTCAAACCTTAGTTCTTCTGTGTCAGATAAAACATGGATCCTTCCAGAGGAATTTAGATTTTCAGATAGGCTGACTGGTTTGAAAGAATCTGACTATATTCAAGATGCCTATCACCGAAGGTTGCCTATTTCGATGGCTGTGGATTATTCAATGCGGCCGACTTTACCATATGTTAAAGAGGCAGAAATATTTGTGAGAAGCCGGCCAAAAATTATTGACTTAGCAGGCGTTGAACTGACCCCTGATGAAAAAGAAATTATTATAACTTATATTGGGCTGCCAACTTCAGCCTTACATTTTTTAAACCTAAGTTATATAAAATTAACCTCTGCTGAGGTTGCTAATTTGACGACGGCACTTGAATCCAATGCCTCTTTAAAACAAATAATTTTCAGAGGTATGGGATTGGCTGGAGATGATTTTTCTTCTATTTTACGTATTTTGAAGAATAAAGAGGTAGAGTTCCTAGACATTAGTTTAAATCCTATTGATACCCAGCCCAGCAGAGTAAAAAGTAAAAATTTATTGGATATTCATCAGCTTATAGTAGGTGCCCCCAATAGCTTGTCCACACTGGTTATGGAAAGAATGGGCTTAGGGATCAAGGATATGAGACTTTTAAGCGGCGCGATGCATGAAAGGGGAAAAATTAGGAAGTATTCAATAGATGTAAGAGTAGATATGAAAGATACAGAACCATCTACTGTCAGTGAAGATCCCTTTCACATATCAGGAAGGGGGTTAACAGAGCCTGAAAGACTTAGGCTAAGCAGACAGCTTAGCCTGTCCCTAGAGTCAGATAAAGCGTTGGCAGGGGAAAGTTTATCCCCTTAATTCTTTGTCTTGTTCAAATCATTTTAAATAAATGTTTTAAAGATAAAATATTTGCTGAAGGTATCTTTAAATAAATATTTTCTAAAAATTTTAGATTAGTAACAGTTTCTTCAGATGCCCATAATTGTAACATTTCTAAAAGAACGGAATCATTTTCTAGTAATTCAATAATGTGGACTATGTCTTTATTATCCAGGTTCAAGTTTAAAAAGAATTTAGAGAAAGATTCTTTTTTCAGGGCCTTTTCTTCAAAAAGACCTATATCCAGAAATTTAAAAATTAAAGTTTTGTAATAGTAATCTGTATCAATACTAAATTGATTATAATCTTTTTTAAGTAACTTATTCATTTTTTCCTCCATTGTTTTTATGATTTTATAATGGAATAGTTTTTATGGATATTCTATCCGTAAAGATCCCGGGGTGGGTGTGTTTTGTGGGGGAATTTTACATATTTTTCAACTGAATAAGAACGCTTGATAAAGGTAGTCTTATTCAATGAGAAACAAAAAAACACATGACTGGGCGGCGACACATACTTCCTTTATAAAACAAGTATGCCAACCATTATTTGATACTTTCAATATAACAACCTTTGGTTATAAAAAGGTCCTTAAGAATGGAAAATATATATTCTTTTCTACAAAAGAAGAATGGTTAAAATTCCATTATGAAAACATAGGCGGGCATGGTCTTTTTTTCAAAGGCGCAATGGATAGATCAAAAGAAGCTGGTTTTGAAAGGGCCATATGGCCAAAGGAGCCTAAAGACGATTTTTTGCAATCGCTATTTTCACATAATATGAGTAATGGTATAAATTTTTACAGAGCAAATGGGGATGATATAGATTTATGGACATTTTCCACAGAAAAACATTACCACCAAGATCCGAATAGTTATGTAGAAATATTAAATTATTTAGAAAGATTTATCATATATTTTAATGGAATGGCATCAGGAATAATAAAGGAATACAAAGATGATGATTATGCATCATTGATTGGGCAGGTTGGTTTGGAACAAAACCATGATGTACAAGAGTTAAATAGGCAAAAATCAAAACTATCAGAATTTAATAATCTATTGGAAAATTCGTCTACTATTATCCAGGGGAATAATGGCCCCATTATTCTTACAAAAAGACAGAAAGAGTGTTTGAAAAAATTGTGTTATGGAAAAACGGCAAAAGAAATCGCCCGCGATTTAGATATCTCGGCAAGAACTGTGGAAGACCATCTGGATATTATTAAACAAAAAGGCGGGTTTTGTGCAAAATCTGAATTGATTTGTCAATTTTACAAAGCTTTATTGATTAAAGACTTTTAACGCTCTTCCGCTTTGAATAAGGCAAGGGGCTTAATGCGTTCAGGCATCACTGTAAAATCAAGATAAACTTCAACAGCATTGTCTTTGTTTTCACGACGATACACAGGGGATGCAAATCGCAGTTTAAAGTCGCCATAGCTTGTATCATATTCAATGCCACCACCAATACTCCAAAGCAAAGCACTAGAGAAATCAGGATATTGACGGGAATAAGATGTGCCCCAAGTCATAAACCCAACCAACGTAAGTTCGTCTGTAAGATAGGTGCGGACTTGTGTCCCTGCATTGATCATAGAGCGCCCACCAGTAGGGCTGTTGGAGGCATCCAGCGGGCCTGCCATTTGGAATTTATACCCTGGAACACTGTTGGCCCCACCCGGATAATAAAGTTTATGTGCCGGAATAACATTTTTCCCCGCACCAGGTGACAATCCTGTTGTGCCCCACATTCCAAAGACAACAGATTCATCAGTTGTTATGGGCAAATAAAGTTCAGAACTGATTTTTGTTTGTAAATAGCTATACATTTTCCCAAAGACATTCATATAAGGTAATAGGTCTACTTTAAAATTGAACCCTTTCTTAGGTTTTTTGCCCCCTTTTATCCGCGAAAAATATAACCCTGAAGGTGTCCCAAGTATTCTATAGCTTGATTCTTTATTATTCTTTTTGACATTATTAATTTCAAAAGACACACCGGTTTGGGCCAACAGGTAATAAAGGAAAGGATATTGAATCATCCCATAAGAATCAAACCCACTTTTTTTATACCCAGGATAATCTTCTATGCCGGCGCGCATTTTTATGACAGCGTCCATGTTCAACACTTCCATAAAATCAGGAATGACAAGGCCAACTTCCCCCAGTTTACGATTCTTCCCAACTTGGGCGTTGATATTTAGGATTTCCCCATTTCCAAATAAGTTACGTTCTTCCCATCCAACTTTTGCCACCCCTCCAAGCTTTCTTTCATGGGAATAACCAACAATAAGTTCCCCGGTGTTTAAACCATCCAAAGATATATACATATTGACCATCCCGTTATCATCAACCTTATCATCAGGCGTGATTTTTACAGACTTGAATAAGCGGGTATTGTTTAAGGCCTGGATACTGCGCAGAATTTTTTCTTGGCTAAAGATATCGCCCTTGCGCCAGGCCAGCCTGCTTTTGATGAATTCAGCGTCGATGCCTTGTTCGGCACGTTGAACAACAATATTTCCAAATCTTGCCATGGGTCCAGGGACAACTAAAATTGCAGAAAATAATTTTTTACTTTCCCTATCAATGACAAAGTGATCTTTTTTGATTTCTGCAAAGGGATAGCCACGATCTTTTAAGAAATCCAATATTTTTTTAGTGGCTTTATTAACTTGTTTTTTCACCGCAGGCGTTCCAATTCGAACACCCAAACGTTCAACGTTATTTGCAATAAGGGCAACTTGTGGGTCGTCTTTTGGTTCTGATTTTATTTTAAAGGATCCCAAAGTATATCTGGTCCCAAGGTTAACTTTTAAGTAAACAAGAATAGGTTCAACGCGAATATCAACAAAAAAATCAAATTCGGCGTCATAATATCCTTCGTCCCCCATTAATTTTTGAAGCTTGGTCATATCCCGGATGGCGATGTGCTTAATTTCTTTTACAGTGGAGGGGGGGCGTGACTGACCTTGTAAAAGCAATGAATGATCAGAAATTATTTTTCGAATATCTGGGTCGTCAACACCGTAAACAATAGTTTTATAGGGGATGAAAGCCGCGGGCGGCATAACCCGTGCATAGGCAGATCCTCCCACATAATTAGATAGGATAAGGATAGAAAGTAATAAAATTTTTAAATTATAAAGCGCGCGCACTTTCCCTGCCATTTTGAATACTTATATAACAAAAGGGTATCATATAAAACACTTCCGGATAAAGTAAAAAATATATAAAAATCAATAATATATAGCCGATAATTTATAATTTTGTTAGGCGTTACTGCGTCACGCATATACCATTTGTACATGTCGATCCTTGTGCCTATAACAAAATTAAAATGCTCTAGCTATAGGGATGTTTCAAGAATGTTTTATTGATATCAAATTTTTTATTCTCTTCTTCCATTTTTCTGATTTAATAATAGATATGAGAGAGGGAGAAAAATGAGAAATATTAAATACTTGTTATTTTGTAGTTTGATTTCAGTCACTGAATCCTATGCAAGGGATTCGCACTTCGCAGAAGAAATAGAGGCCTTTTCTGTGCAACGGGTTGGATCCGTGACCCCTTTGCCTCCGTGGGAAAAGGTTGCAGAAGATGATCCCGAAATCAGGCCCACGTCATTACAGGTTATCCAGGCAAAAGAATCTGTAGCCGAAGCCGTTAAAGAAATGACTTTGGCTGATGTTTTGTCAGGGCTTAGGGGTGAATCATCAAGCTTGTTGACGGGATGGTCTTCTGAAAAAATGTCAGATTTTATGGTGACTTTTCATGATGAATACAAAGCCTTGGGAATAGAAGGTAAGAAGAGAAAGATTAGGAACCTACAAAGTGATTTAGAAAATATTAAGGGGTCGAAAAAAAAGAAAAAGAAAAAAGGAAAAGCATTAAGAATTGCTGAGCTGGAGGAGACTATAAAATCCCTGAAAAATGATATTGCGGATTTTACTTTTTTAGAGGATAGGGAAAACCTGAGAAAGATTAAGGTTACGATGGTGTCTTCAATACATAGCAACCCTTGGGCTTTGTCTGTTGAACTAGAACTGAGGACAGAATCTGGGCTTCCAGAACGATTTTTGGAACTTATTAAGGCTGGATTACAGTATCAGGTTGATATATAGTATTAAGAAAACAAGGATAGCAGCATGGTATGTTCAGACTTTTATGATTTCAAAGGAAAAACAGTATTAATTACAGGGGCATCAAGTGGGCTTGGTGAAAGGTTTGCAACTATTTTATCCAGTGCTGGGGCAAAAGTAATATTGGCAGCAAGAAGAAAAGATAAACTTCAAGAAGTTGCGGGAAAAATAAAAAATGCAGCAATTATCCAATTGGATGTTGCTAATCCAGGTTCAGTAAAAGAAGCCTTTGAAAAGATAAATAAAGAAAATGAACAAGTTGATATTTGTATTAATGCTGCAGGGGTCGCAAAGTTAGGTTATGTCTTTGCAGAAAAGGAAGAAGACATTTTCAATGAAGCATATGATGTAAACGTAAAGGGCTTGTGGCTTGTGACAAAGGCAGTAGCAAATCATATGAAAGATAATAAAATACAAGGATCAATTATCAACATAGGAAGTGTCAGTGGAGATGCCGTGCCTGCAATTGGTGGTGCGGCTTATTGTTCTGCAAAAGCAAGCGTTCACCAATTAACAAAAACACTAGTTGGGGAGCTTTCTCCTTATAAAATTAGAATAAATACATTAAGTACGTGGATGATTCCAACGCCTATGACAGAAAGTTTTTTGGCAGACGGAAAAGATAAAATAGAAAAAATGACCCCTTTAGGGCTTGCAAAAATAAGTGATCTTGATGCAGCAATCTTATTTTTAGCTTCAAATGAGGCATCAAGATATGTGACAGGTTCTTGTTTGACCGTTGATGGCGGTGTATCTTGGGGCGGTTCTTTAGATTAAGCCGTTTTGTGTTTGGGCTGATGCAGAACAGGCCAGGCATCATCCACATCTTTAATGCGCGCATGAATTTTATCAACGGTTAACCTGATTTGGGCATCTGTTGCAAATATCAAATGAATATGGGGCTCATCATACTGAATGGTCAAAAGTTCAAGGCTGTGATTTTGATCTTCATAACGCGTAAATCCACGATATTCAACCTTAGTCACATCTTGGAAAACTACACCGGTATGAAGGCGTTGGGGCTTTTCTTTTTTATTTTCAGATAATTCCCACCGAAAACGATTCGCGAAAATACGAAAAGTATGATCACCTTCACAATAATCCAAACCCTTTAAAGGGATGATTGCATCCTGCAAGAAGGCGGAAAATACTTCCAAATCTTCCTGATCTGTTGCCAGAATTTTTAATAACTTTGTATCCATTTTTGCCTCAACTGTTAAATACATTATAGGCGTTAAAAGAAAGAGTTGCAAACAGGAATTGTTTTGAATGGGAAACAAAGGTGAAAGTCTTGTAATCACAGTATATAAAAAGTATAAGGTACTTTTAGTGTGTCGTATAGGAGAATAATAATGGATAAAACAAGGAACTAAAAGGTATCCCTGGATGGCTAGTGCTTATGGCACTAATATGGATTGGGTATGTTTACGCTTCTAAAAGGGTTAAAAATACCTTCGTTAGTAAAGAAAAACCTAAGTTCTTTAAAGCACTTGCAAAAAACTAGCCCTTAATGTGTGCGTTCCACAAGGGCACCGCATTCGGATAATTTGGTTTCAATGTGTTCGTATCCACGATCCAGATGGTAAATACGATGAACAATTGTTTCCCCTTTTGCGGCAAGGCCCGCCAGAACAAGGGAGGCAGATGCGCGAAGGTCAGTGGCCATAACATCGGCCCCAATCAGTTCTTTTACCCCTTTAACAGTGGCAACAGACCCATCGATATGAATATTTGCCCCCATACGAAGTAATTCTGCAATGTGCATAAAACGGTTTTCAAAGATATTTTCTGTAATCGTGCAGTCACCTTCAGCCGTAACCATCATGGCCATGTACTGGGCCTGAAGATCCGTTGGAAAATCGGGATAGGGGTTTGTACTGACACTGATGGCCTTTAAGGGTTTTTTAGGGTCTTTACGGCGTACAATAAAGCCCTTGTCTTTTTCAATGAATTCCAAGCCTGTTTTTTTCAATAAATCAACGACAGTAGGCAGAAGGGTAAGATCCCCATTGGTAATTTCAATTTCGCCATTGGTGATGCCAGCTGCCATAATATAGGTACCCATTTCAATGCGATCTGGAACAATATCGTGGGTTGCCCCTGACAGGCTTTCTACGCCATGAATTGTTAGTGTCTGCGTGCCAGCCCCTTCAATCTTTGCCCCCATCTTAATTAAAAGATTTGCCAAATCAACAATTTCTGGTTCTTTGGCAACATTGAATAAACGAGTGGTTCCTTTTGCAAGACAGGCAGCCATCATGATGTTTTCAGTCCCGGTAACAGAAATAACAGGGAATTCATAATCACCCCCAACCAGGCCATTTTCGGCGATTAAATGGGCATAGCCCTCTTCTAAAGTAACCTTTGCCCCTAAGGCTTCTAATCCCTTTAGGTGAAGGTCGATTGGTCTTGTCCCAATGGCACATCCACCAGGCATCGAAACATAAGTTTCTTTGTGCTTTGCAAGTAACGGCCCCATAACCAAAACGGAGGCACGCATTTTACGGACAAGGTCATATGTTGCTTTTGTTTCAATTGAGTCATTTGATTTTAAGCTTAGGGTATGCCCAATACCTTGGTTGGTTCCGTTCATAGAAATTTCCAAACCCATGTGCATTAACAGATTTGCCATGGTTGTGATATCGACTAAGTGGGGAACATTTTTTAAAGTGATTGTTTCATTTGACAGCAAACTTGCAGCCATCAAAGGAAGGGCCGCATTCTTTGCGCCACTGATTTGAATTTTGCCTTTTAAACCTGGGCCACCAATAATTTTTAATTTATCCATACTATTTATTTCTTTAAAATCTTAGGAAGGGTTACACCACGTTGTCCCATATATTTTCCGGCCCTATCTTTGTACGAGACTTCGCATTCTGAATCTCCTTTGAAAAACAAGAACTGACAGACACCTTCGTTTGCATAAATCTTTGCAGGAAGAGGCGTTGTATTTGAAAATTCTAAAGTCACGTGACCTTCCCATTCTGGTTCAAGGGGGGTAACATTTACGATAATACCACAACGGGCATAAGTGGATTTTCCAAGACATATAACCAAAACATCCCGTGGGATTTTGAAATATTCAATCGTTCTTCCTAAGGCAAAGCTGTTAGGGGGCAGAATACAAACATCCGTATCACGATTTACAAAAGAAGATTCTTGAAAGTTTTTTGGATCAATGATGGCGCTATCAACATTGGTAAATACTTTGAATTCAGGGGCAACCCGGGCGTCATAGCCGTAAGAGGAAACACCATAAGATATTTGACCCGCCGCAATTTGTTTTTCTTCATAAGGATCAATCATTCCTTTTTTGGCTTGTTCGCGAATCCAATGGTCAGGCAATATTCCCATAGTTTTAATCCTTTTTTTCTTCGGGTTGTGTCTTTTTCTTTGCCTTGGCTTGTTGTTTGCGTTTAAGCAAGTTTTCGCGCAAGGCAGAGGCAAGTCTGTCGTTGTTTTTTTCCAGGTATGAATTTTTCTTTTTGGTCATTGTTTCAATTTTTTTACAAATCATATATTTTTCATGAAAACCTTGCAAGTATAAACACGATATGGCACCTTGTAAAAAAATTTCAGGCCGTCGTAGCTCAGTGGTAGAGCGCACCCTTGGTAAGGGTGAGGTCGAGAGTTCGATTCTCCTCGACGGCACCATATTCAAGATTTTATTCTTCCAATTCCTACATGTTGCATTTTAACCACACAAGGGGCGAAAGTATTAGGTGTGCCCAAAGTGGTCTATAGTATTCCTATTATATGTATGCTAGATCTTTGATAAAGATTGTAATCTATTTTAGGAGGATAGTATGAAAAAACTTTTAATCGGAGCTGCTGCGGCAACTTTATTGGCGAGTACAGCTGGGGCTGATGCTAATGTCTTTAAAGGTCCTTATGTTGGGGCCCAAGTTGGTTATTCACATAACTCAACAAGCATGAAAATTTTGGAAGGCACTGGTCAGCCAGGTCAACAAAATAATCATGGCGGATCAAGCGCAACTTTTATGGCTGTTGCTGGGTATTCTGACCTTTGGGATGATAACCACTTGTATGGTATGGAAATCCGCGGTGGGTACAATACATTAAGTAATAAAAAAGGTGGCGATAAACTAACAATGGATTGGACAGTTGGTTTGCGTGGTCGTTATGGATTTATTCTTGATCAAGCTTGGTTGCCATTTGTTTCCTTGGGTGTTGATTATTCACATGCTAGGTATAATTACTCATATGGAACGCAAACAGGTGTTAAAGACAACTTCCGCGTTTGGGAACTTTCCCCAGGATTTGGTGTTGAATGGTCACTTTCTGAAAAAGTGAACTTCCGTGCTGATTATGAATTCGCTTTCAATATTAATGATCGTGGATTGAACACAGGAAAAGCAAAGGTTCACAATGGACCAAACAGACATCATGCTCGTGTTGGTGTAATGGTTAACTTCTAAATTTTTAGAAGTCCCGGGTGCCTTCATAATGAAGGTGCCCATAATTAAACTAGGAGATAAAAATGAAAAAGACTCTTTTACTTGCTGCAACAGCAGCGACAGTTTTGGCTGGTTCAGCTGAAGCGCGTAAATTTGATGGAACATATGCTGGTGTATCACTAGGATATGGTTTGGAAAATGCAAAAATGAATGTTGGCGGTACAACACCAACAAACAAGCACCACAAAGGTGGCGCTGCATCCCTTCACGCCTTGTTGGGTTGGGGTAAATTTATGTGTTCTAACTACTACGGTGCTGAAGTTCGTGGTGGATATGATTTCCTAAATAAAAAGAAATCAGGCGATACATTGAAAGCTGGTTGGACTTATGGTCTTGGTTTCCGTGTTGGTCGTGTTTTCAACAACGACTGGTTGGCTTTCTTCCGCTTTGGTTTAGATCGTTCAGAATATGAATTCAAGTACACACATTCAGGAACACAACATAAAGATAACATGCGTGTTTGGTCAGTTGTTCCAGGTTTTGGTGCTGAATATGCTGTTAATGATATGTTTAATGTTGGTCTTAGCTATGAATATTCAATTGGGTATACACAGCAAGGAAATAACTCTGAATACAAAATGTCAAAATTACCACGTAACCATAATGTGCGTGTTGGTTTCACAGTTGATTTCTAAGAAATCATCTCAAGACAATAAAAAGGCCGGGAAATTTCCCGGCCTTTTTTTTATTGAACTATTTTATTTATAATTTCGGTTATGTTTTATTATTTCTTAACAATTTATCAAACGTCATAAGCTTTCTATAGGCTTTGCCATAAATAGTTTCAGGTTTATCCTTTGCATCTTTTACAAAGCTATTTTCACCAGCTGGAATATTTAACAAAATTTCAAGGGCCTCAGCCACTGTTTCCACAGCCCACAGATGGAATTTCCCTTTGTCGATGGCGGTGCTGACTTCTTCGGACAAGACAATATGCTCAAGATTGCTTTTGGGAATAATGACCCCTTGATTTCCGGTTAACCCTTGGTGTTTACAGGTAAAATAAAACCCTTCAATTTTTTGGTTGGCGCCCCCAATGGGTTGCGATTCTCCAAGCTGATTCATGGAACCGGTGATGGCAATTTCTTGGGTAACGGGTGTTTCTGACAAAGATGATAATAATGCAACCACTTCGGCAAGAGAGGCACTATCGCCCTCAACACCGCTATAGTTTTGTTCAAAGGTAAGGGACGCCGAAAAAGATAAGGGGAATTCTTGGCTAAAGACGGCCCTTAAATACCCTTCAAGGGTTAAAACACCCTTTTGTTGTATCGGGCCACTAAGGCGAACCTGCTGTTCAATATTAATGATCCCCTTTTTCCCAATATAGGTTTGCGCCGTAATCCTGGAGGGCATGCCAAAGCTTTCAGATCCAACACTTAGAACCGTTAAACCATTAACTTGACCGATTGTTTTGCCTTTTGTTTTTATTAAAGTTACGCTTTCTTCAATTGTTTCCCGAATACGATCACGTAGGCCCGAATTTCTATAATCCTTATGTGAAATGGCTTCAATAATATGGTCTTTTGTTATGCGCTTTTTTTTGTTTTTCAGCGTAAAGGTGGTGGCCTCATGTAGTAAGTTTGTAAAATATTCAAACTGTGTGGACAATTTATTTCGGTGTTCTGCCATCTTGCTGCAATGTCCCAAAAGATATTCTATGGCCTGTTTTTCACAAGTTATATTTCTTTTTTGGCAGTCTTCTTGCAACAATGTGCCATAGACAGAAAGATTTTTTTCTGTTGCTTTGGCAGACGAATCGATTTCCGCTTTGATTTTAAAGTAATTTTGAAAGTCTTGGTCATGATAGAAAAACAAATTATACCAATGGGGCGCGCCGATTAAAATAATTTGAACGTCTAACGGAATTGCTTTGGGTTCAGGGGCATCCAACATAGGGACGCCTGAAATTCTGTGCAGTTCTTCAATACGGATTTCACGGTCTCGAAGACAGGCTTTAAGAAAATACCAAGTTAAAAGGTTAGAGGCTAAGTCTTCTGCTCGCAGAACAAGAATCCCCCCATTCGCTTTGTGGAGGGCGCCCCCACTCATCATATTAAAGCTTGTGACAAATCCTTGCGAAGACCCATGATATTTTATCTTACCAAAAAGATTTTCATAAGTTGGGTTAGGTTCAACAACAACTTTGGGCCCCACATTTTGGTCATTCTCAGCAACAATATTAACGGCGTAATGGGCTTGGGGGGAAAGATCATTTTCCGTAGTTTGGCCAGGGGTTGAGGGCTTTGGCAAAAGGTATCGCAAGTTTATCAAAAGATCTTCTTTTAAATTCGTCAGCCATATATCCAATCCATCGATTGAATCATAACTTTTGTGGAGGCGATTGATAAAGGGGCTGATAACTTCTTCAGCGCGCCATCGATAAAGATCATCAATTCTATCTAGCATCTTTTCGTTTTCAGTAGAGGCAAATAGATTCAAGTCTTGAAGGGCCTGTTTGATTTGCTGAACATGCTTTAATGCTTTGTCTTGTTCAGGTTTTTCAAGTTTGTCAAAAGGAATTTGTTCTTGACCTTTTTGCCCTGTGATGACCATGGATCCATCATCCAGGCGTTGAAGGTCTAAGTTATGTTCATGGGCGTATTTGCGAATCTTATCCATTTGATCTTGGATGGATTTATCAACACCTTTTTCTTCTTCTTTAACTTTGTTTGTAAATTCTGAAGAATTAAAAGACTTTTTCAAAGCTTCTTGAATTTGTTTGATGGTTTTTTCTATGCGTTCTTTGAAATCACGGGCTGTCCCAGTTGGCAATCTATAAGGAATTGGTTTGTTGGGGTGTTTGAAATTATTTAAATAAACCCAATCAGGTGGGGGTGGGGCATCTTTTATATAATTATTAATATAATCCAGGGTTGCATCCATCCGCCCTGTTAAATTTTCACCGACAACAAAGATATTATAAGCTGTGTCTTTCATCGATAACCCAAAGTCAAGGGACTGACGTGCCCTCTCGTGGGATGAAAGATTGAATAGGCTTATATTCTTTTTGTCTTTTCCCGCAAGTAAATTGAATTTATGGTGCGGAAGACCATAGTTTTTTATTATTGTTTTCTTTTTCATAACTTGACAGACCCCGTCCTATATTCTTAGTCTATCAAATATAAAGTTTTTCTTGAAATTGTTTTTTAAATAAAGTAAATCTACTTCTTTCTTATTAAAATCGAAGGTACTATTATGGAAAAATTTCCTTTAACACGTGTAGGTTATGAAAACCTGCAAAAAGAATTGCGTCATTTAAAGCAAACGGAACGTCCTGGGATTATTAAAGCTATTGAAGAGGCCCGGAAACATGGGGATTTATCTGAAAATGCTGAATATCATGCGGCTCGGGAAAAGCAAGGCTTTATTGAAGGGCGCATTAAAGAATTAGAATTTAAAATCAGCCACGCTGTTGTGATTGATGTTGCCGCGTTGACTGGGGATACAGTTAAGTTTGGGGCGACAGTAAAAATTGTGGATGAAGATACAGATCAGGAAAAAACCTTTCAAATTATTGGGGACGAAGAGGCAGATATTACAAAAGGTAAGCTTTCTATTTCATCCCCGCTTGCAAGGGCATTGATTGGAAAGAAAAAAGGCGATAGTGTAGAAGTTGCCGCACCAAAAGGTAGCAAGTATTATGAAATACTAACGATTGAGTTTTGCTAGGGACGATGATAAAAAAAATTTGGATATTATCCGATGGAAAAAAAGGGACTGAAAACCAATCAATTGGCCTTGCAACGGCTATGGGTTTTTCAAATTATACTTTAAAACCAATCAGTGTTAAATTTCCATGGACGTTTCTATCGCCAAATTTATGGTTTAACCCCTTAAAGGCGGTTATAAAATCAAAAGAACTGTTCCCGGGCAATGATTGGCCAGATATTTTAATTGCAGCTGGACGTGTGTGTTCCGCCGTTGCAGCAGAAATTCGCCGACTGTCTGGAGGAAAAACCTTCGTTATTTTTATTCAAAATCCATACATAGATGCTTCGAACTTTGATGTCGTTATTGCGCCAGAGCATGACAATATTAAGGGGGATAATGTTATTAAAACATTTGGATCCCTGCATGGAATATCGACAGCGAAATTAAAAGAAGCCTTTTCACGTCATAGTAATTTAATTGAAGACCTTCCAAAACCAAGGGTTGCGGTTTTGATAGGGGGGAAAAATAAACATTATAAAATGAGCCCCCAAAAAATGGAGGAATATGGCAGCCAACTGCGTCATATTGCAAAGCGCAAAACCATAAGTTATATGATTACGGGATCAAGGCGAACGCCAGTTGCTTGCCTTCAAGGATTTAAAAAGGGTTTGGGGTCTGCCCCATCATTTATTTGGAATGGCCGGGGGGATAATCCTTATCATGCCTTTTTGGCTGCAGCTGATATTATTATGGTAACGGCTGATTCCGTTTCAATGATATCTGAGGCTATTTACACAAATAAGCCCATTTATATTATGAAGCTTGAAGGAAAATCCTCCCGGCTGGATCAATTCTTTTCTTCTGCTTGTAAAAAGAAATACGTGCGACCCTTTAATAAGGATTTAGAGGTTTGGAAATATCCGCCAATAGATACAATGGGCGATATCATATCTAAGCTTGAAAAATTTTTGCCAAAGTAGGGATTGATTTATGTGTGAAAATGGGCCTATACTTTTTTCTATAAGGTTTTTATAACTAAGTTTTTATCAGGAGGTTAAAATGAAAAATTTCAAATTTAGGGCGCTGTTTTTAGGGCTTTTTTTAGTTGTGGCCAATGTATCTGTGGCAGATAAAGAATCTGATGCCATCAACCGATTTGTGTGTAGCAAGGGTGTGGTATCGGCATGTATGCAATACTGTTCAAAATATTGCAATGAAAAGTATAATGGTAATGAAGATCGGAAAAACTGTGTTTCAGAAAAATGCAGTACAGCCGGATATTGTAATCTTGCCCTTATGAGTGGAAAAGAAAACTATCCGGGAAAACTTAATGTAAAAATGCGTAAAAATGATGTTCCTCAAGCGTTCCATGGATTTGAAAAAAATTACGGCGAGTGTCTTGCAGAAGAAAAAGCAGAGGGCAAAAATAATAAAGGGGTTTACAAAGGTAAGGTGTGGCAGAAAAACCAACCGGAAATCTCGAAAAAGTAATTAAAGTTTAATACGCAAAAAAAACCCTGGAAATCCAGGGTTTTTTTATGCCATATTTTTAAATAACCAAGCGGTCGTGCAGGCGATTGCTGCTGTTTCAGCCCTTAAGATATTGGGCCCAAGATTAACAGCAATAGTTTTTGATGATTGGGACAAAAGTTCCTTTTCCCTTGTTGAAAATCCACCCTCTGGCCCAATTAAAAAAATATCGTTTTCTGTCGTTTCTTTTAGGGCTTCTGTAATTGCAGCGGCCTTGCTTCGTTCAAGACCATAATATATAGGGCCCATAGATTTATTGATAAAATCGTCTAACTTTTCTAAGTTTTCAACAAGTGGGATGGTTAATCTTTCGCATTGTTCAGTGGCTTCAATAATTTGCAGGGTTAATTTTTCTTGGTTAAGGTTTCGAACTTCAGAGTGGTCCGTTATAATTGGTTGAAATATTTTAATGCCCATCTCTGTACATTTTTCTATTAAAAAATCCTGCCGTTGCTTCTTTATTAAAGAAAAGGCTATTGTTGGACCGTTTCTTTTTTCAGATATTCTTGTTTGTTCTTTGATAAGAAGGGAGGAAGTTTTTTTTGAAATGCTTTGTATTTCTGACAAAAATTCACCATCTTGTTCGTTAAATACTCTTAAAAAATTCCCAATCTTCATGCGCAAAACATTAGAGATATAGTGGTTTTGATTGTTTGAAACTTCTACTATACCCCCTGTTCCCAGAGATTGTTTTAAAAAAAGTCTTGGCAATTTGTGATATTTATTCATATGTTAAATTAATCTAAAACAAAAGATTAAATCAATGACTTTTAAAACAGATATAAAAAACAATTCTTGGATAAACAGTTTGCCTGGATGGATTCAGCCTTATGGTTACCTGGCCCGATGGGATAGACCGATTGGAATATGGTTGCTTTTAATGCCCAGCCTTTGGTCAATAATGGCATCAACAGAGGATGTTTTTGACTTATTTCTATTCACAACCCTTTTCTTTGTGGGGGCTGTCTTGATGCGGGGGGCAGGCTGTACCATAAATGATATGGCTGACCAGAATATTGACGGGAAAGTGGAAAGAACAAAAACCCGGCCCTTGCCCAGTGGACGACTCTCCTTTAATCAAGCGCTTGGGTTTCTTGTCTTTCAGCTTGGGTTTTCTTTTATTATTTTGCTGCAGTTCAATAAATTGACAATTATGTTGGGGATTGGTTCTTTGGTATTGGTTGCGGCCTATCCATTTATGAAGCGGGTTACCTATTGGCCCCAGGCTTTTTTAGGCTTAACCATGAACTGGGGTGTGTTGATGGGTTGGGCCGCTGTAAATAATGAAATAAATGTGGCAGCAATGGTTTTATATCTGGGAAGTTTCTTTTGGGCAATGGGGTATGATACGATATACGGGCATATGGACAGAAAAGATGATTTATCTGTTGGCGTAAAGTCCACATCAATTTTGCTGGGAAATAATACCAAACGGTATGTTTTTGTTTGGTATTTTATTTTTTTGATCTCCCTTGTTTCTTTTGGGTTTTTGGTTGGCATGGGGGAAATTTATTTTTTAGGGATTTCTTTTGTTATGGCCATGCTGTTATATCAAGTGTTAACTTTGGATACGCAAAATCCTTTGCACTGTCTGCGCTTGTTTAAGATAAATGGTCTTATTGGGTTTGTCGGTGTTGTATCAATTATTATGGGTAAGTAAATGTTAAAAATATTTTTTATATGTTGTGTTTTATTTGTTTCGGGCTGTGGAAAGAAGGGTGACCCCAGCTTTCCTGACGGAGAGAATTTATCGGAAGTCTATCCTAAAGAAAAAGCGGCAGAGTAATTTGTTGCATAAACGCAACGCGACTGCCTTTTGTTTTTCAAACTACGTCATAGAGCTTGCAGAAAAGGCGCCAGTAATATTTTATTAAACCAGAAATGTAATTTATGTATTAGGAGATTATAATGCTTAAGAAAGTATTAACTTGTGCACTTGTAATGGGTGTATCAGCGATTGCTACAGAATCAGTAGCCCGTTCCCATATTAAAAAAACTGGAGCGACAGATTCCCATACGCCAAAAGTTCAGTTCAGTGGCTATTTACGCGCTGCAGCCCTTGGTGTTGGACAAAAGGTTCGCAGTGGCGATAATGCTGCTCGTTTCATGTCAAATGGCGATTTAACGATGAATGCTGGCGGCATGACAAATAACGGTATCACTTATGGTGCGTTGGCTGTTATTGAGCTTGATCGTGCGAAATCTACTAAGGATCGTATTTCAGAAGCTTATGTTTACTTCTCTTCCGACATGCTTGGGTCAATCCAATTGGGTGATACCAACGGTGTTGGTACTTTGATGATGTATGACGGTACGGATGTTCTTGGTGGAATCGGTGGTTTTGGTGGTCAAGTTGACAAAGTTGTTAACGTAACACGCGGTGTTGATATCAACCAAGATACTTCAAACATCGGCAGCTCACGCGCAACGAAAATCAGCTATATTTCCCCAGTTTCAGGTGGGTGGCAACTTGGTTTGTCTTACACGCCAGACACGCAGAACTATGGTCGTCTTGAATCAGGTCGCAAAGGTTATAATTCAGCAACAGATCCACAACCTCTGAACATCGCAGACCGAGGAATATTTGTTCAAAATAAATTAGAAACCGCTTTGGCTTATAACCGTGCATTCGGACCATACTCAGTTGGACTGTTCGGAACATACAAAACAGGTAAAGTAAAAGGCAATCGCAGAGGGTTGCATGGCGTTTCTGATACAAAAATGCATCACTTAGATACATGGCAGTTGGGTACGTTGGTTGATTATAATAACTGGCAAATTGGTGGATCTTACTTTGATAATGGTAAGTCTGGCATGCCAAAATCAAAAAACTTTACAAACACAAATGGATTTAACTTTGCAGTTGGATACGGTATGGGACCAACAAGCGTTGCAGTTGGGTATACACAGACAGAACGCACAGTTACATCTGGTAAAGCAAAGGCCGATATGGCGTCAATCACAGTTGACCACAGCTTGGCTAAAGGTTTGGTGGCGTTTGCTGAAGCTAACTACTTCTCATTCAAATCACCAACGGCACATATCACAAGTACAGAACTTGGTACTGATAACTATCCATTGGATCAACGTCCAAGCACAAACACTGATAACCATGGAACAGTATTCGTTCTTGGTACAAAGGTTATGTTCTAGTAAGAATAATAACGATTCAAAGAAAGGGGAGGCCTTGTGCCTCTCTTTTTTTATGCTTGCAGCAAACCTTGCAATTATATCTTAAATCAATTATACCCAATAAAGCATAAGGTTATTATTCTGTCATAATGACAGCTTCCTATTGCGGTCAACGCAAAAGTTTCATATTGTATTTATAGTCAAAGATATGCTTTTGCAAAAAATAGAGTAAAGTGATCATGAAAAAAGTAAAATTTTTAAAACTATTCCTTCTTATTGTGATATTTCCCTTGGTTGTTTCTTGCAACCGGGCAGATAAAGATCTTGAAGAAGTTGCCGAAAAAAAATATAAAACAGCAAAAAGTAAAAAAGCCCGACGGGATGAAAAGATGGGCGGATATATTTTTGATGAACCCTTGTTTGGCGTTGGAAAAGACAGTGCAGAAGAAACAAATATCGGGGTAAACAGTTATTTATGGCGCGCAACCTTAGATACACTTTCCATTCTGCCAAAAAAGAAAATTGATCCTTTTGGCGGCGCTGTTTTAACTGAGTGGTATCAACCAAACGGCGAAAAAAATCAACGTTTGAAAGTTGAAGTCATTATTATTGGTCGTAGATTAAAGGCAGGAACCTTGCGCGTTTCCATCTTTAGGCAAGAAAATGTTGATGGGGAATGGCAAGACCGCGTGGTTTCCCAAGAAGTAATAGACCAATTTGAAGAGTCCATTCTTACGCGTGCACGCGAAATAAGAATTGCAGAAGAAAAATAAGTAGACAGAGATATGAGCTTGTATAATTTTAAAAAAGTTGAATCCAAATGGCAAGATATTTGGCATAAAAACCATGTATTTAAAGCAACAAATAAGGCAGATAAAAAGGCCTTTATCCTTGAAATGTTTCCTTATCCATCAGGGCGCTTACACATGGGCCATGTCCGGAATTATGCTTTAGGGGATGTTCTGGCCCGTTTTAGAATGGCGCAAGGATATGATGTTTTGCACCCCATTGGATGGGATGCCTTTGGATTGCCGGCTGAAAATGCGGCAATTGAAAATAAATCGCACCCAGGCAAATGGACTTACAAAAATATTGAAGTCATGAAAAAACAAATGCAATCCTTGGGTTTGGGCTATGATTGGTCCCGAGAATTTGCAACCTGTGATCCAAGCTATTACAAACATGAACAAAAAATGTTCTTGGATTTTTATAAAAATGGGATGGCTTACAAGAAAAAATCCCAAGTTAACTGGGACCCTGTTGAAAATACTGTTTTGGCAAATGAACAGGTTGTCGATGGCAAGGGGTGGCGATCCGGGGCCATCGTTCAGAAAAAAGAATTATCCCAATGGTTTTTGAAAATAACTGATTTTGCAGAAGAACTGTTGCAAGGTATCGAAAAATTGGATAAATGGCCTGACAAAGTTCGCGCAATGCAACGTAACTGGATTGGCAAATCATACGGGGCCAGCATCCACTTTCATGTGAAAGAAACGGGTGATAGTGTTGGTGTTTATACAACACGTCCAGATACTTTGTTTGGCGCCTCGTTTATTGTTTTGGCAACGGACCATCCTATTTCAAAGCAAGTAAGTGAAAAAAATTCAGATGTTGCGGCCTTTATTAAAAAATGGCAAGCAATGGGAACAAGTCAAAAAGCCTTGGACACTGTTGAAAAGGCAGGTGTTGACACGGGGCTGAAAGCAAAATCCCCAATCGAAGATAGAGACATACCAATTTATGTGGCGAATTATGTCGTCTCTGATTATGGCACAGGGGCTGTTTTTGGTTGTCCCGCGCATGATGAAAGAGATTATGAATTTGCAAAAAACCATGATTTGCCGATTATTTGCGTTAAAGGGGATAAAGAAGGAAATGCTTTTGATGTTTCAGAAAAACCTGCAATGGAAGAGGGTATTTCAGTTAATTCGGGTTTCGTGAATGGTTTAGATAAAGCAGCATCGATTGAATCCGTTATAAAGGAATTGGAAAAATCAGGAAAAGGATCCAGGCAAACAAATTATCGTTTGCGTGATTGGGGTGTTTCCCGCCAACGTTATTGGGGTTGCCCCATTCCAATTATCTATTGTGATGATTGCGGCGTTGTGCCTGTGCCCGAAAATCAATTACCTGTACAGCTGCCGGATGATGTTAGTTTTGACACCCCCGGAAACCCTTTGGAAAATCATCCTACGTGGAAAGAGACAACCTGTCCTAAATGTAAGGCAAAAGCAAAAAGGGAAACAGATACGTTTGATACGTTTTTTGAATCTTCTTGGTACTTTTTAAGGTTTGCCTCCCCCCATTCTGACCAAGCTTTTGACCGTGACTTGGTGGAAAAATGGTTGCCAGTTGATCAATATATTGGGGGGGTTGAACATGCAATTTTACACCTTCTGTACGCCAGATTTTTCTGCTATGCCTTGAAAAAGTGTGGGTATATGGATTTAGAAGAACCCTTTAAAGGCATGATGACCCAAGGAATGGTTTGTCATGAAACCTATAAAAATGAACTTGGAAAATGGGTTTCCCCAGATCAAATTCGCAAAGAAGGTTCGGGCTATGTTGAAAATTCAACAGGGGCGCCCATTAAAGTAGGTTCATCGGAAAAGATGAGTAAATCCAAGAAAAACGTTGTGGACCCCCAGTTTATTATTGATGAATATGGTGCGGATGCCGCCCGTCTGTTTATCTTGTCGGATTCCCCGCCAGAGCGCGATTTTGAATGGTCTGAAGCTGGTCTGCAAGGGGCCTGGCGTTATATCAAGCGCGTCTGGAAAATGGTTGAATCTGCGAAAGATATAAAATCTTTTAAGTTGGATTCTGTTCAGGGGACGGCATTGGCTGCTTTGAAAATAATTCATAAAACAATAGATTCAATAACAAAAGACCTAGAGCTTTTTCATTATAACAAAGCGATTGCCCGCCTGCGTGAATTAACGAACAGTTTGGCAGATCTGGATTTAAAAAATACAGAAGAATCAGGGGTTTATCGATTTGGTTGCGGGGCATTAATTAAATTATTGGCCCCCTTTACACCCCATTTATCTGAAGAGCTGTGGCAGATTTTGGAAGGAAGTGAAAAAGAAACGATTATTAAAGCAGGATGGCCTATTGCAAATCAGGACTATTTGTCTGAAAATACAATGACACTGGCTGTTCAAGTTAATGGCAAGGTTCGATCAAAAATAACTGTTGCAGAAGACGCTTCAAAAGAAGACATAGAAACGTTGGCTTTGGCAGATGATCAAGTGGAAAAACATATGCAGGGACAAAAACCAAAGAAAATAATCGTTGTTCCCAAAAGGATTGTAAGTATTGTTATATAGATTTGTTTTAATATTCATAAGCTTTCTTGGCTTGGCGGCCTGTAATTTTAAGCCCTTGTACCAAAGTAATTCTGGTGGGGTGAATGGACTGAAAGATATAAAAGTAAGAATTATCGCAGACAGAGAAGGCCAAATATTAAGTAATAAATTACGACATGCCTTAACACCTTATGGTCAACCGCGGCACCCAAAATATGAATTAGCCGTTCACCTTAGCTATGCAGATAGAGATTTGGGCATTTCCAAAGATGCCACAACCACGCGCAGCCAGATTGTATTAGATACAAGTTATAGTCTTAAAGACTTTAGAACTGGAAAAATTGTATATAAGGATCGCTTAAAATCTATTGCAGACTATAATATTTTGAAAAGTTCTTATTATTCCAATGTTGTATCTGAAAAATCCGCCCGGAAAGATTTATTAAATGAAGTGGCAGAATCAATCAAAGTTAGTTTGGCAAGCTATTTGGATTACGAAATGACATTGAATGAAAATAACCCCCGCACAGTTTAAAAATTTCTGCCAGTCGATTCCTTCGCATGTTCAGTCTATTTTGTTCTATGGGGATAGTGAGGCAGATATTGCCCCTAAATTAAATAATTTTGTTCAACAGGGGCTTAGTCAAAAAATATCTGATTTTCAAGTTGTTGAATGTACCCCCATTATTAAAAAAGAAGTTTTCCTTTCAGATTTATTATCCAGCCAATCCTTGTTTGGTCCGCCGCAGCCCATAATAATACAGAAAGCTTCGGATAAAATTGTTCCTATGATCAAAGATTTTTTGGAAGAATATCAAGAAAAATCCCCAATTATTATCGTTGCTGATAGTTATCTTAAGCCAGCGTCAAAACTGCGTCAGTTGTACGAAAAAGAAAATAACCTTGCTATTGTCGCTTGCTATGCCAGAACACCAGCTGAGGTCACCCAGGAGATTACGGCTGCTTTTCAATCCCGGGGCAAATCCGTGGATCGTATGGCCGCCCAAGTATTGGCAGGCAAGATTTTGAATGGCAGCGCATCAATGACTTCCGAGGTGGATAAAATAGTTAATTACGTGGGCAATGACCAGGAAATGATTCAATTAAAAGATATTGAAGAATGCGTCAGAGGGGATGCCCCAGAATATGAAGAAAAACTTTATACGGCTTTTCTTAAAATGAATTGGGGGCAAATTCCTTATCTGTTTTTACTGGCTTCAACTGATGTGGATAGAAGTGAGGTGGCTATTATACGGGGATTAATAGCCAAATTATTACAACTAAAAACCTTGAAAGGGGCTGTCGCAGAAGGGAAAAATTTTGATCAGGCCGTTTATATGACAAGCCCCCCCATTTTCTTTCAGCAAAAAGAATTGATGCGGACAGCCATGGGGTTATGGCATAGGGATAATATTAACAAAGCATTAAGCAAACTTGTTAATCTTGAACAAAGTGTGAAATTAGAGTCATCTATAGGGAGTCAAATTATGGGAATGGCTTTCTTAAAGGGGGTTTAAGGTATTAAAAATCCTATGTTTTATGGGATTGTTCTTGTTCTTTAAACGGCTTGAATGGCTTTAATTTAAATTTTTAATGAAAATATATTGAAAATCACTTGACGTTTCCCCATCTGTGGATTACAAACAGATGTAAATATTAGAGTTTTAAAGAGGACAATTATGACACGTCTTTGTAAAGTAACAGGCAAAAGACCAGTTTCTGGAAATAATGTAAGCCACGCAAACAATAAAACGAAGCGTCGCTTTTTACCAAATTTGCATAACGTAACTTTTGGTAGCGAATTATTGAAAAGAAAAATCAGCTTACGTGTATCAACTGCGGGATTACGTACAGTTGAACACAATGGTGGTATTGATAACTATCTGAAAACAACTTCAAATTCAAAACTTACTCCTGAAATGTTGAAGTTAAAAAAACAGATTGAAAAAAATGCTTCTTAATAAATAGTTTTTTAATATTAAAAACCCGCGCCTGTGTGCGGGTTTTTTTATGGAATCATAATGAATATTATTGATGTTATCAGCTTGTTAAATCAAATGCCAACTCTCTATATTTTAGGGGTGGAGGTTATTTTTTGCCTGGCTTTGATATCAATCTGTTTTCGTTACACTGGTTTGCTGGGACTTTATATTTATATTTCCATTGCAACCATAGCGGCCAATATGGCTGTATTAAAAACATCCCTGTTTCCTGGTTATGATTCAGATATTGCGTTAGGGACGGGGATATTTACTTCCATATTCTTATGTAATGATATTATCAATGAATACTATGGTAAGAAAAGTGCAATAAAGGCCATTCTGGTTGGTTTTTTTGCCTACCTAGCCTTTCTTCTTATGATGTTTATTATTGTGGCCTATTCCCCTGTTTCGACGTCTTTTGAGAGTCATAAGGCCTTGCTTCATATTTTGAACCCAGCCCCAGCGATTTTCTTGGCAAGTGTTGTGGCCTATATGTGTAGCCAGTATTTAGATTTATTCCTTTATAGGGCCATTAAAAATTTCACAAAAAACAGATTTATTGCCTTTAGGTCTTTTGTTTCAACGGCCATCGGGTCTTTTTGTGATAATGTCATTTTCAGCCTTTTGGCCTGGTATGTTTTTGCCCCCGAACCTTTGCAATTATCCAAAATATGGTGGACGTATATCTGGGGTATATATTTAATGCGGCTTGCCTTATCTTTATTAAACGCTGCGTATATGCCAATTATTAACCATTTAAAGCCTAAGAATTATGACCAATAGATATCCAAATTTTTCATTTACATTCAAAAGAACCTCTAAAAAGCATCGGGCCAGATTAGGAGAAATAACAACACCACATGGTAAAATCCAAACACCTGCTTTTATCTTTTGCGCAACAAAAGCAACGATAAAGGCTGCAACAATTAAGCAAGTCAAAGAAGCAGGGACGCAAATCATTTTATCAAATACTTATCACTTAATGCTTCAGCCCGGGCCAGATGTTGTGGAAAAAGCTGGGGGATTGCATAAATTTTGTGGCTGGGATGGCCCTATGTTAACAGATTCCGGGGGCTTTCAGATATTTAGCCTGGGGCATGGATCTGTTGCAGAAGAAGTTAAAGGCCGTCGCCAAGGTGGAAAACGAAAATCTTTTGTGAAAATCACAGAAGAAGGGGCCAGATTTAAATCCTATATCAATGGAAACGACTATTTATTAACACCAGAAAGATCAATTGAAATCCAGCGAAAACTGGGGCCTGATTTGGTGGTTGTTCTGGATGAATGTACCCCCTTTCATGTGGACAAGGATTACACCCAAAAATCTATGCGGATGAGTCATCGTTGGGCCTTGCGCAGCTTGGCCGAATTTGATCGTGGCAATGATGGTAAGCAAGCCTTGTACGGTATTATACAGGGGGGGATTTACGATGATTTGCGTAAAGAAAGTACAGATTTTGTTAATAGTCATGATTTCTTTGGACATGCCGTTGGGGGATCTTTAGGGGCCAATAAAGATCAGATGTACGAAGTTGTTGGCATGACCATGGCAATGTTAAAAGAAGATCGCCCAGTCCATTTGCTTGGAATTGGGGGTGTATCTGATTTATTTGAAGGGGTTAAACACGGCATTGATACATTTGATTGTGTTCATCCAACCCGAATTGCAAGGCACGGTGGGGCACTTGTTAAGCGCGGGATAAAAGAGCATATTAATTTAAATAACGCAAAATACCGCGAAGACTTTACCCCCATCGAAGAAGGGTGCCCGTGCGAAGCTTGCACAACCTATACAAAGGCTTATCTTCATCATCTGATAAAGGCAAAGGAGATCCTTGCTCTGCAATTAATAACCATTCATAATATAGCCTATATGAATCGATTGACGGCAGCCATCAGGCAGGCCTTAATAG
>CAJXSI010000018.1 GCA_913061155.1 uncultured Alphaproteobacteria bacterium
GTTAGGAAGAAGTGAAGATCACCCCGACCTGGTTTCAAAAAGGGCTGTTTTAGAAGAAGAGTGATAGAGGGGTGAATTTTTTACAGAGAATTACGGTTTGAACGTCACTTTAATAAAAAAATTACCCCTGAAACCGTAACTTTCTGTCCATTCGCTCCCGCGGGTCCAACAAGTCAAATCTGATGCCCCCTCTTGAATTATAATGCTATTAGCCACATGAACTGTGGCATTATTCATACTGTGGTAAGAGCAATTGCAAACAATCGGTGTTCTTAATTCCAACTCACATGTGAATTTAACCTTTTGACAGTGGCAGGATCCAGTATATTTCATTTTGCTTCCTTAAATTATAATTTTGAACTTTCACCAGGCGGAAGTGCTTTTGAATATTCAAGTTTAATCATTCGCTTGAACAAGACTATCAAGCATTCCCCGATCTTTTTTTCTGTAAGCTGTTTCATCACCAAGA
Organism: uncultured Alphaproteobacteria bacterium; assembly: GCA_913061155.1. Lineage (GTDB taxonomy): Bacteria > Pseudomonadota > Alphaproteobacteria > UBA7879 > VGCX01 > CAJXSI01. Next base: position 470 of record CAJXSI010000018.1, read on the forward strand.
TTTTTAGTGGCCTTAATTTTTGAAAATTCTATAGAGTTCAGCCCGCTTTTTAAATCACCTTTACTGGCATTATATCCTTTGATCAAGGGTTTGATGTTTTGAATATATTTACCACTCTGTTCTGCAAATGGCCACAAGGCTGATTTTTGCATCATGGTTGGATAGGACCGCAGCGGCAGTAAGACATGCATAACAATGGCAACCAAAGAAACAATCAAAAAACCAGTCAATGTCCCGATAATAAACCCAAGGACTCTATCAAGAAAGCCGATACTGCTTTTTTGAATATTATTGGTAATTGTTGCCGTAATAATTTTGAATATAACCAGAAGGAAAATGAATAATAAAATACAGGTTAGCAATGTAACAATTAATTTATTTTCTATATATCTACCTATAAATGGTTTTGCAAAAGGGTAAAGGTAAAAAGATAATCCAATGGCGCCCCCCCAACTAAAAATAGAAAGAATTTTTTGGGTGAAGCCTTTTATGAATCCAAAAATTCCAAAGAATAATAAAAATAGAATTAAGCCATAGTCAAAAAAATTAAATAATTGCATGTTCTGCCTCTGTCGTTTTAGTTAGTTTCGGAATTCCCAATTCATGGATTAAGTCTATTAAGGTTTTGACCTCTTTAACTTCAATCTTTGATTTCATTCCTTTGGATTCTTTGCCGGATAATTTTGGGATATAGGCCTGGGAAAAGCCCAATTTTTCAGCCTCTTTCAGCCTTAAAGAGGGTTGGCTGACGGATCGAATTTCCCCTGATAAACCAATTTCCCCAAATAAAACAGCTTGGGCTGGTATAGGTTGGGCTGTTAAAGAAGATAATAAAGCTGCGGCAACAGCCAAATCTGCGGCGGGTTCTGAAATTCTAAGTCCCCCTGCAATATTCAAATAAACATCTTTACCTGCAAAAGACATACCACAACGGGATTCCAGTACAGCGATGATCATGGCCAGACGGCCACTATCCCAGCCGATAACATTGCGACGCGGCGATGCAAAGGGTGAGGGGGCAACCAGCGATTGAATTTCAACAAGAACAGGTCGTGTCCCTTCAATGCCGGCAAATACAGCACTTCCATTAATATCTTCATGACGATTCTCTAAAAAAATGGCAGATGGATTGCTGACCTCTTGAAGCCCAAGTGACGTCATTTCAAAGACACCAATTTCATCCGTGGGACCAAATCTATTTTTAACGGAACGTAAAATTCGGAACTGATGCCCACGATCCCCTTCAAAGTAAAGAACGGTATCAACCATGTGTTCTAAAACACGCGGGCCTGCGATGGCCCCTTCTTTGGTAACATGTCCAACCAATATCATAACAATATTTTTTTTCTTCGCCAGGCGGATCAGTTCTTGTGAACAGGTGCGAACTTGGGAAACAGAGCCAGGTGACGAATCCAAATCATCCAAATACATGGTTTGAATGGAATCAATCACAACAATTTCAGGGGGGGTCGGGCCATTTAATGATTTTATAATGGATTTAATATTGGTTTCAGTAGCCAATTCAACAGGTTGATTTTCCACATGCAAGCGTTTTGCCCGCAGACGAACTTGGTCAACACCTTCTTCCCCAGAAATATAAGCACACTTGTAATTTTTGGACAAGCCCGCAATGGCCTGTAATAAAAGGGTGGACTTTCCAATGCCAGGGTCGCCACCAACAAGGACAACAGATCCTGGAACAAGGCCGCCCCCTGTCACACGGTCAAGTTCAGAAATGGTTGTTTTTTTTCGAAGCTGCTCTTGATTTGGTCCATCCAAGCCAACAAATTCAATGGACGAAGCCTTATTTGCCCCTTTCACACCCTTGGGAACGGACTGGTCATGTTCTTCGACTAAAGAATTCCAGGCGCCACAATCCAAGCATTTTCCTGACCATTTTGGATGGGAACTTCCACATTGTTGACAAATATATTCCGCTGTTGATTTTGCCAATTTAAGTCCTATTTTTTTGAAGTTTGGTAATGCTTGTGTCCGTTAATAAAATGTTGAACAATTTCATTTTTACAGGTACTAAGTTCTTTTACGGTGCCGTCCCAAATAATGGCCCCTTCATAAATCATGGCCAACCGATCGGCAATAAATTTGGCACTTGTCATATCATGGGTGATACTGATGGCGGTGGCCCCAAGATGTTTTACGGATGATTTAATCAAGTTGTCAATTGTTCCACACATGATTGGATCCAAACCTGTCGTAGGTTCATCAAAAAACAATATCTCTGGGTTTGAGGCGATGGCACGGGCAAGGCCAACACGTTTCTGCATCCCGCCCGAAAGTTCTGAAGGGGAAAGATCTAAGATCCTTTCACTTAACCCAACTTCTTTTAATTTTTCTAAGGCAATTTCACGGGATTTTGACAGACTGGATTTTTTATTATGAATTAAATCAAAACTGACATTTCGCCATACAGGCAAACTGTCAAACAAGGCCCCCCCTTGAAACAACATCCCAAATTTTTGCAAAACTTTATCACGTTGACTGGGGGACATTATTGTTAGTTCTTCACCGTCAACTTTAATGGATCCCTTGTCCGGCGTAACCAACCCCAAAATACATTTAAGTAAGACTGATTTCCCGGTACCAGAACCACCAATTACAACAACAGATTCCCCTTCGTGCACATCCATATTCACGCCACGTAAGACATGATTGTTGCCAAAACTTTTATGTAAATCCCGAATTTGTATTTTTATATTTTTTGTCATTTAATTTGTAAATAAAGTTGCTGTTAATGCATAGTTTAAAATCAAAATTGAAATTGAAGACGATACCACAGCACTGGTTGTTGCTTGACCAACCCCTTGGGCGCCCCCTTTGGAATGATATCCTTGATAACATCCAAATAAGGCAATCATAAATCCAAATACAGTTGCCTTAATTAAGCCTGACATAACATCTTGAACTTCTAAATATTTAAAAGTTTTTTCAATATAAAGGGCAGGATTAAATCCAAGTTTATGAATACTAACTAAGTACCCACCAAGAACACCGATGACGTCTGCGCAAAGGACCAATAAAGGAAGCATCAAGGTACAGGCCAATACGCGGGGCGCAACCAAGTATTTAAAAGGATTTGTGTTTAAGGTAACCAGGGCATCAACTTGCTCTGTCACGCGCATTGTTCCAATTTCTGCCGCAATAGAGGCCCCAACACGACCAGCCACCATCAATCCCGCAAGGACAGGGCCCAGTTCACGGGTGACAGATAAAACAACAATTGTGGCAATGGCACTTTCCCCTGAAAATCTTGAAAGCCCTGTATAGCTTTGCAAGGCCAAAACCATTCCCGTGAAAATTGCCGTCAGGCCAACAACCGGTAAAGATAAATAGCCAATTTCAAAAATTTGCCGGAAAATCTGACTTGGGTAATAGGGCGGGCGAATAATATGGGTCACCGTTTTTATTGCAAAAAGCAACAAGCCCCCCAAGTAAGCCATAAATGATAAAAAAATGCGTCCTGTATTTGCTATAATATTCATATTCTTTAATTTTTATAAATTCTATTATATCGGACTCCGGCAAATAATGCCATTAATTCATAGATGGAACGTCCACTATTTTTAGATAAGTCATTAAAAGTTGCACTGTCTTGGAATATATCAACCCAATTTCCAATAGACGAAACATCTTCAGGAATATCTGTCACATCAATAATGGTTAAGTCCATAGAGATACGTCCAATAACAGCGGCTTTGTTTTTTCCTATATAAACATTAGCTTTGTTAGAGGCTTCTCTGGGGAAACCATCCGCAAAACCAATCCCGACGACAGCTGTTCTTATTTTTTTCTTGGCAACAAAGCTTTGGCCATATCCAACAGATTCCCCTTTGTCTATTTCGCGGGTCTGAATAATTTTTGCTTGGGGCAGGAAGGCCAAATCAAATTTGTGATTTATGGATCCTTGTTCATGGGGTAATACCCCATAAAGGCCAATTCCCACACGGGCCATATCATAATAATAATCTGTTCCTAAGGAAACGCCTTCTGCTGCAACTAAGGAAGTTTCTGTTCCAGAAAAGGCATCAATCACATATTGAAAAAGGTCTTTTTGCTGTTTGTTATAAGGATGATCAATTTCACTGGCACAAGCCAGGTGACTTAAGACATGAACAATATCAATATTCTTAGTGGCATCAATAATTGGTTGCGTTTCCTTAACCGATAAACCAAGGCGATTCATGCCTGTGTCAAAATGAAGGGCTGCCTTTAATTTTTGGGATATTTGTAAGGATTTTTTAACCCATAGATCAATTTGATATTGATTATTCAAAACAGGTATTAAATTATTTTCAATAAGTTGGTCTAAATCATTTTGATCAGGGCCATGCAGAATATATATTTTGGCATCTTTTGAAAGGGCTTGTCTGACATAAATACCTTCTTGTGTGGTCGCCACAAAGAAAGTGCGGCACCCAACTTCATAAACAGCTTTTGCGACAGGTGCAGCCCCCAGGCTGTAGGCATTTGCTTTGCAAACATATCCAACATCCGCCTTGGTTATTTCACGAAACTGTTGATAGTTCTTTTGAATTTTACTTAAATTGATTGTGATACGCAGTTGATCATTATTAAAAGATAAATCATAAGTCATATTTTACTCTGTATGCTGTGTGTCTAAGTTGCCAAACCTTGTAAAGCGGCCTTCGAAAAATAATTTTATATTGCCAATGGGCCCGTGCCGTTGTTTTGCAATAATAACGTCTGCCTTGTTTTGGACGCGTTCCATACTTTCTTGCCAGTTTAAATATTTTTCTGTTCCGGTTTCCGATGGCTCTTGACGCCCCAAATAATATTCTTCGCGAAAGATAAACATAACAACGTCGGCGTCTTGCTCGATCGAACCAGATTCCCTTAAGTCCGACAACATAGGGCGTTTATCATCACGTTGTTCAACTGCACGAGATAACTGGGATAGGGCAATAACAGGAACTTCCAATTCCTTGGCAATGGCTTTTAGGCCACGGGAAATTTCAGAAATTTCATTTACGCGGTTATCGCTGCTGTTTGTTCCCTGAAGTAATTGTAAATAGTCCACGACAATTAAATCAAGCCCTTGTTGTCGTTGCAAGCGTCTGGCACGGGTTCTTAACGCAGAAATTGTCAGGGCAGGGGTATCATCAATAAACAGGGGAAGGTTATTAATTTCCCGACTGATTTTTGTCAGGCTTTCAAAATTTTGTTGCGATAATTCCCCTCGTCGAATTTTATCTGAAGGCACCCCGCATTCTTGGGATAAAATACGTGTGGCCAATTGGTCTGCAGACATTTCCAAGGAAAAGAAAGCAACATGTCCGCCGCCAGTGTTTTCCTTTAAGACAGCTTTGGCCGCATTAAAGGCGATGTTGGTTGCCAAGGCAGTTTTCCCCATGGAAGGACGCGCGGCAAGAATAAGTAAGTCAGAAGGGTGAAGGCCACCTAACCACCGATCTAAATCCCTAAAACCACTTGTAACACCAACAACGTGGCTATCCCTTTTATAGGCAGTCTCGGCCATATCAATGGATGTTTTAACAGCACTTTGAAGGGATTGAAATTGGTTTTTTGAATTGCCAGAAACAGCTAAGTTAAAAAGTTTCTGTTCAGCCTTTTCAATTTGTTCCACAGCATTGCTGGAAACATCAATTTTTTTGGCATTAATAACCAAATCTTCGCCAACATTGATTAATTGTCGACGGGTATAAAGGTCTTCAATAACGCGCCCATAATTTTCTGTATTTATAATGGAAACAACCGAATCAGCAAGGTTAATCAAATATTCCACACCACCCGCTTCGGATAATTCTGTATCTGTTGCAAAATAATCACGCAAAGTAATGGGGTCGGCAACTTGTCCACGATCACACAACGTACAGATTGATGCATAAATCTTACCATTCACGGCATTGGCAAAATGGTCAGCTTTTAAAAATTCCTGAACCTTTTCAAGGGCTTCATTATTATGAAGAAGGGCCCCTAACAAAGCTTGCTCCGCCTCGTAATTTACAGGGATGGCATTTACTTTCAGCAAGGAAGTGTCAGTTTTATTTGCGGCTTCGATCATGAATAACTTTCTGGAAAAATATACTCCTACATTTTTGCTGTAATTTCGTCAAAAAATCAAGAGAAGTTTATTATAATAAATAAAAATAGGTGCTTTTTTTATATTGAATATATTCAAAATATTATTATATGTAGTATATCTGAGTATTATAAGGAGATTAAGATGAGAAAACATATTTTAAATATTTTATTAACGACGACACTTGCGTTTTCTACGACAGACGCTAGTGCAGCAGCAGCTGAACCTGAAGATTCAAGCGCCCAATCTAGATTGAGTCAAAGTAGGTATGATGAATTAGTCATAGAGAACGTTGACAATTCAATAAAAATTAGAGATATTTTAGATGAATTGCCTTTTGCTATCGATGAAAGATCAATATCTGCGGCATTAAGTGGTGACTGTCAGCAATTAAATGATTTAGCAGAACACTTCCCAAGTCTAGCAGCTTTTCTTAGACAGTTGAATGAGGCATCTGATGTGCTTAACAAATTCCGCGAGGAATCAATGTCAAGAGCTGTGGCAGAACGACTACAAAGAGGTGAAGAAGAAAAAGCCGCAAGAATAAAAGCACAAGAAGAAGCTGATGCGGCTATGGCAGCAAAATTAGCCGCAGGAGAAGAATTAGAACCAGCTGCTGCAGCTGCTGCGCCAGCAGAAAAAGCATTGCCTGACCAAGAAGAAGGTTATGTAGGTTTTGAACAATCACCAACATCCGCTGCTGCTGCTGCAGCCGCTGCGCCAGCAGAAAGCGAAGAAGATGACTCCGTAGCATCTGGATATGGAGAAAGACCTACACATTGGCGTTCAGAAAGCTATACAAGAAGGCCGACAGCCTGGGGTCTCAGAGAAGATGATGACTCCGTAGCATCTGGATATAGAGAAAGACCTACACATTGGCGTTCAGATCGGCATGCGGCAGAGATACGTCGAGTGGATAATGAAAGAACAGCGGAAGCTGATGAAATTTTTGCAAAAGGTTTTGCTGCAGCAGAAGCCGCAAGAATAAAAGAACAAGAAGAAGCTGATGCAGCTGCAGCAAGAGCATTTCATGATCAAGAGCAAGAAGCAGAAGCCGCAAGAATAAAAGAACAAGAAGAAGCTGATGCGGCTATGGCAAAAGCATTACAAGACGTGCCAGATGCCTAAGTAACTGAACTTTAAAGTATCTAAATATTTTATTAACGACTCTAAACACCTGATATTTATCAGGTGTTTTTTTATGTCTTGCCGCGCAATACCAAAACATTCCCAGCAATAACCAATGACATGCCAATAAAGGTTGTGATGGTCCAGGTATATCCTTCATAAATACTGGAGATACATAAGGCAATAATAGGCGTAGCAACCAAAACATAGGCCGCACGACCTGGGCCAATACGCCCAATTAATGTCAAATAGGCCCAGAATGCAATGAAAGATCCCATAACCCCAAGGTACAAGGTTGGGGCAACATAAGATATTGACCAGTCAATGGTAATGGTTTCCCCTTTTGCAATACAATAAATTAACATAAATAGGGCGCCATAAAGCATGGCATAAGGGGCAGAATCCGTAACACGAACCCCTGAACGGCTGACCTTGGTGGCAATAATTTGCCCGAAGGATGCCAATAAGGTACCGGTTAGCCCCAGTAAAATGCCATAAACAGCATTATCAGCAATGTCTAAGGTTTCAACGTCTTTCCAAAAAGTGGCAACAACACCTGCAATACCAAGAAGGGACCCCAATATGACTTGGGGACGAATGGGGGTCTTAAAGAATAAAGCCCCTAAAAAAATATTTGGCAAAGCAATGGCTGAGAAAATAACGGCCAGTAATCCACTTGCCATATACTTTGATGCCGGAAAGAAAGGTTCATATGCCAATCCAAACATAAAGATTCCTTGAAAGAAAACCATCAAGTGCATTCTTTTGGGAAGTTTAGGTAAAAATTTCTGGGTGCGAATATAATGTAAAATAAAGAATAGGCAACTTCCAATTAAAAAACGATAGGCGATGGATACACTTGGATCAACAACACCTGCCTGTGCTTTTAATGCCAACCACGTTGTTCCCCAAATCACAGTGCTTCCGATGAATAATGATAAAGTATTTATTTGCGTTCTCCTATTCTCATAACCATAGGATAAGGAGATTTGCCCCAAAAAACAACCATATAGCAGAAATAATTATGGGTTTTTATATTTTAAATACGCATAGATTGGGGTGCTTATAAAGAACAAAAGACATCCCGTATAAACTTGTGTCGATCCAGCCCCGTACAACGCCCAGAATATATATAAGAACGCCAGGAAAGCATTAAAAATGGGCCATTTCGGAAGCTTGTCAAGCTGCTTGTTTTGAATATAAAACAGAACCTCTGAAACGACAGAAAATAAGTAAGTGATTAATGTGGTCAAGCTGGAAAAGATAATAATATAGGTATATTTATCGATTAAATTATCGTTGAACCCCATGACAAGAAGGGCTGTAATTAACAGACTGGAAACAATATGGGCCACAATAGGTTCCCCATTTTTTGTTGTTTTGGCAAAGCTTTCAGGAAATAATTTATCTTTTGCCGCTGCATAAGGAATTTTTGCTTGAACCAAAACCAGACCATTTAATGTTCCGATTGATGATACAATGGCCCCGATGGTAACAACCCATTTTCCAATAGGGCCAAAAACAATTTCCCCCACATCTGCAATAGGGGCATTATTATTTACCAAGTCACAAGCTGGAATAATACCCAAAACAATGGTTGAAATACCTATGTAAATCCCCATAGTAATTAAAGTTCCAATAATTGTGGCACGTGGAATTACTTTGTTTGCATTTCCCACATTATCTGCAGGAACAGTGCCTGTTTCAAACCCTGCAAATGCCCACATAGTAATGGTAGACGCCCCAACGATGGCTGTTAGATGTGTTTCACCACTTGTATTAAAGGGAATAAAATTGTCAGTATTTATATGCCCAACGCCAAAAATTAACAAGGCAAACAACGGCAGTAATTTTAAAATAGTTGTAATGACTTGCAGGTTTCCTGCCTTTTTAATATTCATGATATTCAAAAGTGTGATCAACCAAAGAATGGTGGTGGAAACAAGAAAGGAAAATAACGGATTTGATCCAATAGGCTCGTAACAAATGGAAAGGTATCCAATCAACCCAACAATAACCCCTGCGTTACTTGTCCAATTGGAAATCCAATAATTCCAAGCAACCTGAAAGCCAATATAATCCCCAAACCCTTTGCGGCAATAGGCATAAGGCCCCCCAACCGCTGGGTGCATACGGCTTAACCTGGCATAAGACATGGCAATTGTGATAACCCCAAGGGATGTAAATACCCACCCCAGTAAACTTATGCTGCCAAACCGGGCCAGACTTGATGGAATAAGAAAAATACCATTGCCGACTGTGTTCCCAATAACAAGGGCAAGGACGGTGAAAAAACCTATTTTACGGGAATTTGAAGTCATTTTGAATTCTGCCATTTAATGAAAGCATAGATTGGGGTGCTGCCAAAAAACAACAAGGCCCCCATATAAACAATTTCTGCCCCAGCCCCAACAATGGCCCAGATTGTATAGGCAAAAGCCAAAAATGAAATAACCATAACTCCGTTGGTTTTACGATCATTTTTATATTCATATTTATGACGAACGTGCAATACCATTTCTGCAACGGTGGAAAACATATAAGTTGTTAAGGCCGCCAAAGTTGCCAGTGTCGCCAAAAATGTAAATTGATTGATCAAACTTTTATTATAATTTGTGTACAAGACAACCGACATGATTGTGGCATTTATAATCAAGGCAACATTCGGAATACCTTTTTCATTTTGACGGGCAAACTGTTTGGGGAAAAGTTTATCTTTTGCTGCGGCCAAAGGCACCTGTGCCTGAATTAAAATAAATCCATTCAAGGATCCAAGCGCGGCAAATACAGCCCCAAAAGCAATAATCCAGCCGCCGGTTGACCCAAATAATTTTTCAGCCACGGTGGCAAATGGGGCAGGGGAGTTTTGCAAAACATTATTTGGAATCATGCCATCGATAATGGCGACAGTGCCAATGTATAACAATGCAACAAACAAGGTTCCAATAACCGTTGCCATGGGAATGGTACGCTTTGGATTTTCAATATTATCTGATGGAATTGTCGCACTTTCAAGACCAATAAATGTCCACATCGTAATGGTGCTGGCAGCCATAAAAGCCGTCATATCTGTTGCATCTGTGGCATTAAAGGGTTCATAGTTTGCAACATCAATTTCGGGAATGGCAAAAGCAATAACAACAAATATTGGGGCAATTTTCAGGACAGTTGTTAAAATTTGTAAAATCCCCGATGCCTTAACACTTTTGATATTTAAAAAAGTGAGGGTCCAAATAATTCCAAGCCCTGTTATAAAACTTAGATTTGGATCTTTATTAATGGCAGGGATAAAAACACTGATATACCCCACGGTCATGACGATTGTTGCAACACTTCCAACCCACATAGAAATCCAATAAGTCCAGGCAACTTGGAAACCCATGTAATCTCCAAAGGCTTCATGACAATAGGCATAAGGCCCCCCAACCGCAGGATGTTTTGTTGCCAACCTTGAAAAAACCAAGGCAAGCAATACAGCCCCAGCCCCGGTAAAAGACCAACTTAATAAACTGATACTACCATACTTTGCAAGGGCCGCCGGGATGGTAAAAATACCTGCCCCAATCATATTCCCAACAACCAAGGATAATATTGTCCAAAACCCGATTTTTTCTTTTGTAAGTGTCATTATTTTTGTCTCTATATTTTATAATCTATTTCATTTCTAAGTTTCAAGATACCGGCAATATTGATTAACATTAAAAACCCACCAGCAATATTCATAACTAAGAAAGCATATTTTGATTCGTAAAACGAAAAGAATAAAAAGGCAAAAATGGCATAAGAAACATATAATTTAATCCCATTCTTAGGCGCCAAAAACGCGGCACATTTCATGCCAGCAATCATATACGTTGCGATTGTGGAAAACGCCAAGACAAACAAAAAGATGGGCATAAAATATTCCATGTAAGGAAAATACTGCGCCAGGGCGTGCTGAACCATTAATGTACTATCAATAGGTTGGGTCCAAGCCCCTGTCATCAAAACCAGTAATATTGTGCAAGTACAAACAACATACGTATCTAAGAAAATGGCAAAAATGGCAAAAATGGCCTGGTTTTTTGGATCTGTAAATCGGGTTTCACTATTGATAATTGATGCATATCCAATTCCAACATCCCCAGAATACGCCGCACTTGAAAATCCTTTTGATAAGGCAATCAAGGCAGTACTTCCAGCAAAGCCACCAAGAGGGGCATGGCCTTCAAAAGCAGATCTTAGAACAAGCTTGATTAAGGAGGGGATTTGTCCAGCATTAACCGTCAAAACATAAATTGTCATTCCCAAATATATAACCACGAATAAGGGAATCAGGTAGCTGCTGATGGCGCCCACACGTTGAATACCGCCGGCAACAGTAATAAGAATCAAAGCCAAAAGACCCAGCATTACAACCCATTGATTTAAACCAAAATTGGCAACAAAAGATGATTTAATAACGCTGAACATATATATTTCAATACCATAAATGCACAAGAAAAAGGCCATAATTCCCGCAACCCATTTTGCTTTTGGAAAGGCTTTTTGTAAGAAATACATGGGCCCACCGTCAAAGCCAGATTTTTTCCCACGGCGGCGATATTTAACCCCAAGATATATTTCAGAGTATTTAATAATTGATCCCAAAATGGCAATGGTCAGAACCCAAACTAAGGCACCTGGGCCCCCAATTTGAACACCAAGAACAATCCCTGTAATATTTCCAATGCCAATGCATCCACCAATTGATGCAAAGAAAACGCGAATGGGGGAAACGCCTTCGTCATGCATATCATGACCTTTTGCCCCTTTTGCACAATGGATAAAGTGAAGGACAACTTTGTGGAATTTAAAAAATTGGGCAAAGCGCGCTTTGAAAGATAAATAAAGGCCAGATGTTAAAATCAGCCCAATGCCAAGATACCCCCATAAAATGGTATCGTTAAAATAGGCTAATGCATTAAAGATTTCGTCAATCATTTTTTGATCCTAAACTTTTTCTTTACCCTTTTGACATCGTTGTCCTGGTATCAAGCCACAGGATGACGAAAAAGGCTTATTTATTTTCCTAGTGATAGACTTTTTTGACTATCACTTTTTAATCTTTTCTTTTAAGTGCTTCGATGAAAGCAGTGTGGGGAACTTCAACGTTACCAATTTGGCGCATCCGTTTCTTTCCTTTTTTCTGTTTGTCTAAAAGCTTTCGTTTTCGACTAACATCCCCACCGTAACACTTCGCAGTTACATCTTTTCGCATGGCTGAAATTGTTTCACGGGCAATAACTTTTCCCCCAATTGCGGCTTGCAAGGCAATCTTAAATAATTGTCTTGGAATTAAATCTTTTAAGCGTTCACAGATTTCGCGGCCCCTGGCCTCAGAACGGTCTTTGTGGGAAATAAAAGATAGGGAATCTGCCGGTTCAGAATTAATTAAAATGGCAACCTTTACCAAATCAGAGGTTTCATAACTATCCAATTGATAATCAAAACTGGCATACCCTTTGGAAATTGATTTCAGGCGGTCGTAAAAATCAAAAACAATTTCGTTCAAAGGCAATTTGTAAACTGCCATGGCCCGACTGCCAACATAGGTTAGGTCAATTTGTTCGCCACGACGTTCTGTACACAAGGTTAAAACGCCGCCTAAATATTCATCAGGAACCATAATTGTGGCTTTGATCCACGGTTCTTCTACTTTTTCAATATACACTACGTCTGGCATGTCAGCTGGGTTGTGCAATTCAAGGACAGTTCCTTTTTTTGTATGAACTTTGTAAACAACGCTTGGTGCTGTTGTAACGATATCCAAGTCAAATTCACGTTCCAAGCGTTCTTGAATAATTTCAAGATGCAAAAGCCCTAGAAACCCACAACGAAAGCCAAACCCAAGGGCTGCAGAACTTTCAACTTCGTACTGAAAGCTGGCATCGTTCAAGCGCAATTTCCCCAAGCTTTGTTTTAGGTTTTCATATTCTGATGTGTCGGCTGGGAATAACCCACAAAACACTACTGGAATCGAAGGTTTGAACCCAGTTAATGCTTCGGCACAAGGCTTTTTTTCTTCCGTAATGGTATCCCCAATTTGACAGTCAGCCACTTGCTTAATACCGGAAATAATGTATCCAACTTCACCAGGACATAACTGGTCAACTTTTTCTTTTTTCGGTGTAAAAACCCCAACATGATCCACCAAATAAGTTGATTTTGCGGCCAACATTTTGATTTTCATACCTGCTTTCAAGACACCTTCTTTAATGCGTACAAGGGTTACAACCCCAAGATAAGTGTCGTACCAGCTGTCTACCAACATGGCTTTAAGGGGCGCATTAATATTTCCTTCGGGGGCAGGCAAGCGTTTGATAATGGCTTCAAAAACATCTGCAACGCCGATACCTGTTTTTGCAGAAACTTCAATGGCATCAGATGTATCCAAGCCGATGACTTCTTCGATTTGTTCTTTAACACGATCTGGGTCCGCAGCAGGTAAATCAATCTTGTTTAATACAGGAATAATTTCATGATCATTGTTCAGGGCTTGATAGACGTTTGCCAATGTTTGGGCCTCAACCCCTTGGCTGGCATCCACAATTAATAATGATCCTTCGCAAGCCGCCAAGGAACGACTGACTTCATAAGCAAAGTCAACATGGCCAGGGGTGTCCATAAGGTTTAAAATATATGTTTTCCCATCTTCTGCTTTGTATTCAAGGCGAACTGTTTGGGCCTTGATCGTAATGCCCCGTTCACGTTCAATATCCATGGAATCAAGAACCTGTTCTTTTAATTCACGTTCGGTTAATCCACCACTTAACTGAATCATACGATCAGCAAGGGTTGATTTTCCATGATCAATATGGGCAATAATGGAAAAGTTTCTGATTAAACTTAAGTCATGTGACATTTTATTTCCCGTCTCTTAAAATACCACCGGTGGTGGCATAAACATTTTTTACAATTTTATCAAAAATTTCGGCGATATCCGCATCTTTTAAAGTTATTTTATGGGGCTCTAGACGAAAGCGCACCCCAATTGACTTTTTCCCATCATCAACATTTGATCCAATATAGGTATCAAAAATATGGATGCAAGTAATTAAGTTTTTATCGGCCTTACGAACAGCGTCCAATATTGGTTGGGCCGGCACATGTTCATCAACAATAAAGGCCAGATCTTTTTCAACTGGTTGTAAAGATGAAAGATGTAATTTTCCCTTGTGGGGTTTTGCCTTTTTGGGGTCAGCCAATCTGGATATAAATAACTCAAAAGCCAAAACAGGTTGCCTAATGCCAAACATTTTTGAAATCAACGGATGAATTTCCCCATAGTACCCCAATATTTTCTTGGGACCTTGAAAAATAACACCAGATCGATAAGGGTGCATCCATTCTGGAATTTGTTCCGCCTTGATCTGCATGGCAGATTCAGAAATACCGGCAGATTCTAAGACAGCAACCGCATCATTTTTAACATCGAATATATCATATGGGCGGGTTTCCCCTGACCAATGATTATCTGTCACCAAGCCAAAACGAACGCCCGTTGCAACAGTTTCTTGATCTTCGGCTGCTGTCCCTTTATAAACAGGCCCAACTTCATGCAAGTTAATGGGGCGCAACCCACGCTTTATATTATTTTTAATCCCAGTTAAAAGATTGGGTAATATGGATGGGCGCATATATTCCAAATCAACCGTAATTGGATTGGCAATTTGCATATTTTCTTGGCCACCACCAAAGGCTGTTGCCATTTTTTTTCCCATCATAGACCACGTTACCGTTTCCATCATCTGCCGTTCAGTCAATAATCGACGGATTTTTGAAACACGTTGTTGGGTCAAGGATAAGGGATTCACCCGCGCAGAGGGGCGGGGGACGGGAATGGCTTTAATTTTATCATATCCTTCGATGCGAACAATTTCTTCTACAAGATCTTCGGCATGATTTATATCATACCGCCAAGATGGACTTGTTACATCAATTTCTTGATCCGATAATTTTTCCACCCCAAACCCAAGGCTTTTTAAAATTTCAACAGATCTTTCTTGCGAAACGTCAACGCCTGTTAATTTTTTCGTTTTATCCAATTTAAAATGGATATCAGTCAAATTATAAGGGGCGGAACCACTTTTAACAACATCTGTTGGCGTCCCCCCGCACAGATCCAGAATCATCTGGGTGGCAATTTCAAGCCCAGGTTCTGTGCCATTTGGATCAATTCCCCGTTCAAAACGGGTACGGGCATCGCTGATAATATTTAAAGAACGCCCCGTTTTTGCGGTACGACCAGGATCAAAATAGGCACATTCAACAAAAACATCTGAAGTATCATCAGAACATCCGGATGCCAAAGATCCCATAATGCCAGCAATAGATAAAACTTTATCCGCATCTGCAATGACGGTCATTTCATTGGTCAAAGTATAGGTTGATTCATCCAAGGCTTCCATTGTTTCACCAGATTTTGCCAGGCGAACTGTCAGGCTGTTATCTTTAATTTTACTGGCATCAAAAACATGCAGTGGACGACAAAGGTCATAGGTTAGATAATTTGTAATGTCTACCAAAGTGGAAATGGATTTTAATCCCACAGCCTTCATACGGTTTTGCAACCATTCAGGGCTTGGGCCATTTTTGACCCCTTTAATTAAGCGTCCCCGAAAATGGGGGCAAGCACCTTGGGTGGCTTCATTAAAATCACGTTTAACAGAAATGGGGCAGGGAGCAGACCCTTTAATATTGGGGACAGTTAAGGGCTTTAATTTTCCATAACCTGCAGCTGCCAAGTCCTGTGCCAGCCCACGAATGCCAAAACAGTCGGCGCGGTTAGGGGTTAAAGAAACATCAATAACAGCATCATCCAATTTTTTATAATCAACGAAAGATATCCCAACAGGGGCATCCGTTGGCAACTCAATAATACCATCATGACTGTCGCCTAAATCCAATTCAGATTCAGAACACATCATGCCAAAGCTTTCCACGTCGCGAATTTTGGCGGCTTTGATCGTAAAATCTTTTGCAGGGATATAGGCCCCGGGCGCGGCAAAGACAACTTTGATTCCAGCACGGGCATTTGGTGCACCGCAAACAATCTGAACAGGGTCTTTTTCACCAATACGAACCCTGCAAACTTTTAATTTGTCGGCATTGGGATGTTTTTCAGCAGATAAAACTTCACCAACAATAAAAGGCTTTAGAATTTCTGCAGGATTTGTAATCCCATCAACTTCATGTCCTAAATCTGTCAGTTTTTCTGCAAGTTGCTGAGCTGTATAATTTGTATCTAAATGATCTTTTAACCAGGAAAGGGTGATTTTCATTAGGCGTCTCCTGATGTTTTATTTAAGGCACATGGTATATCCAAAGAACGAAATCCATAATGACGTAACCAACGCAAGTCAGATTCATAGAATGTTCTTAAGTCTGGAATACCATATTTTAACATGGCAATACGTTCAACCCCCATACCAAAAGCAAAGCCTTGATATTCTTCAGGATCCAAATTGCAATTGCGCAAGACATTTGGGTGAACCATACCGCAGCCCAAAATCTCCATCCAATCGGCCCCCTTGCCAATTTTGAAATCGCCGTCTTCACGTGAACATCCAATATCAACTTCGGCAGAAGGTTCCGTGAACGGAAAATAACTTGGGCGGAAGCGAACAGGTAGATCTTTTACCCCAAAAAAGGTTTCCAAAAATTCAATCAAACAGCCTTTTAAATGGCCCATATTAATGTTCTTATCAATTAATAGACCTTCAATTTGGTGGAACATCGGGGTATGCGTTATGTCATAATCTGCCCGGAAAACACGCCCAATTGAAACAATGCGATGGGGGGGATTCTTATCCATCATCGTGCGAATCTGGACAGGGGATGTATGCGTGCGCAACACCAAAGGAGCGCCATCTTTTTTTTCTTTCATATAGAAAGTATCTTGTTCTTGGCGGGCAGGGTGGTCTTCAGCAATATTCAATGCTGTGAAATTATGATAGTCATCTTCAATATTTGGCCCTTCAGCCAATGCAAAGCCCATGTCCCCAAACAAGGTGACCAATTCATCAATTGTTTGGCTGATGGGGTGTATCTTTCCAGGCTCTTCTGGACGCCCAGGAAGGGTAATATCAATTTTTTCTGTCTTTAATTTTTCATTTAATTCTGACAGTTCTAATTCATTTTTCTTTGATTCAACAGCTTCCAACAATTCTGTTTTTAAGGCGTTAATGGCCGGCCCTTGAACTTGACGTTCTTCAGGTGACAGGGATCCCATGCCTTTTAACATACTTGTTACAAGACCTTTTTTACCAAAATACTTAAGACGAAACTCTTCAAGTTCCGCAACAGTTTGGGTTTGATTAACCTCTTGAAGGGATTGTGATTTGATATCGGTTATCTTCGCCATGATTCACTATCACCATTATTATAACAAAAACTCTTAAACTGACACATCGTTCCTGCACTTTTAACCTACTGTTTTATAGTGGTAGGCTTTGGCTGATGCCTTAGCCATTCGTAATTGTTTTCGTTATATAAAAAAGGGGCTTGCCTTAATTCAAAGCGAGCCCCATCTTTCAAATTTATTTTATCGATTTAACTTC
This sequence comes from uncultured Alphaproteobacteria bacterium, assembly GCA_913061155.1. Taxonomy (GTDB): domain Bacteria; phylum Pseudomonadota; class Alphaproteobacteria; order UBA7879; family VGCX01; genus CAJXSI01. The sequence goes on from CAJXSI010000018.1 coordinate 18,257, forward strand.
TGTACGTTGTCATTTCACTTTTTGCCTAAAATTCTTAGGCGTAGTTGCTTGTTCCTTGTACAGTATACAGCTTGATAAAACTCTTATTCTTATTTAATTGCAGATTGGGCAACATCAACAAGGCCTTTAAATGCGGCTTTATCACGCACAGCCATGTCAGCCAACATCTTACGGTCAACTTCAACGTTTGCTTTTGTAATGCCATTCATGAATTGGGAATAAGTCATACCATGTTCACGAACTGCTGCGTTGATACGTTGAATCCACAATGCGCGGAATTCACGCTTACGGTTGCGACGGTCGCGATAAGCATATTGTAAGGCCTTTTCAACGCGCTGTACCGCAATGCGGAAACAGTTTTTTGAACGCCCACGATAGCCTTTGGCCATCTTGATAATTTTTTTATGTCTAGCGTGTGTTGTTACGCCTCTTTTAACTCTTGCCATGTGTACGTCTCCTTATTTATTTGCGTAAGGCATAATTTTTAAGATTAATCCTGCATCGCAGTCCTTCATTGTTTGTGGACCACGTGATTTGCGAATCATGCTTTGGGATCTTTTACGCATACCGTGGCGTTTGCCAGCGGAGTAGAAGCGTACCTTTCCGGAACCGGAAATTCTGAAGCGTTTTTTGGCGCTACTGTTTGTTTTCATCTTGGGCATTTCATTCTCCTTATAATTTTAGTCAACATTTAGGCGATGAGGCATGCCCTGCCAATCACCTTTACACAATAAATATGTATGGGTGTAATCTAATCAAACTTTACATAAATTTCAATAGGTTTCTTGGGTTTTATTATATTTTTTTAGAAAAGCTTATGACAAAGTTAAACCCTCGACGGCTTTTAAGGTTTTCTGGGATGCTTAGATGGCTAATTTCTAACTTATGCTGAGTCAATAAGCGCTTAAGACTTTCTTCTGTTTGATCATTAAAATACCGTTCTTTTTCATACGATTCCCCTTGTCCAAAGCGGAAAGAGCAAAATAAAACACCACCTGGTTTCAAGGCTTTATAGATTTTATTCATTACGTTATCTAATTCTGATTTATCCACATGTAAAAGTGACGCTGATGCCCATATGCCATCAAATTCTTTTTCAAAACCCATATCTTGAAAGCGCATATGTTTAACAGGCAAACCTGAATAATCCTGGGCAATTTCAACCAACTCTGCCGAAGCATCAAAGGCAGTTACCTCAAGGCCATTGTTTTTGAAATATTTGCTGTCACGTCCGCCACCGCAACCCGCATCCAGGATTTTACCAGCCTTAGGAATGTCTTTTAGAAAAAGATCATATAAAAACTGAATGTCATAGTCTTTGACTGAATCAAAGAAATCTTGGGCGTTATTATCGTAGTATTTAATGGTTTTGGATGAATTCATAATTTTAAATTAACAGATTCTATGACTGGTGAAAATAATTTTTATGGTTGAACTTTGTTTTTTCCCGATTTATTCTATATCTCTTTCATAAACAGCAGAGGCAATGCTTGCTGCAGTTAGGGAGGCTGTAACTGTAGGGGCAAGGCGTACATCAGTACGCAGTGTTCAGACGTTTGCTTGCGGAAGTGGTGTTCCCTGGGCAGAGATTCCTTTTACTGACACAACAGATCCTGAATATCAAGAAAAAGCAAGTGAACACAAAGCATTGGCTGAGATATATTCAGATCCTATTTTAGGGGGTGGAAGGCTAACTATTGACCCACAAGCGCTTAAAAGAATAATAAAAAGCGAATTAGGGCTTAAACTTTCTTCTGATGCAGAGGTTTATAGCTGGAATGCAGGGAAAAACATCACAAATGAAGGGGGGCTTGATACAGCGGTTGTCGTGTCTGTGCAGGCCAATCCTAAAGGACCCGCAGTAGTTTTAACAACCCCTTATAGTATTGCCATGATGAAGAGGGGGGAATCGGATGTTTACGGAAGAACATCCATTGAAATTGCCCATTCTCTAACACCGGGGGATGTATTATATGCATCTCCCTTAAACACTGTTATTGCAAAGACTTCTAATGAACTATCTGTTTTTGATTTGGCAAATAGGTTAGAAGGAATGGCATGGTGTTTCGAAAGAAGTCCTACTGTAAAAGGGGTCATACGTATGACTGTCCCTTCACTTCAAGAGTTTGCAATTGCACAATATTTAAACAAACTGGGGATCCCTGCAGCCTTAGCAGAACCAGAACGGGAACTTTCAGAAGCTTGGCGCATTGCTTTGATTAAAGAGACACAAAGCTTTGATGGCGATACTTCCTTAAGAAGATAATTAAAGAAATTTCTAAGGTTCAAATCATTTCTTTTAGATTATTCTCTTGAAATACAGGCATACTTACGCTGCTGCAGTTGATATTTAAGGCGAACAGCAGAAAAGCATAGCTTCATTTGTTGGGGCCATACTTTTTAAACCAGAGCGATAATGGCAATAACGATTCCAAGAACAACGCCAACGATACCAACAGTTTCTTTGACGGCTGTAAAAGTTTGCTTTGTTCTTTGCCACCATGTGGGTTTCTCGTCTTCCTCCACTATTTCTAATTTACTGCGTAAGGCTTTGGTTTCGCGCTCAAGCTCTTCAAGTTTCTCTTGGTCTGATAAAAGACGTTTCGACGTTATTTGCCATGGGGCATGTCGTTCAATATCCTCTAAAGCAGAGTCAGTTAACCCCGCGCCAGTATTGATACCATAGGCACTTCTGATTGAAATTTCTGTTGCACGCATTGTGGCCTCAACAAAAGAAGAGCCTTTTTTCTCTCTAGTAACCGTATGCATTGTTTTTTCTATGACATGAACAGATTGATGGGATGTATAGTTTTCCATATCTTCGTGAGGCGCATGATAGGGATCACCACCCGAAGAAACGCCATAAGCAGCGGAAATGGCGATTTTACTGATTTTTGCCACAACTTTCCATGTTTTCTGGGTTTCCTGGATTTCTTCTGTAAAATCAGGATCTGCGTAACTAACAGAGGCTGATAAAACAGATAATGCATATAGGATAATCAGGGTATTTGTTCTTGTCATTATTGCCTCCTGTTAGTTTTATTAATTTTTATAAAGTCTACTTACAGTATATAACAACGGCGGAATAATGAAATGCTTTTAAAAGGAAATAGGTCTTTTTAAATATGTTTTTTAATTAAATTTATTTGATGATGGAAATCATTGATTAAGATTGGGTTCGTCGGTTTATTCCAAACCACGTCAGGCCAGTAAGGGTCTTGTTTATGACGACAAATAATATGCATATGAAGTTGGGGCGTGATATTTCCAATGGCGGCAATATTCAGTTGATCTGGATTAAATAATTGTTTCATAATCTTTGAACAATGATCAATTTCATCCATTAATAAATATTGGTCTTGCTTTGAAAGATCGTGAATTTGACGAATATTGGGGCGCATAGGAATTAAAAAAATCCAAGGAAAATCTGCAACATTATTTGCCAAAACCTTGCACAAGTTTAAATCTGTAATGAGTTCTTTTTCAGAAAAGTTTGGATGTAATTCAAATTTCATAAACATATATTAACAGGAAGGATGGCAAATTCACAGATGTTCCCTTTAAAACAAAGAAAAAAGTGATTTTATGTTGAAAATTTAATGATTTATTAATATAAAATATCTATATTAAATGATAGAAGGTTTATATGTTTGTTTTAAAAAAATTTGGTCTTTTTCTCTTGTTTCTATTTTTAGTTTTCCCAGGATTTGCGGAAGCTGCAGCAGCTTTTGCAAGTAGTGAGGAAGAATACAGACGAACTACTATAAAATATAAGGGGGAATCGCATGTTTATTTTTCAACAAACTCAGAGGAAGAGGGGGTTGATATTGCTAAAGAATACAAAGAAGAGGAAGCCTCTGTAGTATTTCCAGGTGAAGGAACGTCAAAAAGAAAAGGTGTCCATATTGCAAATATAGGGGATCGTCTGTTTGTTGTTAGGCCTATGAAAAGTGACCGAACGGAAAACTTTCTAAGGTTCTTGAATTCCGCAATAATGAATGAATGTGGTTTTGGAAATTTCTTTCCTAAAGTAATAATGGGATTAAACTTAGAAGGGCCTTATAGACCTTCATTGCTTTTTTCCGAGTTTATTTCCTCTGGCATAGAACCACACGACCTTGAAGGAAGATTAAAGGGCCTCATTGATTCTTATGGTGCTGTATGTCTTGGCGACTGCCCTATAGATGGAAGAGGTATTTCTGATTTAATAGACCCCGATAGAATTGCTGAATTTAGAGTAGCTGTTGGAATTTTGGCGCACAGAGATATGATGAAACGAAATATTATGATCAAGAGAGGCATAACCCCTGGATCAAAATTAAGTGTCGTCTCTATCGATAATGAAAATCATATAAATGGAATATTTAATCATTATAAAGAGCCTCACTATATAAGAATGGGGTTGCCTTCATCCAAGTATTTACCTGAAGACCTTTTAGACAGAATACGAAAGTGGAAACCAACAGAAATGTTCAGAACCATCCCTGAAATCATAGAATCTGCAGTAGAGGCAGAAATCATTATTAAAAATTCTATTTTTTATGAGAGGGTTTATAAATCTTTAACCGTTGTAAAAAGATTTCTTGTTATAGTAAAAACTTTAGCTGATAGATCAGATAAAGTTGAAACAAATTCAGTTATTGAAGTCTTTAGATATCTTTCAAAATATCTTTCATATCATGCTAAGGGGGTTCTTTTAAGTGTTGCCAAGCCGGATGGTATGGATCCTCGATATTTTATGGGAGAAAACCCAGAATCTGTAGTCTCCTTATCTGAGATTGATGAGCAAGAAATAAATGGAATAAAAGATCTCGTACCGGTAATATAATTATACAAGAACTTCCTACACAAAGAGAACCTCCGCGGAGCAAGCACCGTAATTTTAACGGCTTTAATAAAATATCAGGAAAGAGGTTAACTATTTAAAGATACCCGTCGACACAATAATATATATTATGGAAAATACAATTTTATTATCATTAGGTTCATGAATATTTAATAATGTATGCACTTGTTGGTATGTACATATCAAATAAATCCTTACCTGCTCCATTTATACCTACAAGCAATAATAATTTATAGAGGACAAAATATGGATTAAAATAAAATAGATTGCAGTAATATAGTACTTATGATACTTATCCCTGAATCATAAATATGCCTGTTTGTGATAAAGGAGTACAAAATTTGCTATAGAGACCCTTCAACCATTAAGATAATTAACTAAGTTGATCTAAAACTTCCAATTAACATTAAGGCCAACTTGTGGTTTTATTGAATCGCCCCCCACTGGGTTGTCGAAAGGATATCCATATTGTAACGTTGATGACAGACCATTTTTCATAACTATTTGCGTGCCAATACCCCCGCCTTTTGCAGATTCGGTATATTTTTCAACAGCTGTTGGATGACGATTCCATATTTTCATTTTGGACACATAGATAAATAATCTAAATAACTCTAAGTATTGAATATCATAATTATAATAATTTAATTCTATTTTTCCTTCGATGCCACTATCCCCACTAAGGGCACCAACAGGATAGGCTCCATTGAATGGGAAACCGTTGGAACGATACCTATCTACGTCAAGAAGGGATGCGCCAGCATATTGCCCTGTAATATAAAAACCAGCAGCAAAAGGCCCAGCAAGTCTTTGCATTCTTGAAATTTCCCCTTCGAAATAGAAATGATCAGATGACGCCCCTACCCTACTTAGGTTTGGACTGGATTCTTTTTTTGCCCTAAGCATATTTAATCCTTGTGTTCCAGAAAGCCTTACAAAGTTTGATCCCCCCAGTTGATCCATCCAACTATTGATTGTGAATAATTTCAGGTTTCTTGATCGTTCTTTGAATAACTCATCTGTTGCTCCATGTTTCTTGTATTGGTTTTGTATAGCCAATTCAACCCCTGCATACATATTTGTATCACGTGACCGAATAACAGGGTGTAATAAGGTAAAGGTTGTTCGATAATCACGCATTTTCACCTTAAAGACTTTAATTTTCCCGGCAGGATTTGATCTTGATATCATCTGATTAATTGAAAAAGTGGTCCCTTCTGAAAAAACAGGTACCTGATATCCAAGGTTAAAGGCAGTAAGTTCATAAAGACTGGCCCCTTTTGAAAGGCTGGTGGTGATCCTATGCTCTGGATTCCAAAAAGGGGCAATAGATAGGTTGACTGATTGCATCCATGGACCAACCGTATCATTGGCAAAATTATTTGATCCGACACTTCCTTCTATAGGTTGGTTTTTAGGAATAAATATTTTCAAGCTGGCAGCCCCATCTGTACTTTTGTGGGAAGGTTCTAAGTATCCTTTTGCCGCGGGATACAAGTCACGAATTAACATTAAGTATCGTTCATAGGTATTTTGATGCAAAGGTCGATTTTTTCGCAATTTATGAACAAGATTAAAAAGTCGACTGCTGGGATTTTTATTTTTTTCTTCAAAGATAATATTGACTTGATCAATATAACCTTCAAATATTTGCATAGTAACTTTTCCATCTTTAATTGTTTGGGCTGGAACTCCGGCATAGCTTAGGAAATACCCAGCTTTTCTGTATTTCTTTGTTATTTCTACTGCAATTTTCTTCATATCTGAAAGCTTAACTTTTTGACCAATATAAGGTTTGTAAAGTATGTCAAAATCAGAAGATTCAAATACTTTATTTCCGACAGATACAATAGCTTTCAAGACAAAATAAGGTTCTTGGGTGATAACATCCCCATCTTCTATGTCTGGTTCATAGTCAGGGATCAGATCTTCAGGTTTTTTAACCCTTTGTAATCGACTGGATATTTTATTTGCAATAGATTTTTCGGCCAAACGGTTAACTGTTGCCAACGCTTCCCCTGCACCATCAGCCGCTGAAAATGTTACTTTGGGGAATAAAACTAATAAGGTTAAACACACCCCTAAGTGCCATGATTTTTTATATATTTTATTAATTAAAGACATTAATTGATCCCTGTAATACGTTCTGCTTCGTCAGCTGTGCCATCTTGATCTACGTCCCCGACTAAGTTTTCTAAACCTTGTACCTTACCGAATAAGCTTGGCCCATTTGAATCTTCTGTTTTCTCTGATTCCAAATTAAGTAACGCTGTGTCTGGTTGATCAAAGCCATCTGTTTCTGTTACATCTGTGACGTCATCTATAGCTTCAGAACCGGCCCCTACATCAACTTTAGACGCGTGCCAACCTTTATCCAAGTACAAATAGGAAGCATTTGAAGGATTAGTCACGAACTTCCCACCTACAGACGCCCCCCAATTCGTCCCGTTATAAACGTATCCTTCAGCCGCTGGTGACCTTGTTCTAACTCCATTTTCTACCTCAGCCTCCCAAAACCCGCCAGAACTATTATAAGTATATCCTGCAGCTGCTGGGTTGGTACTGGTGCCGCCTTCGATTGGAGCGACCCAGTCTGACCCATTATAAGTAAACCCAGCCGCACCAGGTGCTGTGGAAGCGCCGCCTTCAATTTTGGCGACCCAGTTTGACCCATTATAAGTAAACCCAGCCGCGCCAGGTGCTGTGGAAGAGCCGCCTTCGATTGGAGCAACCCAGTTTGATCCATTATAACTAAATCCAGCCGCGGCAGGCGCTGTGGAAGCGGATCCTTCAATTGAGGCGACCCAGTTTGACCCATTATAAGTAAACCCAGCCGCACCAGGCGCCGTGGAAGAACCGCCTTCGATTGAGGCTTTCCAACTTCCGTCTGTATAAGTAAACCCTTCGGCGCCAGGTGTAGCAGAAGCGCCACCTTCGATTGAGGCTTTCCAATTTCCGTCTGTATAGGTGAATCCAGCCGCACCAGGCGCCGTGGAAGCGCCGCCTTCGATTGAGGCAACCCAGTTTGACCCATTATAACTAAACCCAGCCGCACCAGGCGCCGTGGAAGCGCCACCTTCGATTGAGGCAACCCAGTTTGACCCATTATAAGTAAACCCAGCAGCGGCAGGTGCCGTGGAAGAACCGCCTTCGATTGGAGCAACCCATGCCCCAGCCCCATTATTATAAGTAGAATCATAGGTAAATCCATCATCGGCAGGATTCGTCGTGGAAGTGCCGCCTTCGATTGAGGCTTTCCAGCTTCCGTCTGTATAAGTAAAGCCTTCGGCGCCAGGTGTTGTGGTGGTGTTTCCCTCAACTGTGGCAACCCATGCCCCGGCTCCATTATTATAAGTAGAGTCATACGTAAATCCGTCAGCAACAGGATTTAACGTCGTGGAAGCGCCGCCTTCGATTGATGCAACCCAGTTTGATCCATTGTAACTAAATCCAGCAGCGCCAGGTGTGGCAGAAACGCCGCCTTCGATTGAGGCTTTCCAACTTCCGTCTGTATA
>CAJXSI010000019.1 GCA_913061155.1 uncultured Alphaproteobacteria bacterium
ATCTACACTAGATCGCTCGTCGGCAGCGTCAGATGTGTATAAGAGACAGGCATAACATATAAAACATATAATGGTACATGGCCCCTGTTTGTATTTTAGAAACCATTTGAAACAGTACAGAAATAAATCGTGCCAAGCCATTTGGTCCGTAACGATCAATCACCTTAGTTTCAAATAATGGCGCCATTTTCCCCGCCATAAACTGGAAAGGTTTGACAATTATCCAACTGTACAGTTCATCAAAATACCATTTTGATGCCAAGAATTTATGGACAGGCCCGGCTAACTTAACCAATTGTCCCAAAGATGCTTTTTGTCGATAAAAAATATAAAAGAAAACCAAAAAACAGCTACAGGCAATCCCTGTAGGTAACCATTTTTGCCATTCTGGCAGTATGATTGTATGGACCATACCTTCTACAGCCTCAGTAAAATAAGGCGCCAGAAAATATCCGATACCAAGACTTGGGATGGCCAACAATCCCAAAGGTACCAGCATCATAAAGGGGGATTCATTTATTTCAACAGAGTCCCCACCCCGGGCTTTGCTGTGAAAAACATAAACAAATAAACGAACAGAATAAATTGCTGTCAACGCCACGGAAATCACCCCGATAACATAAGGAATCATTCCAACTTTTGATTGCATAACGGTTTCTAAAATTAAATCTTTTGAATAATATCCAGACAAGAATGGGGCCCCAATTAAAGCCAAAGATCCAATCAACATCATTATATATGTTACAGGGGCCTTAAATCCGAATTCAGGCATTTTCCTGACATCATGTTCCCCTTTTGCAAGGGATATCACGGACCCTGCGGATAAGAACAACAAAGCCTTAAAAAACGCATGTGTCACAAGGTGGAACAGCGCGGCTGAATAAGCCGTTGCCCCAATCGCCATCATCATATAGCCAAGTTGGCTACAGGTGGAAAAGGCAATAATGCGCTTAAGATCATTTTGGGCCAAAGCAACCGTCCCCGCATAAAAAGCCGTCAGCGCCCCAACATAAAGAATAATGGTGTTCAGGGTTTCCAATCCATTTAAAACGGGGGAAAACCGCACAAGCAGAAAAATCCCTGCCGTTACCATTGTTGCGGCGTGGATCAAGGCTGAAACAGGGGTTGGCCCCTCCATCGCATCAGGCAACCAAACATGTAAACCAATTTGGGCGGATTTGGCCATGGCCCCAATAAAGAATAATCCACAGACCCACATGGCAGCGTGGTCTTGAACGTCGGCTTTATGGGCAAATATTTCTGAAAAGTCTAAAGATCCAAAGGATACGTAGGCAACAGCAATCCCCAAAATAAAAAAGAAATCACCAATTCTATTTACAACAAAGGCCTTGTATGATGCCTGACACGGACCATCTTTTTCAAACCAAAAGCCGATTAATAAGTAAGAACACAAACCAACGCCTTCCCACCCAACAAACAATTGTAATAAATTGGCAGATGAAACCAGCAACAACATCATAAAAGTAAATAAACTTAAATAAGACATAAACCGGACAATCGATTTATCAAATTTCATATAATTGGTGGAATACAAATGGACGCAAAATGAAACGAAAGTCACAACAACAAACATCACGGCTGTCAGTATATCGATTGAAAATGACCAATTGATTGAAAAGCCAGACAACAAAACCCAAGGGGCCAAAACAAATTGGATGGGTCCTTTCTGGGTATAAACTGTATAAGCCAAAACAAAGGATAATAGGCAACTTATGCCCACAAAAGATGTCGTGGCGACTTGGGCAACTTGGGCGCGAAAGGATCGGCGGAAAGCATAAGAAACAGCGCTTCCCAGCAGTGGTAAAAATAATATAAATAAAGAAATTGCTATCATCCTATCCCTTAAGATCCTGAACGTCTTCCAATTTAATACTTTTCTTAAATCGGAAAAAGACAATTAAAATAGCCAGTCCCACAGCTGCCTCTGCGGCGGCAGTACCAATAATAAACAAACTAACAATCTGACCATGCAAATGGTCATGATATTTGGCGAAAGTCACGAATAAAATACTGACGCTTAACAATAAAACTTCTAAGGCCATCAAGCTGACCAAGACATTACGGCGGTTAATAAAAACACCAACCAAGCCCAAACAAAAAAGAACAGAGCCCAAAATTAAAAAATGTCCCAATCCCACAGCCATCATTTTGTTTTCACCCCTTGCCCAATTGGCACATCCTTTAATTCCAATGTGTCCGAAGGTTTTCGCTGTAATTGATCTTTTGCCTTTTGGCGCTTAACACCTGTTCGATTTCGCAACGTTAAAACAATTGCCCCAATCATCGCAATCAACAATAAGATGCCCACCAATTGAAAGGGTAAAAAATACTTTGTATATAAAACTTCGCCAATGGCGTGGGTATTACTTATTTGACTGTCGCCGTCCCCCATAATGGTTGCGGAAGGCAAGGTAAATTTTCCCGTCACAAAAACAATTATTTCCGTCACCATTACTCCGGCAGCCAGAATAAACCCACGAACATTTTTAAAAAGATCTTTCTTTTTCAAAGGTTCATCTGCCCCAATCATCATGACAACAAACAAAAATAAAATGGCCACAGCCCCGACGTACACAATTAATAAAACAAAGGCCAAGAATTCAGCCCCCAGCAACAAGAATATACCTGCACTATTAAAGAAAGCCACAATCAGGGCAAAGACCGAATAAACTGTATTACGGGCCAGAAAGACCGTTACGACAGACCCAATCAGGGTTAAGCCAAACATATAAAAGCACAAATCAAGCATCGTTATCATCTGTACGGTGCCTCTTGTTTTAAACGTTCAACCAAGGCTGGTTCCCATGCATCCCCGTTATCCAGCAATTTTTGTTTATCATACATGAATTCTTGGCGTGTTTCCTTGGCATATTCATAATTTGGCCCTTCAACAATGGCATCAACGGGACAGGCTTCTTCACATAGTCCACAATAAATACATTTGAACATATCAATGTCATATTTGGTTGCCCGTCTGCTGCCATCATCGCGGGGTTCTGATTCAATTGTAATGGCTTGCGCTGGGCAAACGGCCTCACACAATTTACAGGCAATACATCGTTCTTCGCCATTATCATACTTTCGCAAGGCATGTTCCCCACGAAATCTTGGGCTGATTGGATTTTTTTCAAATGGATAATTCAAGGTGACTTTTGGCTTAAAAAAATATCTTAAAGTAACAGACAGACCCGTTAATAAATCAAGCAATAGATAAGGCTTAACCCACGCCCAAATTCGGCGGAATTTGTCCTTTACATCAACTTTTTTTAATTCTTGTTCTTCAATCACATCAAACCTTTAGTAAGATAGCCAGCGGTATTTTAATTTTGTTATAAGCGCAAGGCATGCCGCGCACAAATAACGGCGTAACAACACATAATAAATTTATAAATCCTCAGCTATAACAGTAACATAATTCCGGCAACTAACACCACATAGATCAATGAAAAAGGTAAGAAAATTTTCCACCCTAGGCGCATTAATTGATCATACCTATATCTTGGAAAACTTGCCCGTACCCAGACGAAAATAAACAAGACAGACCACACTTTAATAAAAAACCAAACAAAGCCTGGCAGAAAATTAAAACCAAAGGGGGCCAGCCATCCGCCTAAAAACAGGATGGTTATCATACTGCTCATTAAAATCATATTGGCATATTCGCCTAAGAAAAAGAAAGCAAAGGGCATTGCTGAATATTCAACGTTATAACCAGACACCAATTCAGCTTCGGCTTCGGGTAAATCAAAGGGGGCGCGATTTGTTTCGGCCAGGGATGAAATTAAGAAAATGACAAACATGGGAAACAAAGGAACCACAAACCAGATTTTTTGTTGGGACAAGACAATTTCTGTCAAATTCAAAGACCCAGAACATATTAAGACGCTGACAATTACCAGGCCAATGGATATTTCATAAGAAATCATTTGTGCTGCAGACCGTAATGCCCCCATAAAAGCATACTTTGAATTACTAGCCCATCCGGCAATAATAATGCCGTAAACACCCAAAGATGAAATGGCCAATAAATACAAAATCCCAACATTGATATCCGCAAAAACCATTCCCGCATCAACAGGAATAACGGCCCACGCGACCAGGCTTAAAACAAAGGTAATGATCGGTGCCAATAAAAACATTCCCTTGCGGGATAATGTTGGCAGAATGGTTTCTTTATGCATTAATTTCAAACCGTCGGCCAAAGGCTGGAACAAACCAAAAGGGCCAACAACATTGGGGCCTTTGCGCAATTGCATCGCCGCGATTACCTTGCGTTCAAACAAAGTTAAATAGGCCACAGATAACAAAACCCCAACCAACGCCAGTACAATCTTAAGCCCTGTCGCAATAACCGGCATTTGCCATAAGGTTGTTAATATTTCCATTATCTTATTCATATTATATTTTTCTTATCTATCACTTTTCTGTTCTGTATTTTATTGATTTAGTCTTTTTCCCAACTTTTAGAATCCTTTTTTCCCACTGTGCATTTAGCCATGGTAACGGAAGCCCTTGCAACAGGATTCGTTTGGTAATAATTATTAATCGGCAATGTCATCATGCCACGGCGAACTTCTATGGCTTTTATTTCGTGCCATTGCCCTTTTTCAATCCTGCTGAAATCTTTATAAGCTGGGTATGTTTTGGCCAGTTTTGACAAAATATCTTTCCGTGTATCATACGGTAATTTCTTGTGAAGAATTTCTGACAAGGCCCGAATGATTTTCCAGTCTTCTTTTGCCTCACCTGGGGGGAAAACAGCCCGTCTTGTTTGCTGAATACGCCCTTCGGTATTCACGTACAAAGCCTCTTTTTCCGTATAGGCCGCCGCTGGGAAAATTACATTTGCAATATGTGCGGCTTTATCGCCATGGCTTCCTTGATAAATAACAAATGTATTTTTCAACGCATCTTCGTCAATTTCATCTGCCCCAAGCAAATAAACAACTTTAATTTCATTACGTTCAGCTGCCTGTAATATTTTACGTGTATCTTTGCCCTTTTCCCCTGGGGTAAAGCCTATATCCAAACCACCCACGCGACCGGCGGCCGTATGCAGAATATTAAACCCATTCCAATCATCATGAACAAAGCCATATTTATCTGCAATCGCCCGACATGTTTTATAAATCCCTTCCCCGTCTGGACTGGCCAAAGCCCCTTGTCCAATAATGATCATAGGATTTTTTGCTTCTTTTAATGTCTTTGCATAAGCATGGCTACCAGATAAAATTTTATTCAGAATGGATAATTTATCCCCCAAAGATTCTGTTTTATAAGTCAGGTCAGCGGATGGTCCAACATACGCAACTTTCAGCCCATGATGAAGGGTTGATTTTCGAATACGCGCATTGATAATGGGGGCTTCCAAGCGAACGTTACTGCCCACAATCAAGCAATGATCTGCCTGTTCAATGCTTTCAATTGTTGTATTAAATAGATAATCACATCGCTCATCCATCGGAAGGAATGCCCCATCCTGGCGACAATCACGGTGTAAAGATCCAATTTTATCCATCAATTCCTTTAAACAGAATTGGGATTCCACATCTGCCAAATCCCCTGACAACGCTGCAATTTCATCAGCGTTATGCTTTTTAATTTCTTTCGCTGCAAAAATAAAGGCTTCGTGCCATTCAACGGCTTTTAATTTTCCATCTTGACGAATATACGGGCGGTCCAATCGTTGGGTCATTAACCCGTCATAAGAAAAACGCGCTTTATCAGATAACCATTCTTCGTTAACGGCTTCATTCGCAATGGGTAAAATCCGCATCACTTCATTATTTTTGCTGTCCACCCGAATATTGGACCCAACGGCGTCCATCACATCAATACTGTTTGTGGGGGTTAATTCCCACGATCGTGCCTTAAAGGCATAAGGCTTTGATGTCAGGGCCCCAACAGGACACAGATCAATCATATTTCCCGATAATTCTGATGTAACGGCCTGTTCAAGATAGGAACTGATTTCCATATCTTCCCCACGTCCAAAGGCGCCAACTTCTTCGGCCCCGGCAACTTCCGTGGCAAAACGCACACAACGGGTACAGTGGATACAGCGGGTCATTTCTGTTTTAATCAATGGACCAAAATTCTTATTTTTCACGGCCCGCTTGTTATCTTTGAACCGACTGCTAGAGGGACCGTAAGCCATGGTAATATCTTGTAAATCACATTCCCCGCCCTGGTCACAAACGGGACAATCCAGGGGGTGATTAATTAATAAAAATTCCAAATTTCCTTTGCGGGCTTTTGTCACCATTTCAGATTTTGTTGAAATTTTCATGCCATGACTGGCTTGCATCGCACAAGAGGCAATGGGATTTCTTTTGCCCTCCACCTGAACCAAACACATACGGCAATTTCCGGCAATGGATAATTTTGAATGGTAACAAAAGACAGGGATTTCTTGTTCAGCAATTTCACAAGCCTGCAGAACAGTTACCCCTTCGGGAACGTCAATTTCCTTGTCATCAATGATAACCTGTATTTTTTTAATTTCTTCTGTCATTTTTTTATGCTGTTGCAATGGCGTTATACTTTTTAATACGTTTTTCAATTTCGGGTCTAAAGTGACGAATTAACCCTTGAATGGGCCAAGCAGCCGCATCCCCAAAAGCACAAATCGTGTGGCCTTCGATTTGTTTGGTCACTTCCCACAGTTCATCAATTTCTGGCACTGTCGCATTGCCTACGCACATACGTTGTAAAACACGCCACATCCAACCTGTTCCTTCACGGCACGGTGTACATTGGCCGCAACTTTCATGCATATAAAACTTGGCAATACGGGTAATCACTTTTAAAATATCGGCACTTTTGTCAATTACAATAATGGCGCCTGTCCCCAAACCCGATTGGGCCTTCATCAAGGATTCATAGTCCAAGGTAATTTTATCACAAATATTCTTTGGGATAACGGGCGTTGTTGATCCACCTGGAATAATCGCCAGTAAATTATCCCAACCACCCCGAACACCGCCAGCATGCTTTTCAATCATTTCTTTAATCGAAATACCAAAGGATTCTTCGACATTACAGGGGGTATTTACATGCCCAGAAATACAAAATATTTTGGGCCCTGCGCTTTGTTCTGTTCCGATACTGCGGTGCCAGTCAGCCCCCCGTCTTAAAATCGAAGGCACAACAGAAAGTGTTTCCACATTGTTGACCAAGGTAGGGCATCCATACAATCCCACGACAGCGGGAAATGGCGGTTTTAAACGCGGCATTCCCTTGTATCCTTCCAAGCTTTCCAACAAAGCGGTTTCTTCTCCACAGATATAGGCCCCTGCCCCGCGGTGAATATAGATATCCATATCCCACCCAGTCTTGGTATTTTTTCCTAAAAGCCCCGCATCATACGCTTCGTCAATGGCTGACTGTAGGCAATTTGCCTCATGAAAATATTCGCCACGAATATAAATGTATGCCACCCGCGCCCCGATAACAGACGCCGTGATAACGGACCCTTCCAATACTTTGTGGGGTTCATGCCTTAAAATATCCCGGTCCTTGCAGGTTCCAGGTTCACTTTCATCTGCATTCACAACCAGATAAGCAGGTTTTTCTTTTGTTGGCTTGGGGACAAATCCCCATTTGGTTGCGGTTGGAAATCCAGCCCCCCCGCGCCCGCGTAGTCCAGATTTTTTGATTTCTTCAATGATCCAGCTGGAACCTTTGGTAACATACTTTTTCGTATCATCCCAATCACCACGTTTTTGGGCGTCTTTCAACCCAGCCCCCAGCGTGCCGTATAAATTTTTAAAGATGCGGTCTTTATCCTTAAGCATCCTTTTTCCTTATTTTTGTATTTAGGGGCGCTGACCCTGTCCGTCCCGTCATGGATCCTGATTCAATTTTCTTTCCATCTGCCAGGTCTTGCAAGATTTTTTCTATGGATTCTGCATTTAAATCTTCAAAATAGTCATCATTAATTTGAACAACTGGCGCATTGGCACAGGCCCCCAAACATTCAACTTCTGTCAGTGTGAACATCTTGTCATCAGTGGTTTCGCCCACCTTAATACCCAACCATTTTTGGCAGGCCCGTTTGACTTCTTTCGATCCACATAAATAACAAGGGGGCGTTCCACAAACCTGAATATGGAATTTTCCAACAGGTTGTGTATTAAACATTGTATAAAACGTTGCAATTTCCCAAACCCGTGTAATCGGCAGGCTTAACATATCCCCGACGTATTCTAAGGCATCAGGCGATAACCATCCCCCATTGTGGCGTTGCGCCATTTCAAGCAAAGGTAAAATGGCACTGCGTTCCCGTCCCTCTGGATATTGGGCGATAATCTTTTTTGCCTTGTCCATTAAGGGTTGGGAGAAATAAAACTTTTTCCGCTGAACACTGTTATACTTTGATGATTGTGTCATCGATCCACCTCCCCAAATACAATATCCAGCGATCCAATAACGGCTGAAACATCTGCCAACATATGGCCTTTGACTAAAAATTCCAGGGCTTGCATAGCCGCAAATCCCGGCGCCCGAATTTTACAACGATAAGGTTTATTACCGCCATCGGAAACCAAGAAAACACCAAATTCCCCTTTTGGGGCTTCTACTGCGCAATAAGTTTGCCCTTCTGGCACGTGATATCCCTCTGTATACAACTTAAAGTGATGAATCATTGATTCCATTGATTCTTTCATTTCACTTCTTGGGGGGGGGCTAACTTTTCGATTATCTGTTTTAATCGGTCCCTTTGGCATTTGATCCAAGGCTTGCATAATAATTTTTACGCTTTCCCGCATTTCGGCCATACGCACAAGATAACGATCATAACAATCCCCTTTTTTCCCTACAGGGATTTTAAATTCCATTTTATCATACACGTCATAAGGCTGCGAACGACGTAGGTCCCAAGGACATCCCGTTGCCCGCAACAAAGGCCCGGTGAATCCCCAGTTCATGGCATCATCCGTATTGATAATCCCAATATCAACAGTCCGCTGTTTAAAGATTCTATTTTCCGTTAATAAATCTTCGATATCATCAACGACTTTGGGAAAGTTTGTTATAAATTGATAAATTTCATCTGCCAGCTTGTGGGGCATATCTTGCGCAACACCGCCGGGGCGAAAGTAATTGGCATGCATTCTAGCCCCTGAAACTTTTTCATAAAAGCCCATCAACTTTTCGCGTTCTTCGAATCCCCACAACAAGGGTGTCATGGCGCCAACATCCAAGGCCATCGTTGTAATATTTAATAAATGATTCAATAATCGCGTGATTTCAGAAAACAGAACCCGAATAAATTGGGCACGCTCAGGTGCCTGGATGCCCATCAATTTTTCCACAGTCAAGGCAAAGGCATGTTCTTGACACATGGGGGAAACATAATCCAGGCGGTCAAAATAGGGAACAGCCTGCAGATATGTTTTATGCTCTATCAATTTTTCGGTTCCCCGATGTAACAAGCCAATGTGGGGGTCCGCACGATCAACAACTTCGCCATCCATTTCCAAAAGCAAGCGCAATACACCGTGGGCCGCCGGATGTTGTGGTCCAAAATTAAGTGTATAGTTATTAACTTCTTTTGCTTCAGTCTTGTACTTTGCCATCTTCTTTTTCTGTTTCTGATTCTTGATTCAAAGCTTTTTCATCCCCTGGTAATAATTCTTTCACGCCCATCCAGGGACTTTCAAAATCAAAATCCCTAAAATCTTGTTGCAGTGAAACAGGTTGCTTAACCACCCGTCGTTCATTTTCATCATAAGCCACTTCGGTATAGCCTGTTAAGGGGAAATCTTTCCGCAAAGGATGGCCATGAAAATCATAATCTGTCAAAATTCGGCGTAAATCTGGATGGCCTTCAAACGGAATGCCATACATATCCCACGCTTCCCGTTCCCACCATCCAGCAGATCTGAAAACATTGACTAAGGTTGGAACAGCTTCCCCATCATCCACAGGAACAATAATCCGAATTCGATGATTATTTTCCAGACTTAAGAAATGATAGACCACTTCAAATCGTTTTTGTTTATGCGGATAATCAACCCCACAAATATCCAATAAAACCTTAAAAAGGCACTTGTCATTATCCCGCAAGAATTGTGCCAAACGTTCCAGTCGATCAGGATGGGTATACAGCGTCAACTCACCATAATGAATGGAACTGTCATCCACAGTTTTGGGAAGGTTCCGGGCAATGTAATTGGCAAATTTTTTCAGGTCTTCCCCCATTTATTTCTTTGCCTTTCGGTAAATTGTATTGGTCCCCTTAATTTTACGTTGCAGCAACAAAATTCCATATAACAAAGCTTCTGCGGTTGGGGGGCATCCTGGAACGTACACATCCACAGGAACAATACGATCAACCCCGCGCACAACAGAGTAAGAATAATGGTAATATCCCCCACCATTCGCGCAAGACCCCATGGAAATTACATATCTGGGTTCCGCCATTTGATCATAGACACGGCGCAAGGCAGGGGCCATTTTATTGGTTAAGGTTCCAGCAACAATCATAACATCTGATTGACGCGGGCTGGGACGGAATACAGTTCCAAATCGGTCCAAGTCAAATCGACTGGCGGCAGTATGCATCATTTCCACAGCACAACAAGCCAAGCCAAAAGTCATCGGCCACAAGGATCCACCTTGCGCCCACCCTGCCAATTTATCCAGTTGTGTGACAACAAATCCTTGATCGGTCACCCCCTCAACAACCCGTTGCATCAGTTGGTCTTGGGACATTTCGTTCAAATCTTTTTTTATTGTTTTATTCATTATACCATTTCCCATAAACAATTGACCTTTTGGGCTTTGGTATTTTGTGGCCAGGCCAAGCTTGAAAAACCGCACATAGTGGACCAATGCCAGGCTTTTTTAAGCGCAGAAATTGCCCAAAAGAACAAAGAAAAAATGTTAATTTATTTATGAAAAAAGGTATTACTCCCAATCCAACGCCCCTTTCATCCACTCATAGATAAATCCAAAGGTTAAAATGGCCAAGAATAAAACCATGGAAAAGAAACCTGCGGCCCCAATTTTACCAAGGCTGACGGCCCAAGGAAACAAGAAAGCAATTTCCACATCAAAAATTACAAATAAAATACCAACCAAATAAAACCGGATATCAAATTTCCCAGGTTCTTTTGTTACGGGGTCAAATCCACATTCATAGGGGGCATTTTTATTGTCATAGGGATTTCGTTTTCCACGCAGCCAAGACACGGCTAACATAGTACATGCCAGCCCTGTTGCAATTGCAATAAACAATAATATTGGTAAATAGTTATCTATAGCCATAATTTACTAACACTTTATAGGGCTTATCGCAGGATAAGATTTGAAAGACGTACTTTTAGGAAAAATAAAATTCAAAAGCACAGTGCACCTAATATACCTAAGCATCAAAAATAATTTTCCCTGTAAAAATCATCTAAAAATCGGATCTTACAATAGTCCATTTATAGTAATAAATTACCACATACAGCAGAAAAAACAAACGTCTTGATTTTAAAAAATATATAACAACAAAATTCATAGAGTTTATGAAATCAGAAAGGGGATAACACCTAAAAACTTATCAGACTTATCCTATGAATCGCCGCCCTCTGGTCTAAGCAATCGCATTTCACCTTAGATCGTTTTTTTTATAAACACAGATTGATGGGATGCCTATTCTTCCATATATTTTCTGGTTTTTAATTACAGCTTTATATCTTCATCATCCATTATTTTGATAATATCAGCAGAAATTAACCCCATTTCATCCTTAGTACATCCAAGTCGTGTATAAAATTCAAAATCTTCTATATGCACCCCTGCACGCAATTCCCCTAAAGACTCTCTAATAATGCGTAATTCTTGATGAGTTAGTTCGTTTCGTCGCCCAATGACTGACACCAGGGTCCAGGGAGCAATGTCAAATGCGGGGCGCAAGTGGGGACAGCCAAGCTAATCCAATTGTTCTTCGGTCAGTGATTTGATAAAGGAGGAAAGGCCAATCTGGCGACTGCGTTTCAAGCGTTCGGCATTTATAATGGATTGCATCGCGACAAGGCTTTCTTCGAAATCTTTATTAACAATCACATAATCATACTCTGCCCAGTGGCTTATTTCGCTGGCAGCCTGGGCCATGCGATACTTAATCACCCCTTCTGAATCCCCTGCCCGTTTTTGTAGACGGCGTTCCAATTCATTAATGGATGGGGGCAAGATAAAGATAGAAACCACCCGTTCCTCCATATTTTGCGATATCTGTTGTGTCCCCTGCCAATCGATATCAAACATAACATCTTGGGCATTTTCTAAAGACTGTGTCACAGGTTTTTTAAGCGTTCCATAATAATTACCAAAAACCTTGGCCCATTCCAAAAGATCCCCTGATTCGCGTAGGCTTTCAAACTTATCCTCTGCAATGAAATGATAATCTTTTCCATCAACTTCGTTCGGGCGCGGCGTTCGTGTTGTTACGGAAATGGATAAGGCCATCTTATGATTTCGTTGCAAAATTTCTTTTGCCAAAGAAGATTTCCCAGCCCCAGAAGGGGAAGAAAGAACAACCATCATGCCCCTTCTGTGTAAATATTTTATCGGATCGATGACATTTGACATTTAATTCTCCGGTGGTTGTAAGGAAATAACAGATATTTGAACCCCAAAGGAGTCTTCTTTTAAGTGGGTGGCCCTGCGGCAGCTAAAGAATAAATCCGGGTTTTCGTAAGTATCGTACGGCAAACGTTCCACCTTGCTGATGCCTGTTGCAACAACATGGTCCTCTACAAACCCAGGTAAGTCAAAGTAAAGACCTTCCGGAGAAGCCTGTTCCATAAAATAGCCGTCGTAGCTTTCATTCTTTTTCATAAAATCATCATAGAAATCTTTGCTGACTTCGTAATTTTCCTGGGTAATACATGGCCCCATTACGGCCACGATGTTTTCTGGCTTTGCCCCCAGTTTTTTCATTTCGGCAACTGTGTTGTGAATAATTCCGGCAAAGGCGCCTTTCCAACCAGAATGGGCGGCCCCTATGGTCTGTGACACAGGATCATGAAATAAAATGGGCACACAGTCAGCCGTTAATATACCTAAAACGCAGTCAGGATTTTGGGTAACCATGGCATCTGCCTCGGGCGAATTTTCAAGATCCCAAGAATCTTTGACAACAATAACCTTGGATTTATGAACTTGCTTTACAAGCAACAGGGGAAATTTTGAAAGTTTAAGCGTTTCTTTAATAATGTCACGATTTTTGGCAATATTTTTGACATCATCTTGATCTTTCTTGCCACAATTTAAGGAATCAAACACACCCTGGCTTACGCCCCCTTCGCGCGTGAAAAACCCATGGTTAACTGAAGGTAACCGATGACTGTGAATAACAGGAACGTTATTGTGTGCTTTTTTCATATTTTTTTACGACCATAACTTTAAACAAATATCCCATTTTATTAATCAGTCGGTCAAGCCCTTCGCGTATAATTTTTTCTTTTTCGGGAAACTGTTTGCATAAAATTTGACACCTTAGATCAACCCCCATCATTTTCAGAAAATCTGCCTGGGTATATAAGTGTACTTGCAAACCTTTTGATTCAGCCTGATTAACGTAATACGCAAAATTAACATGACTTGTTAAATCGGCCTGCCCCTGAAAATTCAGAGGAGAAACGGGTTGATGCTTTCTTAATGCTTGGAACGTATCCCCATAAATATAACGACCATACCCATAATCCACAAACAACAACGCCCCCCCTTGTTCTTTTATATGGTCCGTCAACGTATTCATAAGCATGTCTTGATCTTTTGAATACTCAAGGATATCCCCTTCAATCGGTGGCTTGTATTTATCCAATAATATTGCCGGGGGGGTATCGACAAGAATATCTTTATAAACAAAGTTATCTTTATTATCCAATACCACATGCCGTTTATGCCACTGGTTTTGTGTAAAAACATACTGATCAATGGGAAGGGCATCCAATAATTCGTTGGCAATAAATAAGCAAGGCTTTGTGGATAGGTGGGGTTGTAATTCATTTAAGTCATGACCCCAAATGCAATTCAACCCTTTCAGCTTATCTTTTTGTAGGGTTGTTAATTTTGGACTTGTTTCTATACAGAAATAGTTAAAAAGGTCGTATTTTTCTGAAATACGCGAGATATCGGATAAAAGCGTCCCCTTCCCTGGGCCAAATTCAATAAGGTTATGCGGCTTGCCTTGGGTTTGATCCAAAGCCCACACAGCCATCATCTCACCAAATAGCTGGGATATTTCTGGCGCTGTTGTGAAATCCCCTGCTGTCCCGATTGGTATCTTTGTTGTGTAATAGCCAGCCTTTGGATCGTACAAACACATCGCCATATAATCAGATAATGGCATCGGCGTTTTTTGAAGTTTTGTTTTTAAACGATTTTGTAAGGTCATGCCTTTTTAGATTGATTAAGAAGATAATACCCCACACCAAGAAGGGGGATACTAATTAATTGCCCCATACTGACAAGGCCAAACAGGTATCCTATGTGGGCATCGGGTTCACGGAAAAACTCAACAAAAATACGAAAACTGCCGTACCAAAGTAAAAATAAACCCGAGGCATATCCATGGGCTGCCAATCTGTTTTTTCTTAGGGCCATTAAATTAACAAGGGCAAACAAGACTATTCCTTCTAAAAACGCCTCGTATAATTGGCTTGGATGCCGGGGTAAATACCCCCCTGCCGGAAACAAAACAGCCCAGGAAACATCTGTCACACGGCCAAATATTTCCCCATTAATAAAGTTGGCAATTCTGCCAAGGCCCAACCCTATGGGGGCTGTTAAGGCCATTAAATCTGCGACTTGCAGAAAGGGAATCTTGCGGCTTTTGGCAAAGAAATAACAGGCCAAAATCACCCCGATCAAGCCACCATGAAAGGACATTCCCCCTTCCCAAACTTTAAAAACACTGATTGGGTCGTTTAAATAGCGCCATAAATCATAGAAAAGGATATGCCCAAGGCGCCCCCCCAAGACGACACCCACAACAATCCACGCAACCATGTCATCCAAATGTGTTAAGGAAAACTTGCCAGAATTATATTTTTTGATAATAAATTTGATGTAAAACCAGCCAAGAATAATCCCCATGATGTAGGCCAAGGAATACCACCTTAATGCCAACGGGCCATAGATGTGAAATATGACTTGGTCAAAATTGGGAAATTCAATGTATTTTGATGTATCCATGCTTATGCTATATTTTATAAAGATATATATAGATTACATAAAAGGAAAACAATGTCAAAACATAGAGTTCTTGTCATAGGATGCGGCGCCATGGGCGGATCTTTGGTACGTGGATGGGTCAATACCGGCGCCCAAGATTTTGATTTTGAAATCGTTACACCAACACCCCGGACAGATTTTCATTTGCTGCAACATCAATCTGTTTCAACATACAAGGGTCACCCAGACATTATAATTTTTGCCGTCAAACCCCAAATACTGGACAAAATTATTAAAGATTATATGCCCGTGATATCCCCTGATACAACTATCGTCAGTGTTGCAGCAGGGAAAACCATTGACTTTTTCACCAAACATTTCCCAAAAAATAAAATTGTTCGGGCAATGCCTAATCTGCCGGTTTCTGTTAACCAGGGGGTTACCCTTTTAACCATGTCTGAAAATACTGCCCGGCATTCTGTTGTTGAAACCCTGTTTTCACAGGTAGGATCTTGCTTTTGGGTGGCTGAAAAATCCTTTGACAGCCTGACGGCTTTAACAGGATCTGGCCCAGCTTATATCTATTTACTGACAGAAATTCTTGGCAAAATTATAACAATGCAAGACATTGATGAAAGTGATTCCACCGATATGGCAAAGGCTTTGGTATCTGGCAGTGCTGAATTAATGCGGCACAGCATAAAGTCTCCCGAAGAATTACGCAAGGCTGTGACCAGCCCAAAAGGCGTGACAGCAGCCGCCTTAAATGTTTTAATGCCTGATATGCAAAAGCTGTTTGACAAAGCCATCAGTGACGCTGCAAAACGATCCAAGGAACTATCGAAATGAATGAAATCCCCTTAAGCTGTAAAATCATTAAACTTGTGGGGACCCACGGTTGGCAGAGTTTATCTTTTGATAAAATTGCATCAGATTTAGGAATGGACTTGTCAGACCTGCGCCAAAAATACACCAAGAAAGAAGATATATTGATCGACTTTAATAAAGAAATGGATCAAAAAATTCTGTCAGAAATTTCCAAAGAAGATTTGGCCGGGGCCGCCCCCCGGGATCAAATTCAAGAGTTGTTCTTGTACCGCTTTGAAATTTTAGAACCTTATAAACAGGCCTTAAAAATTATCTATAAAGATATGCTGTGCCACCCTACTGATCTGGTGCCGAATATGATTGATAACCTGTCCAGTTTAAATTGGCTATTGTCTTTAAGTGATGCAGATTTAAACGGTTTTCTGGGCTTTGCCAAATCACAAGGGTTAAAAGTTATTTATATCGTTGCCTTTAAAAAGTGGCTGGACGATGATTCAAAAAACCAAGAAAAAACCATGGCCTTTCTTGATAAGTCCTTACGCTTTGGTGAACGCATTATCGATAATTACAGATAAACAGGAAGTTACCTGGAAAAATAAATAATTTACCCCGTTTTTCCATTGACAAAAGGGGCCATGACCGTTAGATAATGTTATGAACTTATTCCACGGAGAGGTGGCTGAGTGGCTGAAGGCGACGGTTTGCTAAACCGTTATACGGGGTTAACCTGTATCGAGGGTTCGAATCCCTCTCTCTCCACCATCCGTCTTCGCTTATTTTGTTTCTAACAAAATATAGCTTCGACGAGATTATAATGGTAATCGAGTCTAAGTGTGCGAAACGATATGTCACGACGGAGCTATCTTCGGCAAAAACCATAAAACCTAATAGCGAAGGCGGACCTAATGTATTTTGTATATTACTTAAGGAGCATCCCTTATCCCAGTAGGTATTATGTTGGTCTGACTAACGATATTAAAAAAAGACTAAGTGAACATAATGATGGAAAATCTATTCACACAAATAAATTTAAACCTTGGTTACTGAATGGATATACAGCTTTTACAGACAAACAAAAGGCGCAAGATTTTGAAACATACCTTAAAACCTCTTCAGGCAGAGCTTTTGCAAAAAAAAGATTTTAGTATTAACTAATACATACAGGAAAAAATCATGAGTCAATTACCCCCCTGCCCAAAATGTCAATCAGCCTATGTATACGAAGATGGGAACCTATTGATATGTCCTGAATGCGCCCATGAATGGATGCCTTCTGAAGATACCAATACAGACACCAAAACTGTGCGCGACGCCAATGGGACAGACCTTCAAGATGGGGATACCGTAAGTGTTATCAAGGATTTAAAGGTCAAGGGATCTTCTGGTGTCGTCAAGGTTGGGACCAAAGTCAAAAATATTCGTCTTGTGGACGGCGATCATGATATTGATTGTAAAATTCCTGGCGTGGGCCAAATGGGTCTGAAATCAGAATTTGTCAAAAAAGTTACGGATTAATATATATAATTCCCCAGATTTTCTTATGGAGTAAATTTAGCTTGTTCCTATAGAAAGTGCAGGGTTTTCCGTAGATTTTCCTTTATATCATTCCAACAGAAATTGTGATTGACGCCTGGAATCATAACTATATCCGGCTTGTTATTTTCTGGAAATTCTGCAGCATACGCCTTTAAAATCGTCAGGGGAACAACTTTATCTTCTGTCCCAACATAGTGGGTTTGATGAATGTTTTTTAATTCATCAGAAAAATCAGCGGGATTTAAAGATCCGGTTAAAGGTGAAATCTTGTGGTGTCGCGCCCAGACTTTGTGATTCATATTACCTGCAATTGTAATAATCTTTTTAACGTCATTACGCTGACTGGCCACCAAAGCAGCAACTGCACCGCCACCTGAATATCCGACAAGTATGATGTTTTCTTTGTTCAATCTGTTTTTTATTTGTGTAATGGCCTTATCTGTTGAATCAATAATTTCTGACGAAAACCTATGGCTGGTCCAATACTTTTTTTGACAGTTTTTTTGTGACTTAAGATCGACAAACTGACAGGGACGCGCAAGATACACAGCGTCCATTACAGATACTGCGGAATGGTTAAGGGCAAGACCAAGTGTAACAGGGTCTACGGGCGTGGGATTGGAAGAAATTTTTGACCGTCCAATCCATGACAACCCATCCCCCCCAATATATATGACCAAAGTTTTACTGTTGGAAAATGTTTGCGGCAGAAAAGCCGCCAGATCAAAATAACTGTCTGTTTTTATAATCTCCATCTGCCAGTTTTTATCACGCGCCAGCCCCATGGCTTTTGCGACTCGTCCGTCGTAATCCAAAACTGGGCCATGACATCCTGCAAAAAGAAAGGCAGATAAAAAAATACCCACAAAAGAATTAAAGAATCTGAAAATAACCATATATTATTTTATTCAAAACCCCCTATCTTTTACAAGAAGTTTTAACAAAATAATCCGTCCATCTTATTGCAGTTGACACGTTACAGATAGATAAGTATGCTCTGTTATTATAATAAAAAATAGCAGGAAACTTATCTATGAATAACATACACTACCCCCTTAGGAATATTGTCTTGATTTTTACTGTGTACATATCAAGCATTTTTTATAATATGCCACAGGCACAGGCATCTGGCATAGCTGCTGGTAGATATGGTCCCAATCAGGTGTTTGATGTACAGAGAAGTCCAGCCTACCCTCCAGGTGGGGGCGGTGATTTCACTCTAAGTAATTTTGCCCAACCCTATACGGATGACTTTAATAACTATGAAATTGGGGAAGGCTATATTCAGTTTTTTTTTACAGCAACAAACCCTGACCTTCCTTCTGTCCATGTGGGTATACGCCGGTATGATGCATCAGGTAATTTTGTGCAAGATATTTCAGCCGGCGGAACGATTTATGGCTTGGAGGCAGAAGGATTTTTGTACGTATCAACTGCAGGCAATTTGGGAACTTTCATTTCAAACAACGAAGGATTTGCCTATGGAAGCTCCCTAACCTATGCAACCTCTAGTTCAGATCCCGCAACTTTAGCACAATTACAAGCATATGCGGCCACCACAAGTGTACTTGGGGCGGGTGAAGTGGCATCATCTTCTGGAGGAAGCCCTACATTCGCAACATCCATTCAAAATATGAATAATACTACGGGGGCTGGGGCAGCCCGCGCTTTGGACAGTTTTGTATCAAGTGATGCTGGCTTGAAAACAGCTTTTGATAATCTGACGACAGATGCTCAGCGCTCTGGGGCTGTAACGCAAACACTTCCCGTAATGACCGGTGGCACAACTGCAACACTAAGTAACGTGGGCAGTTTGACCCGAATTGTAGAAGCACGCAGTAGTTCCAATATTGGATTATCATCAGGAAATGGGTTTATAACCGAAGAAAACATGTGGTTTAAACCATTCTATACATATAGTGATCAAAACAATAAAAATGGGGTTACTGGATTTAATACAGAGGGTTATGGAAGTGTTGTCGGTATAGATGCCGCCACTGGAAAAGATTGGCGTGTTGGCTTGGCTGCCTCATATGCCTATGCTAAAGTTGGTGGTAATAATTCAAAAAACAAAGTAAATATCAATAGCTACGGCATCACAAGCTATGGAAGTTATGTCTTAGATCAAAAGACAGAAATGAATTTTCAAATTGGGGTTGGGTATAACAAAAATGATTCAAAACGTATCATAAGCTTTGGCGGATTGAATCGTGTTGCAAGGGCAGATTACAACAGCTGGAATATGCAAGTAAGCGTGGGCATAGGACATGTAATTGATTTAGCAAAAAATACAACTTTTGCCCCTTCGTTACGTCTTGATTATGTGCTTCTTAAAAATGAAAAATATACCGAAACTGGTGCAGACGGGCTTAATTTAAAAGTAGATTCCCAAACAGTAAATCAATTCATTCCTGAACTTGGGGGGAAAATTCGCCAAAGAACAGATGAAAATCTTTACATTGAAGGATATGGTCGCATTGGGTATGATCTTTTGACAGAAAGGGCAACAGTCTCTTCTAACTTTGTAGGGGGTGGGGCAGAATTTCAAACGCGCGGCTTAAAACCCTCTGTATGGCGCGTCCGAAGTGGGGCAGAACTTGGCTATAACTTCAATGATCAAATTGATTTCTCTGTAAATTATGATCGTGAAGATCGCGGTTCTGACTTTAAAAGTCAGACAGGCTCCATGAAAATAACCATAGCGCTTTAAACCCTATAAAGGGATTGTTGCACGATGGTGTTTTTAACAAGCTAAAGGTTAATAACGTGACAAAGTTAAATCGATTCACGTAAATCGTCAAAAAAGTTACGGATTAATATATATAATTTATAGACTTGAAATCTGGCAAACCACACCCAATATGTGTATTAAGCAAATACTTGGTTTACTTTTAGATATATATCAGGTATTAAGAAGCTAGAGTTAGTCAATAGGTGGCTACCTCAGAAGCCTTAGCGAACCCTTCATAAGTTGTCGTTTTCCAAAATGGAAAGTCCTTCAATATTTTAAGCGTTTACTCTTAAGGCTTAAAATTTTAATTAAAGGCGACAAAGCCTTAGAAGGATATAAAATGAAAAATTTTAACGACCCCCGTATACCCGAAGCATTATTTCATCGTTTACAACAGATGGAATTTATTACCCCGACCCCAATTCAAGCAGAAGCTTTGCCAAAAGCCCTTGATGGCCAAGACATTCTTGGATCTGCCCAAACAGGAACCGGGAAAACTGGTGCCTTTGGTATTCCATTGGTAACCCATTTAATGAATAACAGCCGCGGTACCGCCTTGGTTTTACTTCCAACGCGTGAACTTGCTGTTCAGGTACTTCAGACTTTAAAGAAATTTATTGGCAGCAGCAAACTTAATTCAGCCCTTTTAATTGGGGGTGAGCCCATGCCACCACAAATTCGCCAGCTACGCGCGAAACCAAGGTTAATCATTGGAACGCCTGGTCGTATTAATGACCACCTGACGCGTGGAAATTTGATGCTGCATGAAACAAACTTCCTTGTACTTGACGAAGTTGACCGTATGTTGGACATGGGATTTGGTGTTCAATTAGACGCCATTGCCCGCTTTTTGACATCTAAAAGACAAACATTGATGTTTTCAGCAACAATGCCGAAAAATATCGAAGGGTTGGCAAACAAGTACCTAACAAACCCTGTGCGTATTTCAATGGGGGCCGTTCATACACCTGCTGAAAACGTAACGCAAGAAAATATTAAATTATCCGAATCAGATAAAGGCCAACGTCTTGTGGACGAATTGACCAAACTTGAAGGATCCATTGTTGTTTTCATCAAGACAAAGCATGCGGCTGACCGCATGGCCATTAAATTAAAGAAATTGGGCCATGAAGTTGAGGCATTACATGGTGACTTGCGTCAAAACAAAAGAACCCGTGTGATCGAAGGCTTTAGAAAAAATAAATACCGTATTTTGGTGGCAACAGATGTTGCAGCCCGTGGATTGGACATCCCGCATATTAAATATGTTATTAACTATGACTTGCCTCAAAGCCCTGAAGATTATATTCACCGTATTGGTCGTACGGCCCGTGCCGGCGCCAAAGGAACAGCCATTAACTTTTTAACAAGTGCGGACAACCGTAAATGGCGTGCCATTCACCAACTATTGAACCCAGGTGAAAAATTCACGGATTCTTTAGGTGGTGGCGAAGGACGGGAAAGAAGAAATTCTTCTGATCGTCGTAGAAACTTTGGCAGCAAACCTGACTTTAAAAGAAGCCCAAGACCTGCTGGATCAAGAGGCGGCGAAAAGCGTGATTTCAAAAGAAGAGACGACCGCCCATCTGGATCAAGAGGCGGCGAAAAGCGTGACTTCAGAAGAAGGGATGACCGCCCAGCAGGATCAAGAGACGGTGAAAAGCGTGACTTCAGAAGAAGAGATGACAGACCTGCAGCTAAGAAACCAACGGCAACAGCAAAGCCTTTCACAGGTCCAAAGAAAAAACCAGCCCCAGCAAAAGGGAAAACTTTCAGTCGAAAGAAAGTAGACGCCTAAGCTTAAGGGTTTATGACACGAATATATTCTGAAAAGGGCCGAAAGGCCCTTTTCTTTTGAACGAAACTTTCCCAGGATTTATTTTGGGGATAACTTTCCCAGGATCATGAAGACCACAAAACTGTCCAAAATTTGATGCAAATAATAATTTAGATAAACGCCTAATGGGCTTGGTGCACGATGCGGTTTTCAAGAAGGCGCGTCAAAGAATTAATAGAGTGGGAAAGTGAACTTTGTAACGCGCACAGTGCATTTGATGTATCACAAATAAACCTTGACGCGAAGCCAAGATAGACCACCTTCCATCGCTTCTACATCATCTTTTAACTGATTTTGAATATCACGTGTCCTTATTCCTGAAATCATACAGGGCAATAATCTTATTCTAGGCCAACAAACTACCGTTGCTGCGTAGAAATAATCTGATGATTGAAACTGGTGAAGATTTTATTAAAAGTTCTTTACCAATTCTTCGATGTCTTCTGGTGTTGCAATGGGTGTACACACAATTTCAGGGGCGGTTTTTTTAAACAGGCCTGTCAAAACCTTACCGTTGCCAACCTCATAAACCCTTCCAATACCTTGTTGTTGAAAATATTCAATAGTTTCCCGCCAGCGTACTTGGCCTGTGACTTGTTTAATCAACAACCCCTTCATTTCTTGACCATCAGTAACAGGAGAAACAGTCGTATTATCCACAACAGGAATACTGGGGTTTAAAAGTTCCGTTGTTATCAATGCTTTTTCCATTGCTTCCGCAGCCGGCTGCATCAAATTACAATGAAAAGGGGCACTTACAGGCAAAGAAATACATCGTTTCACCCCATGGTCTTTGGCGATTTCAGCCACTTTATCAATGGCAACTTTTTCCCCGCTTAAGACAACTTGGCCTGGACAATTATCATTCGCAATAGTGCAAATTCCATGGTTCGAAGCTTCATCAGCCACTTTCTTTACTGTTTCCATATCAGCCCCCAACACAGCAACCATTGCCCCCTTCCCAACAGCGACTGCTTTTTGCATTGATTCGCCACGGATTTTTAAAAGACGGGCTGCCTGTGCCACTGACAAAGAATTTGCAGCCGCCAAGGCGGAATATTGCCCAAGGGAATGCCCTGCCGTCAAAGAAAACTTTGAAATATCAATCTTAGCCTGGGATGCCAACACACGCATAATAGCCAAACTGACTGCCATTAATGCCGGTTGTGTATTTTGGGTCAAGGTTAAATCTTCTTGCGGTCCTTCAAAAATTATCTGGCTAAGTTTATAATCCAACGCATCGTCAACTTCTTGAAAAATATGTTGGGCTTCGGGGAAAGCTTTGGCAAGCTGTTGCCCCATTCCGACTGATTGGGAACCTTGTCCCGGGAATACAATACCAATTGTCATGTTTGATCCTTTTATTAATAATCCATAGTATTCATAAAAACGTCCATATTTTCAAGAGTAATCTAAATGACACTGCATAGTTCTTAATTTAATCTAAGAATATTGAAAAATTTCAGCCCACAAAAAACCCGGGAAAACCCGGGTTTTTGGAAAATTTGTAAAACGTTTAACGTTTTGAGAATTGGAAGCTACGACGGGCTTTTGCACGACCATACTTTTTACGTTCAACAGTACGGCTGTCACGTGTTAAGAACCCACCTGATTTTAATACTGGACGTAATTCTGGTTCGAACTTTGTCAAGGCACGACTGATTCCGTGGCGCAAAGCACCCGCTTGACCAGAAAGTCCCCCACCAACAACTGTACAAAAGATGTCATATCCACCTGCGCGGCTTGCCACAACAAATGGTTGGTTAACGATCATGCGCAATGTTGGACGACCAAAATAATCTTCCATTTTACGGCCATTGATTTCAAAATTACCTTTACCTGGTTTAATCCAAACACGGGCAATGGAATCTTTACGACGACCTGTTGCATAAACACGGCCTAGTTCATCCAATTTTGGCTTTTCATTTACTTTTGGCGCATCAGTTTTTGCAGTTGGTTTTTCAACTTTTTGTTCAACAACTGTTGTTGCTTTTTTCAAATCTTTTAATTCAACTTTATCTGCCATGATTTACGTCCTTTTGTTCTTTGGGTTTTTAGCAGCGATATCTAACACTTTTGGCTGTTGACCAGCATGCGGATGTTCTGATCCAGTGTACACATAAAGGTTGCTGAACTGTTGACGCCCAAGTGAATTACGTGAAATCATACGACGGACAGCATTTTGTATAACAACCTCTGGTTTGTTTCCTTCCATAAGTTGGCCAATTGTACGTTCTTTGATTCCGCCAGGGTGACCTGTATGCCAATAAAACTTTTTGTCTGCCAATTTGTTCCCAGTCATGTGAACTTTTTCAGCGTTAATAATGACAACGTTATCCCCACAATCCATGTGTGGCGTATATTCTGGTTTTGTTTTTCCGCGTAGGAGTTTGGATACTTCAGCCGCCAAACGACCAAGAACCACACCTTCGGCGTCAATCAAAATCCAGTTCTTTTGAATTTCTGATGCTTTTATGGAAAATGTTTTCATGTTTTCTTCCGTTCTTAATTAATCTATTACATAGTATATAAGGGCTTTCTTTTGACACGTCAAGCCCTAAAACGCAGAATATACAACATTTTCAAAGCTGGTATTATGATACCTGTATATGTTTACCTGCTTATTATGACCCTGTGCCCTACACCAGAACTTCTTTATGATTGAAGAAAAGCCTTTATTTGAACTAATAAACCTAAATCATGAAACGATGAAATCTTGATCTAAGAAGGCCTTGAGTTTCATCACCAATACTATTCTAAGTTAAACGCAACGTAGTTAACCTGGGTAAATGCGTTGACTTTTCAACAGCCGCAGCCCCTTCATCACCAATATCATTGAAATTTAAATTCAACGTAGTTAACCTGGTTAAATGCGGGGATTTCGCAATAGCCGTGGCCCCTGCATCACCAATACCATTCCAACTTAAATCCAACGTAGTTAACCTAGTTAAATAAGAGGACTCCGCAATAGCCGTAGCCCCTGCATCACCAATACCACCCCCCGATAAATTCAATGTAGTTAACCTGGTTAAATGCGGGGATTTCGCAATAGCCGTAGCCCCTTCAGCACGAATATGATTCCCACTTAAATCCAAAAAAATTAACTGGCTACACAAGGGATTTTTTAAAAATCTACTTAAATTTTCTATCTTAGGGGCCATTGATTTTATAATTTTGACTGCCTTAAGGTTACGTAAACGCCCTGCATCATAAGCTTCTTGTAAAGCATCAAGGGTTTCGTCCCTTAGGTCAATTTCAATATACTCTGCTTGGGTTATAACTTCCCAATATCGAATAAGTGCGGGTCGTAGGTTTCTTACCATAATGGGGGCCCTGCCTTTTTCGACAAAAGAAAACTTTATGGGTAAATTAAAAGATTTTTCATTAAAATCTATTACAGTAAAATATTTAGCTCTTTCGGCTTCGGAATGGTTCAAAAACTCTATTAACATTATTTCTTTCCGACGTTCGCCTACAGTTCCATATAAAACCTTTGCTTCGGCAGGAGAAGCAAAGGTTGCTGTTAAATGCATAAGCTTTGCGGAAAGCGGGGTTGTCTTTTTCCCACCTGAGGCCGCAATCTCATCCCCCACACCAGACGATGCGGCTGCAGCAGCTGCAGCATTAACTTCTGAAAATGTAAATAGAATCAATAGTGTAAATATAAATTTCATGTTTTTATCCCTGTTTATTTATAATAATCATAGTTTATATACGGATGTGAGTAAATAAAAATCCCTTACAAATCAAAGGTGCTCTTATTTTACCGCTTTGCCATCCTGAATTTAGCCTGTCCTGGACTCCGATCCAGGATTCAGAATTCATACGCCATCGACCTCCTCCAACCTCGTCGCCCCGTGCTTGACACGGGGTCCAGGGCCGTATTCAACGGATACAACCCGCCTGCCTTTTAGATTATAACTGGATTCCGGATCAAGTCCGGGAAGACAGCAGAAGGAGTATCATTACCCTACCCCTTGTTCCGTCATCGCGAGCACCTACAGGGTGCACGGCGATCCATACGCCATCGACCTCCTCCAAACCTTGTCGCCCCGTGCTTGACACGGGGTCCAGGGCGGTAGTTATCGGACACAATTTTTGTCATCAACTATGTTGTTGCAGGTTTTAATTTAGCGTTGGCGATGGTGATAATCTTACGCATGAGGGCTGTAAGGGTGACCATCTTCTGAATTTAGCCTGTCCTGGACTCCGATCCAGGATTCAGAATCCATGTATCTCTGGCAGGCAAGGTATTTGTGATGAACACCGCTGTGGATTCCGGATCAAGTCCGGAATGACAAT
>CAJXSI010000020.1 GCA_913061155.1 uncultured Alphaproteobacteria bacterium
AGTACGGTCTCGTGGGCTCGGAGATGTGTATAAGAGACAGCGTATAGATAAAATATTAAAACATCATTTTTCTGAAGAAATAATTAACAGGAGATTGTTTATAAATGAGTAAATCACTAGTCAAAATTCTTATAGGTTTGTGTTTATTAACATCTGATGTTATTGCAGCAGCAAGTGTCGGATATGGAAGGGGTTCTGATCAGTCTTCTTGGGATTTTGGAGATGTTTCCGCTGAATTGAAAGAAAAAATGAGGGGAGAAGAACCAGCAGAAATACTCAAAACTCATACAGGCAAAAGTATTGTGAGCAAGATTGATGGAAATGCCACCACAAATGTTTTGAAAATGACAATTTTTATAGAACCAGAAAAAGGAGGAATTATTGCCCTGCCAGTACCTGTAATATATTTAAGCGGATGGGGTGAGCGCACAAAAGGAATAGACAAAAGAAGGTTATCTAAAGCTATGGAAGACGTTTTAAGAGAACCAATAGGAGGAATAGTATTTGTGGGGGATACTTTTGCTGATATAGGGGGATACAAAACAGATTTGGAAAAATTTTTTAGCCAAAAAATTGCGGGCAATTTGGGTAATCCAGAGGATATAAAATCATTTTTTTATCGGTATGCTCATACAGAGCCTGCAGCTATGGCTTCCCTGAAGCATATCTTGCCAATCCTAAGAGAGATAAGTAACATAAAAGGAAAAATAAAGAATATTGGAATTCTTTTAGTAAGCTATCTACCTCCTTGTGGCACTTGCCGAGCGATAATAAATAGGGAAACAGAGATAAAATATTATTTGTCAAAAGCAGAATTAAGTCCAATATTTAAAGAAGAAGATATAGGATATTTTATAAGAATAAGATCAGTTGTATCAGGTAAATAGGAGTAAGAGATGAAAAAGATATTTATAATTTGTTTAGGAGTTTCTACTTTCGGTGTGTCATATGCGTTTTCTGCGGCAAGGGAAGAAACAAAAAATGGAAGTGATTTCGGATATTCTAAGTATGTTGGAAAAAACTGGAAAACCCCAGGAGAGGTTTTAATGGAAAAAGAAATGGATATTACCATGATTAGGGCTAATGCTGAGTCGGGAAAATATTGGGCTATAGTAGAGATGTTTGAACGTAGCTTAAGTGGAAAAAACCCAAAAGAAGCTGTTGAATGGGCCGTGAAGGGCTTTAGCATACATGACATTTTTTATACTTTAGTAGGCCATAATCCCAGGATAGGAGAGAAGGGTATAGAAGAAGCAGAAAAACGTAGATTAATTGACGAATATGTTAATAGTGTAATTAATAAAAGAGAAGAGTCTCCTTTCAAAGGATGATATATAATTAATAGAAAATCCCGCGCAGATAAAATGCAATCCATTCAAGACATCTGTGAAATGCTGGATATTTCAAGAATGACGCTATATAGGTATGTGAGAGATTTTTAAATGGAAGTAATTTATTATTCCTCGGCACCGAAAAGAATAATCTATGAGACTGTCCAGAAGTTTGTGTAAATAGTAAATTACATGTTAACGATATTATCCTCAAATTCAATAATAAAATGATTCATAGCTGATTTCCAGTTTTGGATAGGCATAGACCATTTTTTAGCCACATTGTTCAAAGCCAAATATAAGATCTTAAAGACTGAGTCATCAGAGGGAAATACCCGCTTATTTTTAATGACTTTTCTTAAGGTCATATTCAAGGATTCAATGGCATTAGTCGTATAAATGGCCCTGCGAATATCCTTGGGGTAGTCAAAAAACGGAGTGAGATATTCCCATTTAGAAAGCCAGCTTTTACTGATAGTTGGGTATTTAGTCGGCTCTGAAGAATGGGCATTACCCTGTCGGATACGTGATGTTTTCTTCCATCACCGTCGTATCTGCAATCACTTTTTCAAAGTCTTTGGGCTTAGCAACCTTGGTTTCCAAAGCCGTTATTAAGGTTGCTGATAAAATCTTCTCTAATCCCTCTTCCCCCATGCGTTTGCGCCACCGTGTTAAAGAACTGGGATCAATCGGCATCTCCCATTGTAAAAAGTCATATCCGCAAAAGTATTGCCAATAAGGATTTTCAACCCATTTTGCAACAACTGCTTCATCTGATAAGCCTTCCATATGCTGAAGCATCAGCAATCCCACTATTAACCGTACCGGCCTTGCTGGCTGGCCTGCTTTGTCAGGTGAAAACTCTAATCCAAGATTAGACTCTAAGCTTTCCCAGTTAATCTTTGACGTAAGTGTGTACAGCGGATGATCCGGATTCAGCTGAGTCGATAACCGAGATTGAAATAAATGATCTTGTTGATTCGATGTTTTTGAGGGCTTTGACATGGTCTTTCTTCTTGCAAGCTTTTAAGGGGTATTCCTTGGTTTCTTTGCAATTATATTACCATTAAATCCTTCCCAAATCCACGGCTATAAACACTTTTACCCTTTATTCAGGGCGGACCATTTACACAAACTTCTGAACAGTCTTATGTTTATGGGGGCTAAATTCAAAGCCCCCATATGATTAATTCTTTAATATTGCAATACAAAAAATCTTGATTTACAATGCCGCTGCGCGCCATCCTACAAGGGTTCCACGTCGACGCCACCGGCCTCGTTCAACTGTTTTCTGAAGCTCTTCATTGTCCATTCTCATGACTCTTCTATAAATTTCTTTTCCATCAACTTTATCGCCAAGGTCTAACTTAAGCACTTCCATAGCCCCTACTACAAGTGAAAAACCCTCAATACTTATGTTATTACCTACAATAGGATCATTAAAATGAGTTATTCCGTATATTTCTGCAAATCGATCAAGCAGATCTCTTTGATCTTTTTCTACTGCTTGCACTATCAGACGTTGCATAGTTACATTAAATGCTGATAACCCTAATTTTTTTTCAACTTTCATAGCTGTATCAAATACTTGATCCCAAATTTCATCAGGTACGTGATCCCAAGTTTCATCAGACGGTCTTGTTAAGAGCCATACAAAACTGAATGTATTGCTAATATCAACGCTC
The DNA here is from genome assembly GCA_913061155.1 of uncultured Alphaproteobacteria bacterium. Lineage (GTDB taxonomy): Bacteria > Pseudomonadota > Alphaproteobacteria > UBA7879 > VGCX01 > CAJXSI01. The sequence continues at coordinate 3,017 of CAJXSI010000020.1, forward strand.
CTTGCATTGTGCCTATAGATCACTTTAGCTATTTCTTCAAAATATCCCAATATTTTTCTTCTATTTTCAGAACTAAAATTGATAGGTCCGTCATGAGAAACACCCAGAAATGTATATTCCATCATTTGGTCTAAACCATATAAAACTTCATCATCAGGAGCACATTTTTTAAAGACCTGTTGCAATTCTCCCCTTATATCTTCGGGGACTTTACTTAATACACTATATTTACTAAAATCAACAGCGGCATCTTCATATCCACCTGCATCTGCAGCAGCCGCTGCTGCATAAGATAAATTATTGTACTGTAGATATAGCAAGCCTAAAAAACTTGTAAGAATATATATTTTTTTCATGTTTTGACCTTTCAATTCAAATAAATACTAAATAATATATGGGGCTGACACCATAATATATTAAGTAAGGTGTTGAAAATAAATATCAACTATTTTTCTTTATTTTTTATTATACGGTAGAGAATTTTCAAAAATCACTACTCCTCTTTGTCTTGTCCTGGGCTTACTATTCAATGGGTGGCTAAAAACAACCCCTTAAATCAACCCAGCGATTTCGGCGCGAACTTCTTCAAGGCCTAATTTTTTTTCAGAAGAGGTGGTTAATATTTTGGGATGGGCTGGCACAAATTTTTTCATATCTTCTTTTGTTTTTGCCAGACATTTTTCCAATTCAGATTTCTTTATTTTATCTGTTTTGGTCAACACAACTTGGAAAGAAACGGCAGATTCAGACAATAATTTAAAGATTTCATTGTCCCCCGCCTTTACGCCATGGCGGCTATCGATCAAGATAAATACGCGACGAAGAACAGATCGCCCCCGCAAATAATCACGAATCAAATTATTCCACAAGATAACCTTTGAACGGGTTTCTTTGGCATAACCATAACCTGGCAAATCCACCAGGTACCCTTGATCCATCACCCTGAAAAAATTAATTTCTTGGGTGCGCCCTGGCGTATTGGACGTACGGGCCAAATTCTTTTGATTGACCAAGGCATTAATCAGGGATGATTTCCCAACGTTGGACCGGCCTGCAAAGGCAACTTCGGGTAATTCTTCTGGTGGCAGATTATCAACCCGTGTACAGCCTTGCTGAAAAGTAATGGATTGGGTGAATAAATAACGGCCTTTTTCCCGCCACTCTGGGTCATCAGAGGGATAGATCAGATCGTTATTTATTCCATCCTGCGTCATTATTTTTTAACTTTCTTTGAATTTTTTCTAACTGCCATTTGTTGGAACATAGAAAAGACATTACTGCAAATCCAGTACAGAACCAACCCGGCTGGAAAGTGCGCCAGCATGTAGGTAAAGATCAATGGTAAGAAAGCAAAAACCTTGGCTTGAATCGGATCTGTTGGTTGCGGATTCAACTTTTGTTGAAAGAACATACTGACCCCCATCAAAATTGGCAACACCCCAATTTGAAGCATGCTTGGGGGATCCCAAGGAATAAGTCCAAATAAGTTAAACAAAGATGTTGGATCTGGGGCGGACAAGTCTTTTAACCATCCAAAGAATGGGGCTTGGCGCATTTCAATCGTTACAAATAATACTTTGTACAAGGCAAAGAACACAGGAATTTGGATCAACATGGGAACACACCCAGATACTGGATTTATCTTGTTCTTTTTATACATTTCCATTGTGGCTTGCTGAAGCTTGGCCTTGTCATCGCCATACGTTTTTTTCATCCGTTCCATTTCTGGTTGGATTTCGCGCATGCGGGCCATGGATTTAAAGGACTGGCTGGCCAATGGATAAAAGGACAAGCGAATCAATATTGTCAAAGCAATAATTGCCAACCCAAAGTTACCCAACAAGTCATACAACCATTTAATCGCAAAGAATAAAGGCTTGGTAATAAAGTAGAACCAACCAAAATCAATGGCTAAGTCAAAGTGGGGAATATTGTTGATATTTTCATAATCGTCCAATAATTCAAGTGATTTGGCCCCTGCAAAGAAACGGGATGTACTTGTAAAGTTTTTACCAGATTCAATTCTTGTGACAGGTTCGATATAATCTGTTTGATAAATTTTACCTTCTCTGGAATCAATAGATTTATAAGAAGCTTTCACATTAATTTTTTGATCAGGAATCAAAGCCGCCAACCAGTATTTATCGGTAATACCCAACCAACCACCTTTGGTCAAAAAGGCTTTTTTACCTTCTTTATCCAGGTCTTCATATTTAACTTCTTGAAGTTTATCTTCCATGTATCCAATTGGTCCTTCGTGCAAAACCATGAACCCCAATGTTTCTGGGTTATGACGGGACACCAAACCATAAGGTTTTACTTCAATTGTTTTTCCAGAATTATTTTCAACTGTTTGACGAATGGTAAACATATATTTATCGTCAACTTCGATGGTGCGTTTAAAACGAACACCTTCACCGTTGTCCCAAACCATTTCCACAGGATCACTGGATGTCAACGGGCCATCTTTTGTTGACCACGAAGAACTGTTATCAGGCGTTTTGGTGTTCTGGGCAGGGGCAACCCAACCAAATTCAGCATAAAAATCATTCCCATCGCCATTCTTTTTCAAAAGCTGGATGTTCGGACTGTTTGGATCCGTTGTTTCGCGGTAATCTTTTAATGTTAAGTTGGAAAGGCGAAATCCTTTAGATGACAAAGTTCCTTCTAATTTATCGCTGTTGATTTTAATTTTCTTTTCAATAATCGTTGGAACAGGTTCTATGGCTGCTGTAAGACCCGGCGCTTTCACGGCAGATTCTGCAGATTCAGCTGTTGTTTTAGGACTCGCTTGCTCTGTCACTTTGGACTCTGCAGCCATTCTTTCCAATCTTGGTTTTTCAAAAAAGTGGTGAAAACCATAAAAGATTAACCCCGCGGCCAAGGCAAAAATTACCAGATTCTTTTTATCAAATTGTTCCATTTTTTAGTTATTTCCTTTCTTTATCCGGAACGGGATCGTACCCGCATTTAGACGTCCATGGGTGGCATCGCGCAATTCTTTTGCCCGCCAACCATGCGCCTTTTAAAAATCCATGTTTGTTTATAGCATCGATCGCATACTGAGAGCAAGTAGGCTGATACCTGCATTGATCAGGTAATAAGGGGCCAATCGTCCATTGGTAAATTTTAATTAATAATTTGGCGAAACCTGTCATCATGTTTCTTTTTCCAACAGGCCAAGACAGCCAATAAATTCTTTTTCCATTGTCGCGTAATCTATGTCAGGGGTGGTATAACGGGCAATCAAAACAATATCCATTGAATGGGTTAATATTTTCTGAACCCTGTCCTTATTTTTTTGGACCAATGCCCTTAAACGACGCTTGCACCGGTTTCGTTTGACGGCATTTCCAATACGTTTTGTGGCCGTGACCCCCAATCTGAATTCTGGCGGCCTGACTTCTGAAGAAGATTCTGTTTTATAGGAAAAATATTGAATAACAAAAGAACGCCGTGCCTGATATTTCCCGCCGTCCCTAACCTTAAGAAAGTCCCGACGTTTTTTTATAGTGGCATAGCGCATTTGAAAACTTTTAATACTGCAGGGTTGTGGGCTTGTTGCACGACAAGATTGTTAAGGCGCGCCAAAGCGTTAATGGCGTGAAAAAGGAAATTAAGAAGCGCAGCGTACCTTGTGTACCCAAGCATCGCAAATAATTTTTCCGCAAAAACTGTCCAAAAAGCACGGCTACGCAATAATTCTATTATGCGGATAGACGCGCACGACCTTTTGCACGACGGTTATTGATGATGCGACGACCACCAACAGTTGCCATACGGGACCTGAATCCATGACGACGCTTACGAACGATTTTACTTGGTTGATATGTTCTTTTCACTTTAAATCTCCGTTCAATCCAAATTGGATTTTTTTAAACTTGTAGTATTCTTATAGTTACCAGTGACACAAAAGTCAAGGGCCAGCACACAATTTAATAAGAAAAGGCACGTGATTCATAAAATCAAATCTGCTTTGCCCTGCCCTTAACTTAGATACCTGCATAATGATCAAGAAAAACACCTGCATATCTGGCCCGACAGCCCAATTTATATCCCAAGTCACAGGCTTTTTCGAAATAATACTGGCTTTTGATTTCATCTTTTTTAAGATTAAGAATACCCAACCGATAAGCTGCTTTCCCAAGCCCTGCCGCTGTGGCTTTTTCATAATAGTAAATGGCTTTGTCTGTATCCCGTTTTACTTTGATGCCTTTTTCATGGAACATTCCCCTGTAAAACAAAAGCTTTGAGTCTGATGAATCTCTATTTTTCATTATGAAATCATAGGCTTCGTCATAACGATTATTTAAAAACAGAAAATCCGCCCAATCCCCTTTAGAATTAAAATAATTCTCGCCACATTTTTTTGCATCTGAAACATAACAACACGCCCATTTGTATCCTAAGTCACAGGCTTTTTTGAAATAAGAATCGGCCTTTTTTGGATCTTTTTCCACCGCTGAACTGCCCTTTGCATAAAGGGTGGCAATGCGCGCATGTGCATCTGGATGCCCTTTATCTGCAGCTTTCAGATAATAATCATAGGCTTTGAATTCGTCCCTACTTTGTTGGCTCCCCCAATAAACTTCAGCTAAATTAAATAAAACTTTGGGGTCTTCCATATCTTTTTCTGTACAAAGCTTTTCAGATATTTTCGACCTTTCCCCACTTTGATTATAAGAATCCAGCATATGACTTGCGAAGCTTTCGGCCTTTGCAGAATGTCCAACAGTAAATAACAGAAAGACAAGTAATGGTAATTTTCTCATTTTCTTCTCCAGTTCATTTCTTTCAGGATAATTGCTTTAGGGAATAAGTTCAACGAAAATCAGTGATCGTTTCCCATGATATGAAATAGCCAAATAGTTAATGGAGCTGTTGCATAGCCACGCTTAATGGGTAACGATACCTCTTACTCTGCTGTCTTTTCGGACTTGATCCGGAATCCACAGCGGTGTTTACCCCAGATACCTTGATTGCCGTAGACTTCTGGATTCTGGTGTCAAGCACCAGGCCGACGATTTCTATGCAAAGACAGACCCTCTTAATTGTCATTCCGGACTTGATCCGGAATCCACAGCGGTGTTTACTCTAGATACCTTACCTGTCAGAGATACATGGATTCTGAACTAAACTCAGAATGACAAAAATTGTATCCGGTGACTACCGTTACTGGACCCCGCATCAAGTGCGGGGCGACGAAGTTGAGGGGTGTCAAGCATTGGGCGACGAATCAAAATAGCCATCGAATTACTGAACTTATACACGGGAAGACAATTGGAAATAAGGTTCAAAAATGCCTGGGGGTTACCAGCCCATTTTTACACGTGTCCATTCCCGCATCATCTTGCGTTCTTGGCGAATGGATAGGTTTTCTTGTAATCGCAAATTATCCAAAACATCTGCAGGCGTGAAAATGGCCGGATTATCTTTTATTTCCTGTGGTAAAATGGCCCGTGCCCCCAAGTTTGGCATATCCATATAGGTTTCTTGAATAATTTGTGCCGCAATTTCCGGCCTTAAGATAAAATCAATAAATTTATGTGCATTATCTGGATGTGGGGCACTTTTTGGGATGGCAATCATATCAATCCACAAGGCAGGCCATTCTTTTGGAATCATGTACTTGACTGTCACCCCTGTGTTATTTTGTTTGGCAATTTGCTGTGCCAAAAAGGCATCGTTTGACCAAAGGTGTGCCAGACATATTTCACCGGTCGCAAGCTGGGTAACAATCATATCAACGTTTGTTGTAAAAGTTTTAACATGTTCGCGTATATTTTGAACAACACTGACCGATTTATTCAATTGGTCATCTTTCATACAGGATGGGTGGGCATACCCTGAATAAGCTTGGGCAGCTTCTAAAATATCTTGGGCTTGATCCAAAAAAACCACCCCACATTTTGATAACTTTTCAATATAGTTCTTATCAAAAATTGCCTTTAAAGATTTTGGCAACCCTTCAGGCAGAACTTTATTGACTTTATTTTCAACATAAGCAAATCCTGTTGTTCCCAGCGCATAAGGAACACCGAATTGGTTCCCCACATCAAACTGGGCAATTAATTTCATTATTTTGGGATCTAACTGATGATAATTTTTTAGTTTTTTCTTATCAAGCGGCAGGTAAATTCCCATGCCAATTTGACGAATATAATTCGGCGTTACAGAGGGGGAAACGATATCGTAATTTGTTTTTCCTGTTAAAAGCTTGGCCTCAAGAACATCATTGCTATCGTAAAAATCAACGATAACCTTAATGCCAGTTTCTTTTTCAAACTGTTTTATAATGGCCTTATTACTATTTCCAGACCAACTGTAGATATACAGAACGTTATCGTCCTTTTCCTGCATACCTGAAAATGGGGTAAAAATGGCGATTAAAAAAAAGATGGAAAGAATGACGATTGAAAATAAAAGTATTCGTTTCATAAAGCTACCTTACCAATAATTTTGTCTTTGTATCAACCCCTGGCTTAGGCTTGCCTTTGCCTTGCCTGTTCTGACCCCAGATATTAATCCAGAGTCAGAATAACAATTAAATCAGATATTTTGTATTTATACAAACAAGGATTTAGGATCTGTATAAGGCATGCCCAAGCTTTCAGCAACAGCATGATGCACAACATGGCCCTTCATTACATTGGCCCCGTCTAATAAATATTTATCGGCCAACATGGCTGTATCAGCCCCATTATCCGCCATTGATAAAGCATAAGGCAACGTCACATTATTCAACGCAAACGTTGATGTCCGTGCCACTGCGCCCGGCATGTTTGTTACGCAATAGTGCAAAATTCCTTCTTCTTCATAAATTGGTTTTTGGTGACTTGTTGGCTTACTTGTTTCAAAACATCCCCCTTGGTCAATCGCAATATCCACCAAGACAGATCCCTTGCGCATGGTTTTCAACATATCACGTGTTACCAATTTAGGGGCAGCAGCCCCAGCAACCAAAACGGCCCCAATCACAAGATCAGCGTGCTTAACGTAATGTTCCACCAAGGCAGTTGTGGAAAAACATGTTGTTACAGAGGCACCAAAAACACTGTTTAACCAGCGCAAGCGTTCAATGGAACGATCCAATATTGTAACTGTCGCGCCCATACCTACGGCCATTTGGGCAGCGTTTGTACCAGAAATACCCCCGCCAATAATAACAACGTTTCCAGGAACAACCCCAGGGACACCCCCCAAAAGAACACCTGATCCGCCTTGGGCTTTTTCTAAGAAATGGGCACCAACTTGGACGGACATGCGGCCTGCAACTTCACTCATCGGGGCCAAAAGGGGTAAACGCCCTGCATTATCTGTAACTGTTTCATAAGCAATCGCTGTACATTTTGAATCTATCAATGCTTTTGTCAAAGCAGGCTCTGCCGCCAAATGCAAATAAGTATATAGAATTAAATCTTCGCGTAAAAACCCAAATTCTTCTTTCAAAGGTTCTTTAACCTTAATAACCATATTGGCATCATTCCAAACTTCACCAGCTGTTTTGCGGATTTCCGCCCCAACTTCTTTATAGTGATCATCACTAAAACCAATGCCTTCACCAGCCTGGGTTTCCACCAAAACTTTGTGCCCACGTGTTATGAATTCTTTCACACTGGATGGCACCATACCGACACGGTATTCATGGTTTTTAATTTCTTTTGGAATTCCAATAATCATAATATCTTTTCCTTTTTAAGGTTCGTTGATAACTTAGCGACGATAGATAATCACGCGCACTGCAGAACAGCCGCACAGGATTTTTGGATTTTATCAGTAAAGTTGAAAAATGCAAGAAAAAATGAACTTTCTGCTGGCGGACTTACCCCACAGGCTGGATCAAGGCGTGTTTTTTCTTACCAACGGAAACTTTGATGATGCCTGGATCTTGGATGGCTGCATCATTATAAACCGCATTTTCATCTTCGATTTTTTGGTCATTGATTTTGCATCCCCCGCCCCGGATCATTCGGCGGGCTTCGCCATTACTGGCAACTAAGGTGCTTTGCGCCACCAATAAATAAGCTGGAATGCCGGCCTGTAAATCAGCAAACGGGATTTGTATAATTGGCAAAGCAGATTTCAAAATTGGGTTGCCTTCATCATCCTGCCCTGTGACAGTGACATCCAAATCTTGTCCCCCAAACAGTTGGGCAATCGTATTATGAATATCTTTCAAACAGTCTTCCCCATGCGCCATTTTTGTGGTTTCATCCGCCAGTAATATTTTAAGCTTGTTCAAGTCTGTTCCATCCAGACCTTCATATTTATCAATATCTGTGGGCGATAAATCTGTGAAATATTTCATAAAGCGTATGACGTCAACGTCCTCGGTATTTCGCCAATACTGCCAATAATCATAGGGTGTCAGCCTATCAGAATTCATCCATACGGCCCCATCTTCGGTCTTGCCCATTTTCTTGCCACTGGCTGTCGTAATTAAGGGACAGGTTAATCCATACGATGGTTTTGTTTCCAGACGACGCACCAATTCAACCCCATTAATAATGTTGCCCCATTGGTCAGATCCGCCCATTTGCAAAGCACAATCATACTTTCGATTTAATTCCAAAAAGTCATAGGCCTGCAGAATCATATAATTGAATTCCAGGAAAGTCATCGGCTGTTCCCGTTCCAAACGTTGTTTGACACTTTCAAACGATAACATACGGTTTACCGTGAAATGACGACCATAATCCCGCAACAATTCCATGTAACCCATTTTGCCCAGCCAATCATCATTATTTAAAAGGATGGCCCCAGTGGCTGTCTCTGTAAAAGACAGAAATTTATTAAAGACTTGTTGAATGCCCGCAATATTATTATTCACCTGTTCATCCGTAATAATCGGACGGGATTTATCTTTGCCGGTCGGGTCGCCAATTTTTGTGGTGGCACCGCCCATTAAAACGATGGGTTTATGCCCATGCTTTTGACCAATACGCATCATCATGATGGTCATCAAACTGCCCACATGCAAACTGGGGGCCGTGGCATCAAACCCGATATAAAAGGTTATGGGTCCTTTCGATGTTAGGGCATCCAGGGCATCCAGGTCCGTGCTTTGATAAATAAATCCGCGGTCCTGCAGCTCTTGTAAAAAAGGTGAGTTAAATTTTTTCATATTTTTTTCCAAATCTTCCTTTCCAAATTTAGTGAAAAACGTTAGATTGTCCATACATTTTTTAAAAAACTTAGGTATATTTTTCATGAAAATCAAATTTTCCACTCTTAAAAACGGCTTGCGTATTGCAACAGACCCCCTTTCCTCTGTTGAAACAGTTTCTTTGGGCATATGGGTTGGCGCTGGATCCCGCTTTGAAACAAAAGAAAATAATGGGGTGGCCCACTTTCTTGAACATATGGCTTTTAAGGGGACGAAAAAACGCACAGCCCTGCAAATCGCAGAGCAAGTTGAAAATGTTGGGGGGTATTTGAACGCTTATACATCCCGCGAAACAACGGCGTATTATGCGAAAGTTTTAAAAAATGATGTGCCTCTGGCATTGGATATCCTAAGTGATATTTTGCAAAATTCAACCTTTGACCCCGAAGAAATGGAACGGGAACGCGAAGTTATCATCCAAGAAATCGGGCAATCAAAAGACACACCTGACGATATTATCTTTGATCATTTTCAAGAGGCTGCCTATCCAGATCAACCCGTGGGCCGCCCAATTTTGGGCCCAGCCAGCTTGATCAAGAAAATGCAACGGGAAACATTGATGACCTTTATGGATAACCTATATACTCCAGATAATATGGTTTTGGTTGCCTCAGGAAATGTTGACCACGATGAATTTGTTAAACAGGCCGAAGATTGTTTATCAGCCATCCCAGAAAAGAAACAACCAATTGCGGCCCCTGCTGTTTTCAAAGGCGGTGAATACCGTGAAGACAGAAAACTGGAACAGTTACATACGCTTCTTGGGTTCGAAGGGGATGCCAGCACAAGTGCTGATTATTATACAGCCACAATGTATGCCACGATCTTGGGCGGTGGCATGTCATCCCGCCTTTTCCAAGAAATTCGGGAAAAACGTGGCTTGGTTTATACGATCTATAGCTTCATGAACGCCAATTCAGACACGGGATTATTTGGCATTTATGCTGGAACTGGGGAACAAGGGTCCAAAACATTGATGGATGTTACCTTTGCTGAACTTGAAAAAATGACCCATACGGTTAAAGACGAAGAACTTCATCGGGCCAAAGCCCAGGTCAAAGCCGGCCTTTTGATGGGGCTTGAAAGCACAAATAACCGGGCGCGTCGCATTGCCCATAATATTTTAACCCATGATCGATTCTTGGCAATTGATGAAATAATTGGCAAAATTGATGCCGTTAATGTGGAACAAATTCAAAAGTATGGAACAGGTTTAATAAAAAGACCAAAAGTATTTGCCGCCCTGGGACCAATATCATCTTTGCCAAAGTCTATATAAGGCAAGTATTGCGGACTGTTAAATACTAAAAAATGACAAAAAGTAATTTTTTTTATTTAAAAAACAAAGAATCTTATTGATTTTCTATCAATAAAGGATTACATAAAGAGTGAAGGCAAGGTGTTCTGTACACACAACACCTTATTCTTCAGAGTAAAAAACTCTTTAATACGGAGGCTTTTCTTCAGGGATAAAGAAAGGGCCTACAAGAGTCCTTACTACATGGTTGGCCTGGTTGGTTTCGCTTAAATCTCATCTCATCATCTCTATAACCAACTGGGCTTTACCACCCCTTTTCCACAAAGCTAATAAAGTGGAAACTTTTACACCATATAAATACAATATATTATTTATATATACACATTGTATTTTAAAGTCAATCATTTTAGTGGTATAAATTTCCCTTAAAATCAATTTGTATTTTTACCCCCCCAAATCGCCTTAATAACAAAGATAAAAAAAGAAGTAATTTACAGAACATCTTTTTCATATTAAAAATGATACTATGAATTTTAATACAAAAAACAGTACTTTTAACTTCCAAGAGGCGCGTGTCTTTCTATCTGTGCTTGAATATGGAACAACATCTGCTGCTGCAGAGTCATTGGACATAAGCGCTTCGATGGTAAATACATATCTTTCAAGGTTTGAAAAAAAGTATGGGAAAAAACTATTTATAAGAAGCAGAAGAACAGGAAAATTTATCCCAACAGATGAGGCGTCTAAAATATCAAAAAATGTCCAGAATGTTCTACAGCAAATTGAAATTTTGTATGCAAAAGAAGAACAAGATAGCAATACTGTAACTGTGACATCAACATTAAGCATCCTTGAATATTACCTTTGCCCTTATTTAAATAATTTATTTGATAAAGATAAAAACATATCGCTTAACATCAACCAGAACGAATCTTTAAGCTTTGATTACAATCCGATAAATGAAATAGTCATAACTTGCTTTACCGATAATCCTGATACTTATGAATATTTTCCGTATCACAGCTTTAAGCAAAAATTATGGGCATCTCTCGATTATATAAACAAGTATGGCGACCCAACCAATCTTGAAAAGCTTTTGGAACACACGCTTCTTTTAAGAAAAAACGTTGACGAACCACGCACCTTATTTGGATCAGAATACATAAAAACTAAACTTATTAAAAACAAAAGCATAAAAGCCTTTGAAATTAACAGCTCTCGCCTAATCGACTATATGTGTGAAAAAGGATGGGGCATTATGTCTGGCGCAGAGGAAACTTTAAAACTGGGGAATGTGAATGTAAAAAATGTTTTCCCAAATTTTAAAGGGGATTCTATCGACTTATATGTTGCAGTCAATAAAGATTTTCTTGATAAATCTTCTGCTGCAAGAACGGTTGTAAACTGGATTTTTGAATCTAGAAATATATGCTTTGATAGCGCAAACCTTACGCCATCATTCTCCTATACACCCATATAAAAATATAGATCTGTTATGGCCATCCAATGCCCACAACAACCGATAGTGCAACAAGTGTATATGTTGTTTTTGTCGCCACAGTTAAAATTTTCATAGTATTCTCCATAATCATAGCTTAACTTCATCTTAAGCGCTTTTATAATAGAAACGAAGGTTAAAAGCAATTTTAATTCTAAAACAAATGACATTTTGTCAATATATGATTGATTGGATATTTGAAAATAGGGATAAAGCATTTAAAGAAATAGGGGTTATGCCACGAAAACATATCCCCCTATTTAAATCGCCTTAATTTATGGCAATGTACAACCAACAGTGGTTGCCAAAAGAATCATTGCGTATACGCACCTTACTGATACGTTATGCAGCTTTGCCATGATATCTCCATTCCTTAAAATAACAACTTCATCTTAAGCGCTTTTATAATAGAAATGAAGGTTAAAAGCAATTTTAATTCTAAAAACCATTACAAGTTAAGAACATAGTTTTATCTGAGGCAGCCCAACTAATACAGGATTCCTTGCCCCTTCATCTACAAGATTCCTTGCTCCATCATCGTGCGCACCCACAGGATGCGCGGCGATCCATACGCCATCGGCTCCCTCTCACTTCGTCGCCCCGCATCAAGTGCGGGGCGACGAATAAAAATAGTCAACGAATTTGTGAACCTATACACAGGGCGACGAGGTTTGGAGGGGGCAGATGATGTATGGATCGCCGCACACCTTGTGGATACTCGCGATGGCGGAATAGGTGGTTGGGTAAATGATCTTCCCCAGATAACGATTAATAATATCGCTTTTATGGCCGAAACGATGTACAGTATTGTTTATGTTTTAGGAAATAAATATGCCCGACTTTTTTAAAATTATCCTTTTATTTTTTCAGTCACTTTTTGACACATCCGTGCGTTACCCAGAAATTGATAATGTTGATCCTGCCCAAAATTTTCAACTGATGATCAAAGATTATGGGATTGATTTAAAGCCTAAACCGTTTGACCCAAAGTTGGCAGAAGACACGCCAAAAGACAGGGTTATTACATCTTCCAAAGCACCAGATAAAAAATATACAATAAAGGCCAATAAATTTCCTGGCCATCACTTGGAAAGTGAATCCAAGGAAATTAATATCAACCGTCTGACGCAAACAATTGGCGGCATGTTTAATAAAACGCAATAAAGGAATGTTATGCAAAATTTATTTATTATTAATCTGACATATACAGCAGACTTGGATACAGTTTTAAAGAATCGCCCAGATCATGTGGTGTTTTTGCAACGTCATTATGATGCGGGGAATTTCCTGGCATCAGGCCCAAAAGTCCCAAGGGAAGGGGGCATTATTTTGGCGCAGGCAGATAGTAAAGATAAAGTTATTGACATGGCCAACCAAGACCCCTTTATCACCCGTGGGTTGGCAACCTTTGAAATTACCGAATTTGTTCCGAATATGACGGCTGGTAATTTTTTAAAGGCTTAGTCCCAGTTATTGCGACAGTATTCAATATTTTATTCTGCCGCGGCCCCGGCTGCAGCTGCTGATGCGGCCCCAGCTGATTCTTCAGATGAGTTCTTTTCAACTTCGGCAGTAATATCAGCGACCGTATCTTTTGCTTTATAACGATCTATAAAGGATTGATGTAATTTGGATTCTCTGAAATCTTTGAAAGGATCTGCAGATCCCAAAGCCATTTTTTCCATGATAGAAGGTAAAACATCTTCCATAAAGGTATCTATGTCTGGATTTCCGCCAAGTGAGTGTTCAGCCTCTGGATCTGCAATGAATAAAGATAGTGGGTTATCTTTCAGGTATTCCCTGATAAATTTTCCTTGTGTAGCAAACTCGCATTGCCAATCATGCATCCCGTGCAGGGCAAGTGTGGGGATGGATTTTTTTTTCGGATTTTCAAATGTTACCTTGGAAAGTCGGCCTGCAACAGCTGGTATGTAATACCCACTTTTCAAAACAAGGCCTGTGATATTTAGGTCTTCGCCATAAAACCGTTCTGTATCGGGTTCTTGTCCATGGGCAAGAGCCAAGACAGTGTGGGCATCAAAACTGCCGCCGCTAAGGACAAATTCGGTGGCAATACCTGCATCTTGCAAGACATGTAAAACGGTTGCCACATCCCATATATGATAATCATTCCACTGACCCTTTTCGTCACGCATGCTTTCGATATCTTCTTTTTGGCGCCCGTACCGCGCCCGATAATTAATAAAAAGGCACCCAATGCCTTTTTGGGCAAGGTCTATCCCAGTACTTCGTAATTCTTCTGCAGTGCTAGGAGCTACAATAGGTCCACCCCCTAATTGAAGAACAAAAGGTCTTTTTTGATCTGTTTCACTAGAAAACAAGGGGGGTAAATTAAAAAGAAAGTGGACTTCCCGTCCATCAATACAGGAAGGAATGGTTCTGGATAGAATGGGGGGGTAGTATAGGCCCCTTGGCAAAACAGGTTTTCGCAAGACCCTAATAATATTTCCAGAGATCATATCTGTTTCAACAAGGGTAGGGGGGAATCTTTGTGGTCCGATTTCAGAAATGGTTCTGCTGCCTTTAAGGGAAATAATATTTTGTGTGTCTTTAAGGGCTTGATATGTCCGCTGATCTTCTGATGGATCCTCTCCGGTAAATTTTATGATTTTCCAGTTGGTATCCCCCTCTTGTCTTGATTTCACAGCAATAGACCCCCTATCCATTGCCGGTATGAAATTCAAGTCAAAACTAGTGCTTTCTGTTCCGCATCCATCCATAAACATTGTGCTATTTGTTTCACCACTTTCATCAATTTGGCTCCAGTGAAGACGATCTGCTCCGGAATGGTTACTAATATAAAACAACCCTTTTCCTGCCATATGATGACTGTGGTAGTAGGTTGTTGAATAATATGATGATATTAGTGCGCCTTTAAGCTGGAAGGCCCCAGAATGATCTTTTGAAGAGATGTATACAGATGGATTCGAAATTTCTTTGGGGTTTGTATAGACAACCCTTTCTGTTTCTTTATCCACATGTAAAATAATATGCATAGGGTCTATGGTATGGGTTTGATCAGGGTGACGGGTGCTTAAATTATATAAGGGGGTTCTTTCAATTTTCCCGATTGTATGCTGGAAAACCCAATTTTTCCCATCTTGCGTATCAATATAATAAAGGGCTGTGTGATCCGGGGTGAAAGAAGATCTATCATAATGAACATTGCCTTTAAACCATAGGGTCATTTCACCTGTTCTGAAGTCAAGGATGTGGTTATTAAATTTATTTCCGTCTTTTATGAGTTTAATCACCCCATGGGGAATCTTATTTGAAAGGGCGAGTCTAGAAATATGCCCTGCAAGGGAAAAGGTATGCTCCTCCATAAGAGAAGAATCTTTGTTAAATATTCTGCATAGTACATTATCATTTTTAAGGAATACTGATGCTTTGTCGCACCCTTCCCAATTTATATATTGTAATATATCGGCTGTCGATACCTCTTCAGCTTTACTTTTTGGTCGATCAATTGTCTCGATTTCAACAGATTCTCCAAGGAACTTAATTGGAACCTTTCTAACAACACGCACACCAGTTGTCTCAAAAAATTCGGCGTCAGTTGGCGGTGTGGTTGATCCGGCACTACTTGCCGCAGCCGCGCATAACGCGTTGCCTGAATTAATTGAAAAGAAACATATTAAAATTAAAGAAAAAATAAATCGCATTTTGCACCTCATACACTGGGTATATATAAGGTGGTGATTTAAAAAGTCAACCTGTTCCACAAGTTAGTTGACCCCCATATTGTAATAAGGCAAAATGCAATTAAGGCAGATGGCTGGGTAATTGCTTGATCTTTGGATCAAGAGGAAAGTCCGGACTCCACAAAAACAAGGTGCTGGGTAATCCCCAGCGGGGGCAACCCTAGGGAAAGTGCCACAGAAAATATACCGCCCGCAAGGGTAAGGGTGAAATGGTGTGGTAAAAGCGCACCGCACTTTTGGTGACAAAAGTGGCAGGGTAAACCCCACCTGGAGCAAGACCAAATAGGAATGGCATAGGGTCGGTTTTTGGATCGTCATTCGGGTAGGTCGCACGAGGTATTTGGTAACAAATATCCTAGATGAATAATTACCCCCAGTAATGGGACAAAATCCGGCTTATAGGCCGTCTGCATAATTATAAAAAGCCAGGGACACATGACAAAACGACTATTATTTTTATCAATTCTATTTGTAAGTTTTTCGTTAACCGGTAAGGCTGGTTGGGGTGATTTTATGAAATCGGCAGCAGCGAAAATAGGAAGTTCTGCAAGAACAGTGGGAACGGCAGTCGGATCTGCGGCAACAAGGGCAGGAGCTAGTGTAGGAAGAAGCTTGGCCGCCCGGGCATCATGTAATATGATGCGCAATCAAGGTATGGCGAATACCCCCCAATACAATCAAGAATGCATTCAAACAGGGCTTGGTTCAGGTGGTATGGGCGGCGGGCAAGGAATACCTTATGGTGTTATGCCGCTGGCAGGCGCTCCGGGATCTATGGAAAATTCAACTTTAAATCAGCCATGGTCGGATGATCCCCTGGCGGGTACGGCCAGCCAATTTATGCAACAGGGCGGCATGGGGCAAAATATGATGGGCGGCGGCATGATGGGCCAATCTGGATATGGAATGCCGCAACAACCAACAAACTTTTCAGGTATGGTTGGACGGTCCCTTGTTAATAATTTAATGGGGGGGAACAGGGGTATGCCCCAAGGTGGCGGATATTACGGCGCCAATTCAGGATATGGGCCACAGTCAGGGTACGGCGCCAACTCAGGATACGGGCCACAGTCAGGATATGGCGCCAATTCAGGATACGGGCCACAGCCAGGCCAGGGTATGCAGCCTTATTAATCTGCCCCAAATTTATGAAATTCTATTGAAAAAGCCTTGGGATTCGCTATTTTCCTACAAAAAATGCGTTTTCTGCCATTGACTATTCCCAATAATTCGTTCTAACATGCACCAAGCCTAGTGTTTAACTATAAAATAAAGGAAAAAACGATGAACAAAAATGAATTGATTGCTGAAGTTGCAACACGTTCAGGATTACCAAAAAATGCAGCTGCCCAAGCTGTTGACAGTGTTTTTGACACAATTTCCGATGCCTTGCAAAAAGGACATGAAGTTCGCCTTGTTGGTTTTGGAACTTTCTTGACGGCACACCGCAAAGCAACTGAAGGTCGCAACCCACGTACAGGTGAACCAATCCAAATCCCTGAAGCACGCGTACCAAAGTTCCGTGCAGGTAAAGGTCTTAAAGATCAAGTTTCCTAATATAGTTACGTTGTGCCCTTTGGATGGTTTTCGCGTCAAACCTTGATGAAAGTGCTCACGTACACATAAGTACGCTCTGCTTTTTCAGCTTCGGTTTTTCTAAAAACCCTCGCAAAAATCACACCGTAAGCATGTTTTAGGATGCGACCTTTAAAAACCCAGGAAATATCCTGGGTTTTTTTATAAATTACCTTTTAAGATGAAAAAAAAGTGATTATAGGGTTGATAGCAGATAGGGATTCTGCTATATACCAAATGTGGCTTGGGCGATTAGCTCAGCGGTAGAGCGTCTCGTTTACACCGAGAGGGTCGGCGGTTCAATCCCGTCATCGCCCACCATCCGTCTTCGCTGATTTTGTTTTAACAAAATTTAGCTTCGACGAGATTAAACAAGTCACGCCGAAACTTTTAAGTGTAGGTAGACACAAAAAAATAAACTTAGGTCTTGCATCAAAGTGAAACTAAGGATATTTTTAACCACCCCTTCAAAAGGGGGCGTAGCTCAGTTGGTTAGAGCGCCGGCCTGTCACGCCGGAGGTCGCGGGTTCGAGTCCCGTCGCTCCCGCCATTTTATTATCAATCTTAATTTGCCCCGCCTATTTTGCCTAATTCTTGCGACGCTGTATCAAGATAAAGGGAAATTTCTTTCTAAAGCCTTGTCTTTCTGTCTTTTTATTAATATATCTTTTGTGAATTTTAATTTTTGATGAGAGGTGAAAAGATGAAGAAGAAATTATTGATATTAGGCACAAGCATGCTGATTTTAGGAAATGCCCAAATCAGTTATGGGGCTGCAGCATTTGCGTTAGAGGATGATTCAAGTTATTACAGATCGGTTCCAGGAGAACGCGTTGGCGGAGCTTTAAAAGATCAAATGGCCCGAGAAGATGAAGAAATGGCCCGTCATGAGGCTGCTAGAACTAAGGCTTTGGAAGCAGCAGCAGCAAGAGAACCAGATGAAGTTGTTAAGAGAAGTATCTTATGTATACAAGATGAAGAGGATGAGGGGATCATCAGCATTCTTTATAAAACAACTGATGCTGATGGGATAGAAAAAATAGAAGAAAAAACTTTACCTCGAGTAGAAGAAATAACTTGGACAGAACAAAGTCATGACCATGTGACTTTTACTTCCATTCCGCGTATCAGGGTGTATGGGGAAGATGAAGAAGGCAACAGGCATTATGTAGAAGGTGCAGGATTCGGTGCCCCTGTGTATCATAAACGCTTGGAAGACCGCAAAGAACCTTTGGAAAATATGGGTGACCCCTGTGAAGAAGGCGGTAAATGGTATCAAAGTAGGCAGCAAAAGGTTTGGTACAAACGGGTTGGTGTTGATGGGCTTGAATATACTGTATACAAGCAGGTTGATCCTGTTGAAGTTACAATGGAACCTCCGCCAGCACCAGCCGCAGCGCCGGCATCAGAAACAGATCATGCGAATCGTTCTTGCTGTGGATGCAATGTGCAATAAATTTTTGTAAAACCTGGTTGACATAAAGGGCCTTCGATCTTAAATATAAGAAGGTCCTTGCTTTTTATCTGGGATTCAGGTATCAAGGATTAAGAATTTTGGATATAGCATATTGACTTAATTCTGGCACATTATTACGGCTTTCTTCGTGGACAAATTGTACACGTCGTGGCTTATTCCCTGTGTCATCGTTCGTTAAATATGCTAAAAAGTATTAGAGGAAATTATGGCTGTTCCAAAGAAAAAGACATCTAAATCAAAACGTAATATGCGTCGTTCACACCACGCGCTTAAAATTCCAGGTTATGCTGAATGCCAAAACTGTGGTGAACAAAGGCGTCCACACCATGTTTGTGGTTCTTGTGGCTTTTACAACAAACGCGAAGTTGTAGCACAAAAACCAGAAATAGAGGAAGATGCTGACGAAACGTCAGCAGAATAAAAGCAATGGCTGAACGCCAAATAATCAAAATAGCAATAGATGCAATGGGGGGCGATTCCGCCCCCGATATGGTTATTGAGGGTGTCTCACGGGCCCTTAAAATGCATCAAGATATTGAATTTATGTTGTTTGGTGATCAGGCCAAAATAAACCCCCTTCTTGAAAAATATCCCAATTTAAAGGGTAAATGTGAATTAATCCACACAAAGGACTATGTCCGGAATGAGGACAAGCCCACAGTTGCCCTACGTAATCGGACATCCAGCATGCGAATGGCCGTTGATTCTGTGCGGGATAAAAAAACTGACTGTGTTGTTTCCGCTGGAAATACCGGGGCCTATATGGCCATGGCTAAGGTCTTTTTAAAAACAACGGATGGCGTTTCCCGACCTGCAATTGCGGGGACATTTCCAACGAAAAAAGGAACATCAGTCGTGATGGACTTGGGGGCCAATGTTTCTTGTGACGCTGACAACTTGGTTGAATTTGCCGTGATGGGAAAAATTTATGCCCGCGAAGTCATTGGTGTTGATAACCCATCCATTGGTTTGTTAAATATTGGTGAAGAAGAAATGAAGGGAAATGCCAATGTTCAAGGCGCTGCCCAGATTTTAAGACGTGCGAAAAAGACAATAAATTTTTATGGATTCGTTGAAGGGGACGACCTTTTCAAAGGCACCACTGACGTTATTATCACAGATGGATTCACAGGAAATGCGGCATTAAAGTCAGCCGAAGGTTTTGCCCGTTTTATGACAGATCTTTTGAAGGAAGCTTTTAAGGAAAACTGGTTGACAAAGCTTGGGTATCTTTTGCTTAGGAGGCCGATGGAAGCCGTCAAACAACGTTTGAATCCCAAAGTTCACAATGGCGCCATCTTGATTGGCCTTGGAGGCATCGCGATTAAAAGCCATGGCGGGGCAGATGGTGAAGGTTTTTCTTATGCCATTAATGTGGCCCGTAATATGGTTTCCCATAAGCTTAATAAACAAATTTCTGAAACACTTCAGAAGTTGCATGAAGAAGTTGTTGAAAGCCAAGAATAATTTTTCCTTAATCCTTCTTTATCCCCAAATCCCAAATTATCAATCTTAACAGTCGACCTTGTGGTGCTGTTGCACGCAAAGATTTCTAAGGCGTGTTTTTCCTTTGTTTAATGAACGGCCCCTTCACATGTGAAGGCCGCCCCTAAAAATTATAAGGGGGGCAAGCTGAAAGAATTAAAGCCCGGGGGGTATCCCGGGCTTTAAAGATTGTGACAGTATTCGGGAGGGGGTTATTTCACGCCAGCAGTTATGATCATATCTGGACCAAAGCTTCCCTCGAAAGTCTTGTTAATTATTTGTTCTTTATAAATATCATTTAGTTTGTCAGAGGTGTTCATTAACTTACGATATAATGCTTTGTCGTTATTCGCGGCTAAGAAATATTTCTCTGTAATTTCTCGGGGAAATATATAGGCATATCCTTTTTCCATAAAAATCAGCAAAAAATCCAACATGGCTTTTTGGGCATCGTTTTTATAAGGAGGGAAAATATTAAAAACCACATCATTTCTATAGCACTGGACATGCTTAAATCCGTTATTTTGGGCAAGTTTTGGCAATTGGTAAAGGATGCCCATAAAACCATCCCCAACAATTTTTTTGCCTTCTTCAATGGTGGTATACAATTCTGTTATTTGTAACCGTTCTGCGGGGCTTAGGCATTCTTGGGCAGAATTAATACGAACTAAGTTGCCATAGTTATTCGGTTCGGCCAGGAAAATAACGCCATCTTTTTTCAAAACACGATACATTTCTTTTATGGCATCTGCCGGTTTTTCAAGATGCATCAACAGTGTTTGACACGTAACAAAATCAAAAGTTTCATCAGGAAAAGGAATTGAATAGGCATCGCCAAAATCAAAGTTCATCCGCTGGCTGGATAAATGAATGGCTTCTTGGATCCATTCCACATTGCTGTCAATACCAGTAATTGCGGCTTCAGGATGAAGGTGGGGAAGAATGGCGCGGGTCCAATGCCCCATACCACACCCCAGATCTAAGCCATTTTTTAATTTACTTAGGCCAAGGCGTTTTTGCATCAGTTGAAGGAAATCATAATCCCACCAATAATCACGAATTGAATTCCTCAGATGGTCTGAAAAATCTAACTTTGCATCTTTGTATTCTGAGGGTTGCCTTTGATTCATTATTGTACTCCTATCCTCATAAAGTTATTAATGTTTGCCTATCATAGGTTATAAGGGGGGGGTAAATCTATGGGCAAATTTTTTTATTTTTAATGCTTGAAATATATAACTGAATCCGCTATATATTCCTTGTTAACTGTTGAAGTTTAAGGGCTTGTAGCTCAGTTGGTTAGAGCGCGCGCTTGATAAGCGTGAGGTCGGAAGTTCGAGTCTTCCCAGGCCCACCACTTAAACTTTGATATCCCTTACGATGGGGCCATAGCTCAGCTGGGAGAGCGCCTGATTTGCATTCAGGAGGTCAGCGGTTCGATCCCGCTTGGCTCCACCATCCTCTTTTGTAAAAAAATCTTTTCAATTTTTCAGAACCATTGTAGATTTATTCTAATACTTTTTGATGGAGAGAATGAAGATGCGAGAAAAAGTTTTAATTATTTTATATGGTTTGTTTTGCCTTTTTTCAGAAAATGCCCTTTCTGCGGCGGCCTTAAGTGCGCCAGAATTTCATGAAACAGAAGGATACAAAAGATGGACCAAATTAAAGTATGGGGTGGAGCGTCATATTGCCCCTTTTGACCTCCCGCCATTTTTTATAACCATTGCAGAAACAAAATTACTTGTTGAATCCGTTCAAAAGGTGCTTGATTCCTTAAAACCAGAAACTTTGGTTGGGGAAAGGTTGGAAACTGGAGATAGAATTTTATCTTTGGTTGCAGGGTATAAAGCAAGAGAGCCCAAAAACAGCAAAACAGTAAAAGATAGGTTTGGTCGAGCTAAAGATGTGTATGCGCCGGAAATGTTTTCTGTTCCTTCAAAAATGGATATTTTTCCAACAAGAGTCTTTGTTGATAAAGAAGGGGAAGGATTCACGGTAACAAATGTAGGCCGGGAAGATATCTATAAGGTTGTTATTGGAATTGTCCGAAGGCTTGGCGAAGTCTTGACGGCGCGATAGTTTTTTGCTGAACGAAAATATTTTCACAATAAAGTGTACGGGAATTTTGGGTGCCCTGAGATTAAATAGCCATTTATATAAACTGTATTGCGATGGATGGCCCACATTTTGATAAGTAAACATGATTTATATTTGGACAACAATATGCTCTTATAGGACTTCGTTGCATTAAAATGCACCATCCCATTGTGTTGCAGATGTAATTTTTTGCATTGTTATCTTAAAAAATATAAAGATAATTCATGAAAAATCAAAGGGTCCCTTCGTTCGCTAAAAGCAAGTTTTGGCGGAAATCAGCGGTTCTTTATAACCCTTTCAAAATACTGTGAAAAAAAGTTTGTTTTTTTTGAAATTTGTTATTGACATAGTGGGGGTGGGTATATACATATATGGAGAGTTTTCGAACTCACCAGTTCCTAGAAAGAGTAAAGATAAGTAAGAAGAGTAACGAGTAAGCAGCTAATTTA
>CAJXSI010000021.1 GCA_913061155.1 uncultured Alphaproteobacteria bacterium
ACACGGGGTCCAGGCCAGAGGTTACCGAATTCGATGCGCCTGCCGTTTTGTTGCCCCCTGAAAAAACCTAGTCTGGATAAAATTAACGGGAAATACTATGCGTTTTACGCATGGATAAATAAGTCAGTTATTTCAGTTAGTTATGTTTATTACAGGTCTGTAACCCGCATTAATTGGTTAGGCCTGTTTTTCCTAAGCCATGCGCACGTAGGCACTTTTTTAATAAAAAAATTATTTTTCGCGGTTTTCCGTGCCTATTTTTTAGGCACTTTAACGCAATTATGAAGCAAAGCGAAAAAACCCATTGGCTGAGGTTAACCATATCTGTGTCAATATGTCCAGATTTTGGGCGACTTTAATGGGAAACCTGGTAAAAAATGAGGCTGGATCCTGGTGTCAAGCACCAGGGCGACGAATAAAAATAGTCAGCGAATTTGTGAACCTATACACGTGGCGACGATTTCTATGCAAAGACAGGTCCTCTTAATCGTCATTCCGGACTTGATCCGGAATCCAATCCACCTTAGACATCTTTCTTCATTGTCATTCCGGACTTGATCCGGAATCCACAGCGGTGTTCATCACAAATACCTTACCTGCCAGAGATACATGGATTATGAACTAAATTCAGAATGACGAAAATTGTATCCGATGACTGCCGCCCTGGACCCCGCACCAAGTGCGGGGCGACGAATAAAAATAGTCAACGAATTTGTGAACCTATACACGGGACGACAAGGTTGGAGTGGCAGATGGCTATACTTTCCAGCCTTGATGAATGGCGACGATACCTTTATTTAGGTTTTTATACACAACATTGGTAAATCCAGCAGTTTCAATCATGCCTTTTAAGGTTTCTTGATCAGGAAAGCGGCGGATACTTTCCACCAAATACTTATAAGAATCGCCATCGTTTGCCACAACTTTGCCCATCAGAGGGATAACTTTTAGAGAATAAAAATCATATATTTTTTGCAAGGTATGACTATCCACTTGGCTGAATTCAAGGCATAAAAGTGTTCCGCCAGACTTTAAGACGCGATAACCCTCAGCCAGGGCTGTTTCTTTTTCTGTGATATTTCGCAATCCAAAAGAAACCGTATACACATCAAATGAATTATCCTTAAAAGGTAATTTTTCAGCAGGCCCACATTCCCATGAAATATTTTTAAAGTTATTTTTGTCAAAGGCTTTGATACGGCCTTCTTCTAACATGGCTTCGTTAATATCATACACGGTGGCTTTGGTTTTTAAATCTTTGGTACTGTCCATATAGGCCAGGGTTATGTCACCCGTCCCGCCAGCAACATCCAATAATTTGGTGCCAGGGTTGCGCGGAATATGACTGATAAATTGTTTTTTCCACAGACGATGCAGGCCGCCACTCATTAAGTCATTCATTAAATCATACCGGCTGGCAACATTATTAAAGACACGTTTAACCAAATCAGTTTTGTCTGAAATTGAAACGTTTTTAAATCCAAAGTCTGTTTTTTTATCTTGCATAGCAACCCTCTTGCAAAGATAATAATGAATCATTAAAGGAATGTCAGCAAGAAAATGCCCGAATTACCCGAAGTCGAAACAGTCACCAAAGAAATGGCCCAAAAATTGGTCAATAAACGTATTCAATCTGTTCATGTGCGTCGTTATGATTTGCGCTGGCCAATTCCAAAAAACTTTGAACAAGCCATGCAAGGGGCCTTAATTAAAAATATAACAAGGCGGGCGAAATATATCTTAATTGAAACAGATACCGAAAATGGCATGTTGTGGCATTTGGGTATGTCCGGGCGCGTTAAGATATCTGAACAGCCATCCAAACCCCCAATCTATGAAAAACATGATCATGTGCAATTGATTCTGCAGGATGGCACATGGATACGGTATTTTGATCCAAGGCGGTTTGGTACCATTCAGTTGGTCAATAATCATGACTTTATAAAGAATGCCTTGTTGGGGCATCTGGGGTGCGAACCGTTAAGCCTTGATTTTAAGGGGCAACTTATTAAGGCGGCAGTGGCGAATAAGAAAGCCCCCATCAAAAATCTTATTATGGATCAACGTCTGGTTGTGGGGGTTGGCAATATTTATGCGTGCGAGGCCTTGTTTGATGCAAAAATTAATCCAAATTGTCCCGGCCATGAAATAACAAAATCCAAGGCAGACACCCTTTGCCTTTCCATAAAGAAAGTTTTGGCAAATGCCATTAAGGCGGGGGGATCCACCTTGAAAGATTATCGTAAATCAGATGGCAGTTTGGGGTACTTTCAATATCAATTTAATGTGTATGACCAAGCTGGCCAGGGGTGTAAAAAATGCGCCGCCAAAATTGTACGGATAACCCAGGCAGGAAGGTCAACTTTTTATTGTCCAAAGTGCCAAAAATAAGATAGGATGGAAAAATGATTAAAGTAATCTTAATTATACTGTTAGTCGGGTCTTTCGGGGCTGGCGCCGAGACAAAATTCATCAGTGGAACTGAAGATATTCCGTTGATGCCACGCTTGCAAGAAAGTGATACCAGTGCGCAGGCAACGTTTGCGTCTCCGCAAGGAAAGATTCTTTCAACTGTTATGCATGGGACGGTTTCCCCGAATGAAATATTTGCCTATTATGACGGGACGTTACCCAATTTGGGCTGGCAGAAAAAAGATCAAGGAAAATATCTCCGTGAGGGGGAAACATTAACTGTTAAAATTAAGAAATATCGAAATATGATTTCATTCGTGGAATTTTCTTTGGTAAGTGGAACAAAAAATCGATAAATTATCGTCTATATAGTTGACTTTTGTGAAATATGTAGTATATGTTTATCGTGAAATTTTTATACAGAATTTAAAAAGGTTTAGATATGGCAACGCATAAGTCAGCAGAAAAAAAGATTAGGCAAATTGAAGTTCGCACAGAACGCAATAAATCACGTTTGTCCAAAGTAAAAACTTTCATTAAGAAAGTTGAAGAGGCCATCAAAGGAAAAGATAAAGAAAAAGCAAAAGTTGCTTTGAAAGATGCTGAATCAGTTATTGCGCGCGCAGCCCAAAAAAGAACGATCGGCAAAGAAATGGCGGCAAGAAAAACGTCCAGACTTTCAAAAGCTGTTAAAAACATTAAATAGTTTTTTTGAAAACGAATCAAAAACCCGGCCATCCGCCGGGTTTTTTTATGGCGTAAATTAATGTTTAAAAACCTTACGGTATGATTTACTAAAGCCCATTAAGGAATATCGATCCTTGATGGGTTTTTTTATGGGAAACATTCGCGAAAAAAGTTGTGAATTCAGAGAAACGTACTAAGATGGATCTTTAAATTATTGAGGTTATATTATGAAAAAATTAAGTTTAAAGGTTTTAACATTATTAACATTGGTTTTGTGGGGTTCACAGGCCCATGCCGCCGCCAGCACAATTGTTGGTGAGGGGGAAGCTGGTGCCATTCAGGAAACTGTATTTAAATCTCAAGTATTGAAAGCTATAGATTTAGTATATGGGCATGATGAAGATGCTAGATCTGAAATAAGCCAGGAAAGGCGTGCTTTCCAGGGTGCTGATCGTTCGGTTGCTGTCATAGACTGTAAATCTGGAAAATCTTATATTGTTTGGGGGGGGTACAGACCCGAGCCTATGGCATTGGAGGAGACTGAAACTTTTCCAGAAGAGATTAAAAACAGAATAATCAACCCAACTTGGTCAGGAGAAGAAAGGTGCTATTTAAATGTTTCATCTTATGAGGAAAAAGTGAAATGTCCTGATATCCGGCATAGATTAGCTCCCGCTGTTTTTGAACGTGTTATGATAGCATATCCTTTTATTGATTTTACAAGTGGTGTTCCCTCAATCTCCGATGAAGAAAGGACTTCCTTTGCTTTAGGAGTAGAAATACCTGCAAGTTCAGGGGTTCTCGGGTCTATACCAAAAGAAGGATTTGTTGCGAACGGGTCATCATTATTTAGAATATGGAATAAAGATAATGGAGAAATTGCCTTAATTAATGGTCTTGTGGAAGAGCCTTATCACCACAACCAACTTAATAAAATTATTGGTCTTGTAAAAAAGGATAGTCCAACAAGTCAAGTCCATATAGATATATTTTCTCATTTATTTGGGGTTAATGAAATTGCATTGGGCCAGGTTTTAACTGATTTTGGATATTTTGTGCATATCACAGCATCTCCACACATTATAGGAAGCCCTGTCTGTTACTATCAATCTGACGAGGCAAAACTTGCCTTAGTTGACGCGGAACTTTTTGAGTACGCTAAAATGGTTAAACTATTTTCTGAAGAAGGTAGGCATTATTCAGATCTACCTTCAAGACCAGATATTGAAAGAAATATTATCCAAACAGTTTTTATTGATATGGATGGTAATGTTAAGCGTTATTTGAATAGAGGTAATCCACACTTATCAATGGATTACACACCAGATCTTCCAAAAGATGATGGACGTAAGTGGTATGATTTTTCTCCTACTAAGTTTGATAATCCAGAAGAAGGCGAAGAATCGGCAGCATCAGCTGCTGCTTCGTCAGCAAGTGTTGACGCGTAAGTTAATGTTTAAAAACCTTACGGTATGATTTACTAAAGCCCATTAAGGAATATCGATCCTTGATGGGTTTGTCTTTATAGGTATACATCACCTGCAGGTATTTCCAGTTTTTCATGGCCTGGATAATGCGTTTATCATCTTGGGTGCTGGCAGTCCATGCCCGATTATTTTTGGCATGCAGGGTGAAACATTTCTTACCAGGACATACCTTTATTTCTGACCAATCTTTGTGGGGTGTGGCTGTATAAACACTGACAATGGGATTTTTCGTCAAAGGATCGCGACTAACCATCACATAGGGTTTAAAGGCACGCATCACCTTGCCATCGGTTCGGTAAGGTTTGCTGACAATATAAAACTGATTTTTCTTTTTGCCTTTGGCTTCTTTATAAACAGCCCAACTTTTGACCTTACACAGTCGCTGGGGCTTTTTTGCCAGAGTCACAAACGGCAGGCTTAATAAAACTAAGTAAATAATTGGACTGTTGCAAAATGCGCTTTTTGGGCGATTTGCGCCAATCGATTTAACCTTTGTCACATCGTTCTTGTGCTTGTTGCCTAGAAAGGGTAGGCGCCTGCGCTTATGCCTTGTGTCAAAATTAACTTGATTGGCTTTGCAGAAAATATTATTTATGATGCCCATGTACGCCAGGTACACGGTGCTTTTCAACTTCACTTTTCCTAAAATGCCCCTCAAAAATATTATCATTCAACAAGTCCTTAATAAATTTCATCTGCATAGTATAAAGGAATCAAGGAACTTTCAGCAAGCCAGAATGACTATTTTATTTGGAAAGCTATGAGTTGTAGTGTCTACGAAAGAATAGATTTTAATAATTATTAAAATTATACGTCTCCGGCTTGTCCGGGGATGTGTGTTCGCTGTCGTAAAGCCGTGGGACCTGACCGGTAAGGGCTCATGAAATGAAGCTTTATACTTTCCAGCAGTCGTCCTCTGAACTTCCACCGCTTTCGCCCCATAATTGACACCTTCCAACCTCGTCGCCCCGTGTATAGGTTCACAAATTCGTTGACTATTTTTATTCGTCGCCCCGCACTTGATGCGGGGTCCAGGGCGGTATTCACCGGATACAACCCGCCTGCCTTTTAGATTATGACTGGGTCCCGGATCAAGTCCGGGACGACGATACGTATAGGATCACCGGGGTAGGATCGTTTGCCATTAAGCTTATGAGCGGACCTATTTTATTCGTCGCCCTGGTGCTTGACACCACCCAACCTCGTCGCCCCGTGCTTGACACGGGGTCCAGTAACGGTATAGCTGGCAATCTCCGTGTACCTGGTTAGCGTTAGGCTGGGTCCTGGTATCAAGTATTGGGCGACGAAGTAAAATAGGTCTCCAGAAATCGTACCATAATCCGGCAAACACCGCTGTGGATCCCGGATCAAGTCCGGGATGACG
Source organism: uncultured Alphaproteobacteria bacterium (assembly GCA_913061155.1). Taxonomy (GTDB): domain Bacteria; phylum Pseudomonadota; class Alphaproteobacteria; order UBA7879; family VGCX01; genus CAJXSI01. The sequence goes on from CAJXSI010000021.1 coordinate 5,971, forward strand.
ATTAAGAGGGTCTGTCTTTGCATAGAAATCGTCGCCCCGTGTATAAGTTCAATGATTCGATGGCGTTTGACAGAGGCTAAAAAATATGGGGCCCAAACAGCCTTTGCCCAATGTTCACCTTCTTCCCTTGGTATTTACACAGCCTTAGGATTTCAGGTAACCCAACCCATGTCTGTCTTTAAGCGGTCGATCTAACATATCTTTAATCACCGAATAAATAGGAAGTGTTTTTATAAGTTCAGAACGTCTAAAGGGTACTTCGTTTTTAAGATCCCTTCCGATATACCCTTTCTTAGGATGGGTAAGGCTGATAATTAATGTTGATTCAAATGATGGCAGTGAACTAACATTAACACCATAATCAGATATCTTTATAGAATCATCAATTAAAGGAACAGCCCCTTTGCTTACATCAATTTTAATAGATGAAAAATCATTTTCAGGAAACCTGTTGGATAAACTATGTCTGATAAATTGTTTGAATTCCTGAAGGGTGCAATCGGGCTTAGATTCAACCAGGAAGCATCGTTTGTAAATTGTATGGACTGCAAATCGTACTTTCTTAGAGGCGGCCAAATCAACCCGTTCGCATGCCGCAGCATAAGATTTTGTGGCTGAACTTATTAATAATAAGGCGGCAAAAACAATAAACTTTTTCATTATATCTCATCTCTCTACTTAAGATATAGATAAGAAATTTTGGGATTTTTTGCAAGAAAAAGTTAAAATTAAAATGCTTTAACTGTACATATCTTCAACAAAGCGGATCAATGTCCGCAAGCCCATGGCTTCGCCGCCAACTGGGCGGCCTGCCAATGATTTATTGTTCCAAGCCATAATATCAAAATGCAACCAAGGCAGATCTTTATTTACAAATTTCTGAAGGAACAAGGCCGCGTGAATGGCCCCGCCATATCTGCTGGAGGCATCATTATTAAGGTCTGCAATGGAACTGTTCAGATCTTGTGCGTAAGGCTGCCACAAAGGAAGCTGACAAACAGGATCATATGTTTCTTCGCCCAAAGCTGTCAGTAAACTGCAATGCTCTGGATCTGTGCCAAACATGGCTGAGATATCAACGCCTACTGCAATGCGGGCAGAGCCTGTTAAAGTCGCCATATCAATCAATAAATCTGGATTGTGTTCTTGGGCATAAGTCATCGCATCCGCCAAAACCAAGCGTCCTTCGGCGTCTGTATTGCCGATTTCAATCGTTAACCCTTTGCGGGATTTTAAAACATCTCCGGGGCGAAAGGCATTGCTGCCAATACTATTTTCCGCCAAAGGGAGATATACATCTAAGTGAACAGGTAGATTTTGAGCCATAATATAATTGGCCAACCCCAATACATGCGCAGATCCGCCCATATCTTTTTTCATCAATGTCATGTGCGGGGAAGGTTTGATGTCCAACCCTCCAGTATCAAACGTAATACCTTTTCCAACCAATGCGATTTTGGGATGTTGTTTGTCGCCCCAAGTCAAATGGACCAAACGGGGCTTGTTTTCAGAGGCTTTCCCGACTGCGTGAATCAGGGGGAAACCATTTTCCAAATCTTTGCCGGATATTTCGTTGATCTGGGCTTTGTATTTTGTTGCCACATCTTTTGCCGCGGCCGCCAAAGTTTCTGGGGTCAAATCATTCGCCGGCGTATTAATTAAATTGCGAATAAGAAAGCTAGAGGAAACCAATGAACTTACTTGTTCTGCCAGACCTTCGTCTGCAACAGCCAATTGGGGAAATGATTTGTCTGATTTTTTATAACGATCAAATGCATAGGTTCCCATGCCCCAACTGAAATAGAAATTGGAATGTTCAATTGTATTACTTTGAATTGTATATGTGTGCTTGTAGGGTAGGGAACTGACCAAAAAGGCCCCATCCCAAAAGGATTCAAACCCATCAGAGCAACCATATAAAACGGTTGTTAACGACCCATCGTCTTTTTTAATTAGGCACAAGCTGCGGGGACTTGCTGTAAAGTCACTATGATCAATCCATTTTGAAAACTCGGGGAATTCTGATACAAAAGACTTAATTGAATTTTCAGTCAATCCATAAATGGGAATGGCATTGGAGTCTTTTGTTGTAAAACATTGAATCATGATGGCTTCCTTGATATTCTTAATAATCTAAAAAGGGTATATAATGATTACTATCAAACACTGCAAAGGACTACAAGAAGTATATGCAAACTATGATTATTTCATCATAGACATATGGGGTGTGGTTTATGATGGGTATGAGGCCTTTCCTGGTGTTATTGATTGTTTAAGAAATTTAAAAGCCCATAATAAAGCTGTTGGATTTTTATCCAATTCACCACGTCTTGGGGCGGTTCAAAAAGAAATATTTACGCGTCTTGGCATTCCAAAAGATTGTTATGATTTTATCTATTGTTCAGGCGACGCTGTTGTTGAGGTGGTCGAATCAGGGGAACATTTTGCCCCCAACGCAGATTTTATTTATATTGGGGATGAGGCCAAAAATGGCCCCCTTGATCAAGAACTACCGGGTAACGCAACCGATAATTATGCCGCTGCCCAATATGTATTATGTGCCGGCGTAGTGGACGGGTATCAAGAAAAAATGGCAATGGCTTTGACATATAATTTGCCAATGGTGTGTTCCAATCCTGATATGAAAGTTATGAAAAAAGACGAAGTCATCGTTTGCCCAGGTTCTATTGCCAAAGAATATGAAGAAAAGGGCGGCCATGTTATTTATATCGGCAAGCCAAAAAAATATGTGTATGACAAAATGTTTGAAAAACATGGCACCAAAGATCGTAATAAAGTCTTGGCAATTGGCGATGGATTATTTACTGATATTAAAGGCGCCAATGATTATGGCATTGATTCTGTCTTGATTAATTCTGGCCTTCACCACAGTGATTTATCGACCAAATCAATAGAAGATATGTTGCAACAAAATCGTATTTATCCAACGTATATTACGGGCGCTTTTAAGTGGTAAAAGGACTGATGCACGCCTCGTTCCTTATGCCGTCATCCCACGACTTGATCGTGGGACCTAGGGCTGATCTAGCTGAAAAAGATGCAGCTTGTGAGGAGGTTTTTTTTCTGGGTCCCGTATCAAGTGCGGGACGACGATTAAGGGGGGGCAAACAGTACATAATCTTTTTAATATTTTTATTTTTTTCCAGCCTTTCCCAGGCGGCCAAGCCTGTTCATGCCATTGCAAAACATGGCCAACCAAAATATGCAAAAGACTTTACCCATTTTGATTATGCCAACCCGGATGCCCCAATTGGCGGGAAACTAAGGGTAGGGGTCGTTGGAACATTTGATAGTTTAAACCATTATGTTTTAAATGGCGTGCCTGCCAACAAGCTTCACATCGCGCGGGCAAGCTTGATGGGTCGGTCAGCGGATGAGCCCTTTACCGTTTATGGCGTTGTGGCAAAGTCAGCCGAAATGCCAGAGGATCGTACCTGGATTATTTATAATATTAACCCAAATGCCAAATGGGATACGGGGGAATCCATTACGGCAGATGATGTGGTGTTCAGTTTTAATACATGGCTTGAACAAGGTCATGCCTTCATGAAAACGTATTATCGTAAAGTTAAACAAGTTGAAAAATTGGGACCAAGAAAAGTTAAATTTACGTTTAAAACAGCTGATTATATTGATCGGGAATTGCCCTTAATTATCAGTATTATGCCGCTGATTCCCAAAAAATATTATAAAGGCAAGACCTTAGAACATAATTTATTGGACCCCTTAATTGCCAATGGTCCCTATAAAATTACCAAGGTTCAGGTGGGTAAATCGTTAACGTATAAACGGCGACCTGAATTTTGGGGGTGGGACCTTCCAAATTATAAAGGTCGGTATAATTTTGATGAAATTGAACTTTTGTATTTCCGAAATAAAGAAGTCATGTACGAGGCATTTTTGGCAGGGGACATTGATTATTTTGAAGAAAAAGATCCATCAAAATGGCACACCCAATACATATTTGATTCCCCCAAAAAAAAGGGTATTAAAAAATCGGCCATCGAACATTTCCGGTCTGTTGGGATGACAGCTTTGGTTTTTAATACCCGTCGTGATATTTTTAAAGACCCGCGGGTGCGCAAGGCGTTGGCGATGCTTTATGATTTTGAATGGGTGAACAAGACCCTGTATCATGGGGAAATGACCCGTACAAAAAGTTTCTTTGTCAACACATCTTTAGCGGCTGAAAAAGATGTCTCTAAAGAAGAAAAATATTTACTGGATTCTTACGGGGATAAAGTGTGTGCAGATGTGTATGCCCCCCCCGTTATTTTTGAAGATTTGTCGGATGATTATAAAAAACGACTGGTCTTAAAAAAGGCCCGACAGCTTTTAAAAAAGGCTGGATGGGTTTATCAATCAGGCAAATTGATTCATGAAAAAACAAAGGAGCCTTTTACCTTTGACATCATTTTGCCCATTACGCAAAAACGTAAAATTGTTTTGGGGTTAACCAAGAATTTACAGCGCTTGGGGATTTATCCAAAGTTAAAGATTATGGAAGTTTCAGAATATGAACAGCGCCGGATTAAATTTGATTATGATATGGCCTTTATTCAGTGGCAGGGGGCGCGGTCGCCTGGGAATGAAATTATTAATTATATTTCATCAAAAGTGGCTGATATAAATGGCAGCCGAAATTATCCTGGAATTAAAGACCCAGTGATTGATGATTTGATTGTAAAGTTAATAACGGCCCCAACTTGGGGGCAATTGGTAACGGTTGCAAAAGTGATTGATCGTATTTTACTTAGCAACCATTACATGATACCTTTGTTTTATAACAAAAACGACTATGTGGCGTATTGGGAACGGCTTCAGCCACCAAATTTTGGCCCAGGTCTGGAATCTAGGATAGAATCATGGTGGATAAATTCAAAGAAATTAAATCCGTTGCCCGCAAAGCAGCAATGCAAATAGATATTGATCAATATCGTGTGGGGATACGCCCAAATAAAAAGCACCCATACCATTTGGTTGACCTAAGCCCCTGGCCATTGGTTGCCGCCTTGGGGGCCTTAATCACAGCCATTGGCTTGGCCTTAATTACGCATGACTATACAAAAATACCGTTCTTTATTGGGATTTCAATTATTTTAAGTGCGGCCTTTGGTTGGTGGAAAGATGTTATTCATGAATCGGTAGTGGAAAAAAAACATACTGAAATTGTTCAAATTGGTCTTAAGGTTGGGGTATTCTTATTTATTGTTTCAGAAGTTATGTTCTTTGGAGCTTTTTTCTGGGCATTCTTTAATGCCAGTTTATTTCCAATGGAATCCATTGGTCAATGGCCGCCAAAAGGTATTGAAACCATTGATCCCTTTCACCTACCTTATTTAAACACACTGATTTTATTACTGTCAGCAACGTCTTTAACTTGGTCACATGCGTCCCTTCTTGAAAACAAATTAAAGGATGCAAAAAAAGGGTTAATGATTACCATTGGCTTGGGGTTATTATTTTCATCTATTCAGGCTTATGAATTTGTCATTGCGCCTTTTAAATTTACGGACGGTATTTATGCGTCGAACTTTTATATGTTAACAGGATTTCATGGGGCGCATGTGATTATTGGAACTTTGTTTTTGATGGTGTGTTTATGGCGCATGAACAAAGGGCAATTTACCCCCAAGAAACATATGGGATTTGAAGCTGCCGCTTGGTACTGGCACTTTGTTGATGTTGTTTGGTTGTTTTTGTTTGTTTTCTTATATTGGTGGGATGCATGATCGCCAAAAAAATTACTTTCTGGAGTGCAACAGTTATAGGATTTTTAATTTTATGTTTACTGGGAACCTGGCAAGTCCATCGTCTGCAATGGAAGAATGATTTAATTGCGGTTAAGAAAAAATCTTTAACGGCCGCCCCTATGTCGTTAGAGGCAGTTTTGAAAAAAATACAAGCAAACCAAGAAATTGAATTTAATCGAATCCAATTAAAAGTTAACTGGATTCCAAATACCCTTTATTACATCATTGGGCGAACGCATAACAGCCGGGCAGGGTATCATATTGTTGCCCCCGCCAAGACAGAAAATGATGAAATTATTTTCATTAACTTGGGGTGGTCTGATAAGAAACTGGATATTTCTTTGCAAGGGCCTGCCGTCATTGATGGCTATGTGCGCTATCCTTACAAAAATATGTTTACCCCAGATCCTATCGTCGGGAAAAGGGAGTGGGGGGCTGTGATACCACAGCAAATGCATCCAGGATTGCCCGCAGGTCGTAAAATTATTAAAGATTTTTATGTTGAATTAAAAGATCCGTCAGCCTATCCAACCCTTCAAAAACTTGTGCAGATCCCCCATACCATAGATCTTCCCAATCGCCATCTTGGCTATATCATCACCTGGTACGGCCTTGCCATTGCCTGGTTGATCATTATGATTCCCCGGGGTAAAAGACTTAAAAAATAACAGATAAAAGTATATAATCACCTTGAATTATTATTTATAAAGATTATATTGTGCTCAAGTAAATATATTAAATCTCCTAATAAATAAGAGAGAACTTCTATGAAAAGAATGAAAGTTTTAACGACAGCAGCTGTAATATTAATTTTCACATCTATTCCCAGTATTACATTAGCCGCCGCCGCCGCATCGGCAGCAGGCGCTGCGACACCAGCAAGAGAGAAGACCGTTTCCATTCTTTTTGATCAGCATCCCTGGTTACAAAATTTGGTCGAAGTATACCCTGGTACAACCAAAGGGGCAGGTGCTTTACCATCAACCAGGGTTATTCAAGCACTTAGAAGTCTAATCTTCAAAAAAAGAACGGTACATGATTTAAGTGAAACGGGCGCTTTAAGGGTTGTGTCAGAATGGACGAAGAAAACAGCTGATGAATATCTAGCAGCATTAAGAGATGCCCCTCATCTAGCATCACAAGAATCACAAGAACTGCTTGGCAAAGCAGAAGCAGAGATTGAGGTGATTCATAATATGGGACCTTTCCCTATTTCAACCCTTGGAAAAAAGGCATCTTTATATAGGTTGGCAGCAATTGCATCAACTGGCGAAGCAGTAAGTGATGCAGGGGTCAAAGAAATGCTCAGGCCTTTTGAAAGGTTTGCTTATCCTGAGCCAATCACAGTAGATGGTGCTGTTATACCTGCAGAACATGTTTCAGTTATAGCCACAGGCATGGATATAGAACATGCTGAGGGTGATAAATTTAGCAGACCTTCCCCAAGGTACTATTTTGAACTTAGTCAAGCTGCCAGAAATAATATCAAAGAGGGTCTTGTTGATGTTTCCCCAATTTCAGTTCCTTATCTGGGCGGTAAAATAGGGCTTACCACAATTATCCTTATGTTATTGGAAGATATGCACAATGTAAGTTTTTCAACACGATCTTTTTTCGCACATGGTCTAAGAATGTCGCCACGTGATTTTATGGTTCATGACCGTGGTCATTATAGGCTTTCTGCTTCAAGAGTTCATGCGAAGAGTTGGGCCGGAAAACTTGCAAAAACATTGATAGGTGAAGAAAAATTGGATTACAAGCAAGCCACAGATATTGCAAGCCTCCTAACATTGCAGCGTTATAACCAAGCCAAAAAAGCAGTTTTAACTTTAATGAGAAATGCTGCAGAGGCTTATAGAGCTGTTGTTGTAGATGAAACACAAGGAGTAGATGAGAGACGTTCAGCAAAACAAAGTTATAATGCAAGAATAGCTGCCTTATTTTATGCCTGCCATGAAGCGTCATATATTGATACAACGGTTTTGAATGCTACTTCAGAAACTGAAGCCGCAAGAGCTTTATTCGAACAAGTTGTTAAAAGCCACCCTGATGAAGATCCGATTGATAAATTGGATCCATTTAATACACATCCAGTGACTGGTGCATCAATTATTTCTGATCGTAAAAAACATGCCCTTATTAGTGACTTTATAGGATCTTTGAGTGAAGAAGGAGAATATCCTAACCTTCTTGAATTGACAGTTTCTACCACTCCATTAATGTTTACTATTCGTGGTATTTTAACAGATGGAAAAGAAGTCAATACAAGAAAACCAACAATACGTTCAATCTATGGTGATGCCTTGGATGAAAATGCCTTATTAAGGCTTGCAGGTATTCGTATTGCCGTTCCTGATTTTGAAGGAGATGATCATTCTACTGCACGTCAGAAGGCTTATGAATTTATCAAAGAAGTACGCACAAGTTTCAAAAAACTGAGTATTGCAGAAAGAGACAAAGCTGTAGCAGAACTAGATGACATGAATATTGTGCCTGGCACAACAATTGATGCAAGTAAAAGAATTCTTAGAATGAATGAGCGAGCTGCTGTTGAATGTAGTTTGGAGGGACTGAGGAGATTTCCAAAAGTTCGTTCTGTCTTGTCAAGACTGGAAGAATACCGGTTCGAATAATCCGAAGTTTAATAGTTATCTTAATTAAGATGACAAAAGCCTATAACTATAATGTTATAGGCTTTTTCTTTGCGATGGATTCATCAGCTGCCATCAAGATTTCCATAATTTGGATGGCTTCATCCGCTGGGGTTTCAGGGTTTGAATCGGTTGCAACACAATGAACAAAATGTTCCAGTTCCAATTTCAAAGGCTGTTCTGACTTAAGGATGGATGCTTCCCCTTTAAAATCAGGAACAGTTTTAACATGTTCTTGATCCAATTCTTCAACGGTTCCTTTATGGGTAATTACTTTATTGGCCCATTCTTTTGTGTCATCAAAAACAACGGCCCCGAATTCCCCAATGGCAGAAATTTTTTGTTCTTTAAACGGGTTCAGTCGGGACAAATTAATTTCGGCTGTTATATCATTTTTAAATGTAAGGTGAAGGGTGACGATATCATTTAAATTTTTAAAAACAAGATTTCTGGATACGGCAAAAACTTCCTTAATAGGGGATTGGGCAATTTTCAAAACCATAGACAAGTCGTGCGGCCCTAGGTCCCATAAGGCGCTATCTTTATGATAAATTTTTCCAAAGTTTTTTCTGGAAGATGCAATATGTTTAATGCCGCCAATACCGCCTGAATGACAAATTCGGGATAGTTCTTGAAAGGCAGGATGATACATTAACAAATGCCCAACCATTAAAGTTTTCTTCTGTTCTATTGCAAAGTTTTTAAGGCTTTCTGCTTCTTCTAATGTTTTAACCAAGGGCTTTTCGACTAAGACATGTTTCCCGTTTTTTAGAGCTTCGAAGGCAATTTTATAATGGGTTTCTGCAGGTGTCGCAATAACAATTCCTTCGATAGTATCGTCTTTTAAAACTTCTTTAAAATCTAATAAGGGAATATTATATTGGTTTGAAAAGTCTGCCGCATATCTGGAATGATGGTGATCAGAAATGGCCGCCAGGTGGTCTATTTCATTTAAAGTCCGGGCAATGTTTTTGCCCCAATCTCCGCAACCAATTACGGCAATGTTTTTCTTTTTCATGTTATTAAACCTTTCTTTTTAACTTGCAATTTCAGGTGACGGCCCCAAGTTTTTTATGATTTTACACTAAGGTCCGGGAAATTTTCTATGTTGATTTCTTTTTCTTCTGCCCCAAATAAACCAAAGAAAATGCGCTTAACGAATGTAGGCGCCAAAACAGACAAGGGGTTGGCGCTGATTTTTGGATCACTAAGCGATCCTTTTAAAGTGTAAGAATTGGAAACAATGCCTGACTCTGTTTCGCCTGCTGTTAAAATATTGCCGATAATAGGAATGCCGGCAATGGCTTGGTTTAAAACATTTGCTGGGATAATAACACCATCTAAGTCAAGTAAGTCTTTATTTATATCAATGTATCCTTGGGCAGTAAGCCCAATACCAGAACTGGTTAAGGAACTTTTTGTCACAGCAATTTTCTTGTCTTTATATTCATAGTGGGCAACCCCCTTCATAAATAGCATTCCCTTTCCAGTTAGGGTGCTAAGAAGGCTTTCAAGAGACATTAAGCTGAATAGATTGGCCAAAATAGGTGTATTTTTTACATGTAAATCTTTTATTTTTAATTTCCCCACCATGGCCTGATTACTTTTCAAAGGTTTTTCAGCATGGATATACAGTAGGGTTGATTTGATATGGTTATGTATATTAAACCCTGAAAGAAGGTCAGACAATGTTTCAGTTTTGAAGTCAAAAATGGTTTTATCTTCCCTTGGTCCGTAATAAAAATCGATTAATGTTTTATCATCTTTTATTGATTTTATTGTTATCGTTTCAGGTTCCCCTTTGCTGTAAAGGGATTTAATTATAACGTCCGGCAGGGTAACCCCATTTGTTAACTGGACAGATTTTATTTCAGCGTCAATATTGCTTTCAAATTTATAATCTGAACTGGGTGTATTCTTTTTTTCTTCTTTGTTTACCAGGTCGATAATAGGCATAAGGCCCATTTTACCAGCTTTTATTTTTAGATTCAGCCTGTGATTTTTCAAGGATCCCTTAACCTTAATGTGCGGATCGCTAACAAAAATTTCGTTGATTTTAAGGTCTTTAATATTTCCGTTTTTATCATAGTCAATAGAGCTTTTAAATCGAATAGGTTTTGCTATCAGGTCTAAATATTCTATTGATTTTAATTCATCTTTTGTAAAATTAAACAAAGCTTTGAAAGAATTGTCTTTGGATCTGGAAACCCTGACTTCTATAGGAAGGACGTCAAAGGTATTGTCAGATAGATCCAAGTTTAAAGATAACGTTGCCGTGACTGGGTCTTTTTGGGTATAGATTAATTCAGCCTTTGTCAGGCCTTGGGACAGAATGATATCTTTATTAGATAAATACTTTTTCACAAAATGGGGGGTATATTTTGCCAAGTTTATCAACGGAGAATCTGTCTTTATTTTTAACATACGAAGTTTTTCTGGGTTTTTCTTAAACGATTCTTCCCATAGGAAGTGGCTATCTTTACCATCAATTTGACAGTCACCTGATAATTTAAGACCCGAATTGGAAACGTCCAAATCCATGATCCCATTATCAATGGTGATATCCTGGTTATTGAATTTATATAAATATTTTAAATCAGTAAGGTGTGCCTTTGTTGAACTTATTACAGCTGTGGGGGTCAGATCGGGCCCTAAAGGAAAATTTAGTTTTAAATCGATATCAGCATTTCCAGAAAAGTCAGAAGGATTTATTTTATAAGTTTTTAAAAATACTAAAGGTTCCTTGTTCACAAGGGTTAAAGCATCTTGTACGGGGCCTTTAATAGCAAGGTTAATTTCCGCCTTGTTTTCATTTTGATCTAAGTCGTAAAGTAAGACATTTCCACCAGTTATTTTCAGGTTATATACTTCGCCATTAAGAATTTTTATATCAAATTTGTTATGATCAAATTCGGCTTGTGCCGTCGCATTTTTTATCTCTGGAAGGTCGCCCAAGTACTTAACCGTGGTTTCTTTTACGCCGACAGTTCCCTTAAGATTTTCAATATTTATTGCGTTGTTTTTTAAGTTGTAGAGTATATTAAAATCCAGTGTTCCAGGAAGGGATTGTCCCCCAGACATGTTTTCAAGAACCCAAGAACGGGCGGATTTCCCCAAGTCAGCTGGCCATAAAATTTCTAAGTCGGCCCAATTAAATGGGTCAGTTTTTATACGGTTTTCTATTTTAATAGTCTGGTCAATTACAGATAGTTTGTTATTAATTGAAATCTTTACTTTGTCGTCAGTATCCGGGTGGGCTGAACAGGATAAAGTTGTCTTGATCTGCCCCCCTAAAGACGGGTCTGAAAAACTTAAGGATCCTTCTGAATAAAAGGTTATTGGGTTTTTTGCAACAGGTCCAATACGATTAATTAAGGGGCGCAGGCGATAAGGTATATATGTTTTTTCTATCAATAAATCCTTTGATCTTAATTTAAAATCCAGGGTATCTTTATCTTTATTATAGTACGTAGAAAGTAGGATGGGATTGGTGTTCAAGGAAGGTCGAACTTCCAAGTTCCCAAAGCTGGAGTTTCGGTGTGTCTTATAATCAAACGTAATGCTTTCAATTTTCCCAACTTGTTTTTTGTTTTTATAAAAAGTTACACGGCCATTTTTTACATGAATATTTTTGGCAGGTAACCAAGTATTGTTTAAAATATTGTGAATATTGGATACAGATTCTGGAAGGGCAACAGCCCCATCATCTTTTTGTTCTTTTTTATCGTAGTCAATAGAAACCACAGGCCGCAAAATATCTAAGGAAGAAAGGGCGAAAGATCCGTATAAAATCTTGAAAATATTCCATTTGGCTGCAATAATTTCTGACTGGATTTTGAAATTCTTTCCTGAATATTTTACATCATGAATCCTAATGATAGGAGAGGCTGATAAATTAGGATTCTCAAGAAAAACATCCCCATAATCAATATTTTCAATTTTTATAAATTCATCAAAAAGATCTGTCCGTAATTTTAAGGGGGCTTCGGAAAGACGAAACAAACCCACAGCAATAACAAGCATTGCTGAAATCAGAATAGACGATAGAATTTTTATAATATGTATGCTAATTTTCTTAATCATAATAACTTTCCATACTATAGACTTATAGTGGGGTATATAGCAACTATCAAGGGGGAAAAATGTCAGTAAACATTAAAGATAAGGCACCTGATTTTACATTGTCAGCAAATGGTGGGCAAAACATTACTTTGTCAGCATTTAAAGGCAAAAAAATTGTTCTGTATTTTTATCCAAAAGATGATACGCCAGGCTGTACAAAAGAAGCCTGTTTCTTTAAGGATAATTACCAGGCATTTCTGGATAAAAACACGGTAATTATAGGTATATCAAAGGATACAGTGGCCAAACATGAAAAATTTATCAGCAAATATGATTTGCCTTTTCCCCTTGTGTCGGATGAAGAAGGAAAAGTTTGTGCGTTATATGGAACGTGGGTTGAAAAAAACATGTACGGGCGTAAATATATGGGTATTGACCGGGCGACATTCTTAATTGACCAAGATGGGATTATTCAAGATATCTGGCGAAAAGTCAAAGTTCCTGGCCATGTTGAAAAAGTCTTAGATAAGGTTAACCAGTCTTTAACTTAAAGACTGGCTTAGGCCGATGATTAACTAGGCGCAAAAATCTTATCATGCAACAAGCCCATAATTTTTACTTAGTCTTTCTTTTTTCTTAAGAAAGTTGGGATATCCAGATCATCTTCATCAGAATTTCCTTCGGGCGTACGTGCCCTTAGGTTTTGTGAATTCTGTGGTGCAGAAGAGGTTTCTTCAGGCCTTTTTGTTGCTTTTGGTTTTTTGCGAAAAATGCCAAAAAGCGATTTCTTTTTTGGGGGTTCAACCACTTCTTTATGGACGGATCCTTGATCAATATCAAAATCATGTATCCTAGGGGCGAATTCTGATTCCCCTTCATCTTTTTGATTTTGCAAGGTCCCCCCTTGTTCTTCATGCGTGGGATAAGCCCCATCATGGCTTTCGTCAAAGTCATTGAAGGCTGATTTTTGTGTGGGGTTTAAGTCCAATTGTGGTTCAGGTGTTTTGTCAGTTCGTTTTGTTGCGGCTAATAAGTTTGCGTCCCGAATGACTTGTGCTTGTTGTTCTGCTTCAATTCCAGTGGCCACAACAGACACACGAATTTTTCCATTCAAACGTTCATCAAAGGTTGATCCAAAAATGATATTGGCATCGCTTTCAACTTCGTCACGGATACGGTTGGCTGCTTCATCAACCTCGTAAAGGGTCATGTCAAATCCACCAGTGATATTAATCAAAACGCCTCTGGCCCCACGCATGGAAACTTCATCCAGCAATGGGTTTGAAATGGCTTCTTCCGCTGCTTCGATGGCTCTGTTATCCCCTTCAGCTTCACCCGTTCCCATCATGGCTTTGCCCATTTCACTCATCACTGTTTTAACATCAGCAAAGTCAAGGTTGACAAGGCCCGGCATGATCATCAAGTCAGTAACGCCGCGTACACCAGCATACAAAACATTGTCAGCCATGTTGAACGCATCGGAAAAAGTTGTTTGTTCATTGGCTAGGCGGAATAAGTTTTGGTTGGGGATAATGATTAATGTATCCACGTGTTTTTGTAAATCGTTAATACCTTTGTCAGCGGTCCGCATTCTGTGGGACCCTTCAAACATAAAAGGTTTTGTGACAACACCCACTGTTAATATGCCCATATCGCGGGCTATTTGTGCGACAACAGGGGCGGCACCAGTTCCAGTTCCACCACCCATTCCGGCCGTGACGAACACCATGTTGCTGCCTTTAATAATTTTTTCAATCTCATCACGGGATTCTTCTGCCGCAGATTTCCCTGTGTCAGGTTTGGATCCAGCCCCCAAACCTTGTGTTAGACTAAGGCCTAATTGAATTTTGGCGCCTGCAGAACTTTGTTCCAACGCTTGGGCATCTGTGTTTGCCGCAACAAAATAAACCCCCTCAAGATTTGACCGAATCATATTGTTAACGGCATTTCCGCCGGCACCACCAACGCCAATGACAGTAATCTTAGGTTTTAAATTTTCTGGATTATTGTTGCCAATCATTGTTTACCTCAATTAAAAATATTCTTTGAACCAATTTGATAATTTTGAAAATATTTTATGCTGTGAATTTTGGTTCGTAATTGCAGCATAGTTTTGTCTTAAGGCAAATGTCAATAGCCCCGCACAAGTTGAAAAAGTGGGGGAATTTGCGATATCGCCTAAACCATATATTCTTAGTGGTTTCCCAAGCCTTACTTGCTTGTTTAATATCTTTGCAGATAACTCGCGAAAGCCAGGAAGTTGACTACCACCACCTGTAATGACAATACGGCGCCCCGTCAGGTTTAACGTTTTTGTTTCACTTAATCTTTTATAGATCAATTCAAAAATTTCTTCAACACGTGGCTGAATAATACTTGTAATGCGTGATCTTTTTGTTTGGTAATTTATTTCAATATTATGATCCCCTATCTGGGGGATGTCTATCATAATTTTGTCATCTTCGTTTGTGCCGATGGCACTACCATATAGGGTTTTGATTCTTTCAGCTTCTTTTATAGAGGTGCCTAATCCTTTTGACAAATCATTTGTAATATGAAAACTGCCGACAGGTATGCATTCTGCATGAATTAAGTCGCCATCTTTGAAGATTCCGATATCCGTAGATCCCCCTCCAAAGTCAATTAAGGTAACGCCTAAATCCATTTCATCATCAACAAGGGTCGATAGCCCCGAAGCATAGGCCGATGGCACCAACCCAAGGATGCTTAGGTGACAACGATGCAAACACGTAACAAAGTTGCGGACAATACTGCGGGACCCTGTAATAATATGCATATGGCCCGTTAAAAGTTTCCCATACATGCCCCGTGGATCACGAATGTTTTTGGTTTTGTCCAAAATAAAGTTAATAGGGGCGGCATGAATAATATCATATTCACTTTCCGTATTGACGGCTGTCCCTTGGTTTATAAGGCGGTTAATATCGTGTTCACTAACGCTGGCGCCACTAACATTAATGCTTACATCCACAAGTTCTGACAAAAGGTGTGTTCCGGAAATACTGACATAAACATTTTTTACAGTTAAGCCTGTATTTTTTTCAGCCTTATGGACAGCATTTAGAATGGAATTTTCCAAGGCTTCCATGTTCACAACCAACCCTTTTCGAATACCTTTGGACGCATGTTGGCCAATGCCGATAACTCTAAGGGCTTCCAGGTTATTATCATACTCTGAAATAATACAGGAAACCTTAGAAAACCCAATGTCTAAGGCGGTAATAATATTTCTATGTTTATTGCGTATATTTTTTGACATCTTAATCTATGATTAACCGATTTTTTAATCTTAAGTCTATTTTATGAAAAGCATTTAAAGAAATTTTATGATTTTTTTCATATTTTTGGAAGCGTTTTAACGCATCTTCCACATCTTGTTCTGGTAACAGTAATGTTACGTTTTTATCCAAGCTTAAATTCCACCTTCTATTGCCAACCCATGTTGCGGATGTTGTCCGTTCAAACAGACCAGGCACTGACGCTAAGTTTTTTAAAAGCTTAGGTAATTTTTTTGGGGCGTTCATCCCTATGATTACAGGCAGGTTTGAATGCCTGTCAGCTGAAACGCCCTTTAAAACCTTACCACTTTGGTCGACAACACGTATCTTTTTATTGTTCTGCCACAGGGCCATAGGGCTTCGTTCTATTAAATGTACGTAAATTGTGTTTGGCCATCTTCTCTGTAATGTAACTTGCTGAACCCAGCCGATTTTTTCAAGGTTATTTTTAGCATAGGAAATATCAAAATTAAGCATTGGGTCCCCAGCTTTTATACCGATGGCTTTTAATATTTCTTTTTGGGAAGTATGATGACGGCCTGAAATAAAAATTTCATCCACAACAAGGCCTGAAGATGCTGTCCAGCCAATTATACTTTGTACAGTACGATTATACTGTTGAACAATCTGATTTTTCTTTAAATAGACTGTTAAAGAAATCCCCAAGAATAAAATCAGCAGGGTAATAAATGTTAACCGTGTCTTCCAGTGATGGCGGCGACGCTGCTGTTGAATGTTTGGTTGGGTCTTTTTCTTTGGCTTACGAATCATTGAAAACCCCGATGCGTTTAATTTCCCAATCAAGATCGACATGGCCTATTTCTTTAACTTTATTCTTTACATAGTTTCCTAAATTTTCTAAATCTATTGCGGTTGCCGTACCTTCATTTATAAGAAAATTACAATGTTTTGGGGAAACAAGGGCGCCCCCAATTTGATAACCGCGGCAACCTGCCTGATCAATTAATTCCCAAGCTTTATGGCCAGGGGGGTTTTTAAAAGTGCTGCCTCCGGTACGGGATCTTGTTGGTTGGCTTTCTTCACGTTCCGTCATGATCTTATTAAGGCGTTGGACTATATCTTGTTTTTTATCGGGATTGCCTTTGAAACAGGCTTCTACAATAATCCAAGAATCAGCTAAGTTAGTATGGCGATAATCAAAATCAATATCATTTTTGTTTAATGTTTTGCATTCCCCATCTTGGGTAATTACCTTACACCATTCGAAAATATCTTTGATTTCATTTCCATAGCACCCGGCATTCATCTTGACAGCGCCGCCAATTGTTCCGGGAATACCAGATAAGAATTCAAATCCAGACAGACCATTTTCAGCCCCAGTTAAGGCAACGGTACGATCCAAGGCACCAGCCCCCACAATAACTTTATCTTCTTCAATACTGATTTTTGCGAAGGCGCCCCCCAGTTTAATAACAACACCGGGGACACCCCCGTCGCGGATTAACAAATTGGATCCAACCCCAATAATTGTTACGGGAATATTTTTGGGACATTCTTTGATGAAATGGCATAAATCAGCCAGGTCTTTAGGTTTGAACAAGACTTCTGCAGGGCCCCCAACACGAAACCATACAAGTTTCTTCAGGTCTGTATTCTCTGAATATCGGCCTGAAACTTTGGGAAGTCTTTCAATCAAAGAAGATGGCATGCCTTAATCCAGTTCCTTAAGATTCTTTTCAAGGTCATGGGCAATTGTTGTGATGGACCCAGCCCCCATGCATATGGCGTAATCCCCCTCTTTCAAAATATTATGAAGCACTTTTGTCAATTCTTCGGTGGAATTACAGATATCAACCGGTTTTGTATAATGGGTCTGAATGGCCTTTGCCAAAGAAATATGATCAATTCCAATAATGTTGGGTTCACCTGCGGAATGAACAGGCAATAAAACAATATGATCACAGTCTTCATAGCACTGTGAAAATTCTTCGAACAAGCTTTTTAAACGACTATAGCGATGGGGTTGAACCACGCCAACAACCTTGCCAGGGGCAATGCCTTTTGCTGCCTTAAGGACAGCCTTTATTTCGGTTGGATGATGGGCATAATCGTCAACTATGGTGGCCCCATTGTAATGTCCGGCGATGGTGAAGCGTCTTTTTACCCCTTCAAAGCTGGATAACGCTTCTTTAATATTTTCAACATCCACACCCAATTCAATGCCAGTGATAACGGCAACGACGGAATTTAAAATATTATGATCCCCATGTAAGTTTAAGGAGATATCCTTGATTTCAATATTCTTTGTTTTATAAATAATATCAAATTTTGTTTCTTTTGGACTGCGTCGTACATTCGTTACTTGAACAGCAGCATCCGTATCAAAGCCATAAGTTATGTAATAACGGCCTGTAATTTTTGGAATCATTCTTTTGATTTCTGGGTGATCAGAGCAAATAATAGAAAAACCATAAAAGGGAATTTGCTGAACAAACTGCAAAAATTGTTTGCGTAATTCATCAAATGATCCATAAAAATCCAGATGTTCGGGTTCAATATTTGTCACAACGGCAATTGTGCAAGGAACTTTAACAAATGTTCCGTCTGATTCGTCGGCTTCAACAACCATCCAGTTTCCTTTGCCAACAACAGCATTGGTGCCCAATTTATTAATGATGCCCCCATTAATAACAGTTGGATCAATATTGCCTGCAGATAAAACTGTGGCAACTAAGGAAGTTGTTGTTGTTTTCCCATGCGTGCCTGCAATGGCAATCGATGCCTTGAAGCGCATTAATTCCGCCAACATTTCACTGCGGGGAATAACAGGGATATCTTGGCGTCGGGCTTCCATAATTTCGGGGTTATCTGCTTTGACAGCAGAGGACGGAACAATAATTGCCGCCCCTTTAATGTTTTCTGGCTGGTGACCAACATGCACAATAATACCTTTTTCCCTTAACCTTTGGATGTTTGGGTTTTCTGCCATATCACTTC
>CAJXSI010000022.1 GCA_913061155.1 uncultured Alphaproteobacteria bacterium
GGTTATATAGATGTTGAATTACCGCAAGCCCTTAAGGACAGTACGGTATATGTTGATTGGATGCGGGCCTTATTGTACTACCTTTGCATTATCTTTTTAATCGGTGGATTGCTTGAACGCTTGAAAAACTTTAAAAAACCGTTATCTTAGCAAATTATGAATGGACATTATGGACGCAAGTACGGTCGCAAGATGCGCCAAAACAAACACCGCTTGATGGCGGAGTTGTTGCCGGAACTTGAAATAAAATTGGAAGATGATAGGCTGCCTTCTTTGGAATCTTTAACAAAGGGGTTTGATCGTATTAATTTGGAAGTTGGTTTTGGGGCAGGGGAACACTTGGCCTTGCAGGCAAAAGAATATCCAAATGAATTATTTATTGGGTGTGAACCCTTTATCAATGGTATCGCCGCGTTGCTGCAAAAGGTTGAACAAGAATCCTTAAACAATGTGCGTATTTTTCCAGATGACGCCATGCTGCTTTTAAAGGCTTTGCCAGAAAATTTCTTTTCCAAAGTCTTTATCTTGTTTCCAGATCCATGGCCAAAGGCGCGTCATAACAAAAGACGTTTTGTTAATAAAAATAACCTGGCCTATTTATCAAAGAAGATGAAAGAACAGGCGCAATTATTATTGGCAACAGACCATGATGATTATTTTGAATGGATGTTGAAACATATTGACCAGCATCCCAATTTTAATTTTTTAAGTGACACAAAAGAAGAATGGTTAAAAAAACCTGATTTATGGACCTTGACTCGTTTCCAGGAAAAAGCCAACAAAGCCGGCCGTGTGAGCCGCTTTCTTAGGCTAATAAGAAAATAATATTCGTGCTTGAAGCTTGGAATAAAATGTCTATAATGGGGGTGTAGAAATTAAAAACCTGGTTTTCTGTTTGGGGGTGGACGAAGTAGTGTCCGCCTTTATTATTATCCAGATATATTTTATGTAGAGGAACTAAAATGTTGAATCGTGAACTTTTGCAAATTGCTGATGCTGTCGCACGTGAAAAAGGTATTGACATGGATGAAGTTGTCATCGCCATGGAGGAAGCCATTCAAAAGATTGGAAAATCCAAATACGGAATGGAAAACGATATTCGTGCAAAGATCGATCGCAAAACAGGGGACGTAACTTTGGGATTATATCGCGAAGTTGTTGAAAATGAAGAAGGTGTCGAAGATGCTGCGCATCAAATATCCTTAGCAGAAGCAGTGAAAATTAATGAAGAATCCGAAGTCGGTGCCTTTGTTGTTGATATTCTGCCGCCTGTTGAATTTGGACGGATTGCTGCAAATACAGCGCGTCAAATTATTTCCCAGCGTGTGCGTTTTGCTGAACGGGTTCAACAATATAATGAATACAAAAGCCGTATGGGCGAAATTATCAGCGGAACGATACGCCGTAATGAATACGGTAACTACGTTGTTGATATTGGCCGTTGCGAAGCTTTGTTACACCGCGATGAATGTATTCCACGTGAAGTTTTCCGCCCAGGTGATAGAATTCGTACTTACATCATGGATGTTCGTCAGGAAACTCGTGGGCCGCAGGTCTTTTTATCCCGTGCACATCCTAACTTTATGGCGCAACTTTTTGTGCAGGAAGTGCCTGAAATTTCAGAAGGGGCCATTGATATTATTTCTGTGGCGCGTGATCCAGGCAGTCGTGCGAAAATTTCCGTTCGGGCAAACGACCCCAGTATTGATCCAATCGGTGCGTGTGTTGGAATGCGGGGAAGTCGCGTACAATCCATTGTAAACGAATTGCAAGGGGAAAAAGTTGATATTATTTCTTGGACGGAAGATCGCGGAACTTTCATCATAAATGCTTTGGCGCCAGCCAAAATCACCAAAGTTGTAATTGACGAAGATACAAACAAAGTTGACGTCGTTGTTCCCGAAGACCAACAAAGCTTGGCCATTGGACGGCGTGGACAAAATGTTCGGCTGGCTTCCTTGTTGGCAAAAATGGATATCAGCATCATAACTGTAGAACAAGAAGAACAACGCCGTAATGAAGAATATAAATCACGGGCTGGGTTGTTTTCTGAAGCTTTGGATGTAGACGATGTGATTTCCCATCTTCTTGTAACAGAAGGTTTCACATCTTTAGAAGAAATTGCGGAAACAGAAATTGATGAATTTGTTGAAATCGAAGGATTTGACGAAGATGTGGCCAAAGAATTGAAAACACGGGCGATGGAGCATTTGAAAAAACAGATGCAGGAAAGCATTGAAAAGTGTAAAAAGCTTGGGGCCAATCAAAATTTAATTGACTTTGACCAGCTTCCAACAGATCTGATAGTGACATTGGTGGAAAATAATGTTAAAACCCTGGATGACCTGGCTGATTTAGCTGGGGATGAACTTCAAGATATCCTGGGTAAAGACAAGGTTTCTTTAGATCATGCCAATGAAATTATCATGGCTGCCCGGGAACACTGGTTTACAGAAGAAAAATAATGTAAGGAATTTGTACAATAATGTCGGATAATATAGACAACAAGACGGAAAAGAAGCCTCTACAGCTTTCAAAAAAGCTAGAGCTTAATAAAGATGTGCCAGAAACAGATCGGGGATCCCGGTCAGGACCGGGACGACCCGTTGTTGTTGAAGTTAAAAGGCGTAATCGTTCAGCCACAAGACCTTCTGAAAACCCTGTAAGTATGCGGTCTTCTGAATTTGAAGTTAAGAAAAAACCAGTTGTTGCAGAGGGGATAAGGCCAAGAAAAAGCCCTGTTTCCACACCTGTTCGCAATACGCCTGTGCGCAAAGAATCAAAAGGCCTTTCTGAGGCCGAAATCAAAGTACGTATGGAAGCCTTAAGTCGGGCCACTAAATTTATGCAAAAGAAAGAAGTTTTGCATCAAGAATCCCAAAAACGGACAGAAGAATTAAAACGCCTTCAAGTGGAGGAGCGTCGTCGTGCAGAAGAATTAGAAGAAGAATTCCGTCGCAAACAGGAAGAAAAAATCAAAGCGAAGAAAGCTGAAGAAGAATCAAGACTTCAAGCAGCAAGGCCACAACCTAAGGCAAAAGAAGAGGCTGCATCTACTGCTACTACTGCAGATCCAACACTTATGCCCGAAGATGTTAAGCCTGCAACAAAATATGCATCAAAGATAAATCACAAGCCAGGACAAGATGAATCTGCAAAACCAGAGGCTAAGAAACTTAACCCGGGCAAACGGGATATGGGGCGTCGTTCAGGAAAAATCACTGTAACCCAAGCCTTGACTGGTGAAGGCGAACGGGAACGGGGTCGCAGTTTGTCTGCCCTTCGTCGTGCGCGTGAAAAAGAAAAAAAGAAAATTCAGGCCCAATTTGCGCCACGTGAGAAAATCGCTCGCGAAGTAATTATTCCAGATGTTATGACGGTTCAAGAGCTTGCCCAACGTATGGCAGTACAGGTCAGCGCAGTTGTTAAATTGCTTATGAAAAACGATATTATGGCAACTGCAACGCAGTCCATAGACTCGGATACCGCACAACTTGTGGCCGAAGAATTGGGTCACAAAGTCAAGCGTGTTTCTGAATCTGATGTCGAAGATGCTTTGATGGATATCAAAGATGATGAAAAAGATATGAAAACCAGGGCGCCGGTTGTGACCATTATGGGGCACGTTGACCATGGAAAGACATCCTTGCTGGATGCCTTAAGGGCGACTGATGTTGTCGCTGGCGAAGCAGGGGGCATAACACAGCATATTGGGGCCTATCAGGTAACAATGAAATCAGGTGACAAGATCACCTTTATTGACACCCCTGGTCATGCGGCATTCACCCAAATGCGTGCACGTGGGGCCAATGTAACAGACATCGTGGTTTTGGTTGTTGCAGCAGATGATGGTATCAAAGAACAAACTATTGAAGCAATCAATCATGCCAAAGCGGCAGGTGTTCCGATTATTGTTGCCATTAACAAAATGGATAAACCCGAAGCAAATCCACAAAAAACAAAAACAGAATTGTTAACCCATGAGCTTGTATCCGAAGATATGGGTGGGGATATAATGTGTGTCGAAGTTTCTGCAAAGCAACGGCTGAACTTGGAAAAACTTGAAGAAGCAATTTTATTACAAGCAGAAATTCTGGAATTAAAAGCCAACCCAAATACCATTGCAAGTGGCGTTATTGTTGAGGCAAGATTGGAAAAAGGACGTGGGCCAGTGGCAACGACTTTGATTCAACGTGGAACCCTTCGTAAGGGTGAAATTTTCGTTGCTGGAACAGAATTTGGGCGCGTTAGAGTTTTAATAGACGACCATGGAAGTGTGGTTGATTCAGCCGGGCCTTCTGTTCCTGTTGAAGTTGTTGGATTTGATGGCGCGCCGCAGGCGGGTGATGTCTTTACAGTAGTTGAAGATGAAGCAAAAGCGCGCGAAATTACTGAATATCGTCAACGCAAAAAACGTGAAAAAGAAAACTTATTACGTAATAAAAGTCGGATGGATCAATTATTTGCCGGTGCAAGTGATTTCCGTGAACTACCTGTGGTTATCAAGGCAGACGTTCAAGGATCAGCAGAAGCCATTGTGGCAAGTTTAGAAAAAATGTCCACGGATGAAGTAAAAGTAAGAATTCTTCACATGGGTGTTGGGGGCATTAACGAAACAGATATGTCTTTGGCAAACGCATCCGATGCTTTAGTCGTTGGGTTTAACGTTCGGGCAAACAATCAAGCCCGTGATTTTGCGGCAAGGGAAAAAGTCGAAGTGCGTTATTATTCCATTATTTATAATGTGATTAGTGACGTAAAATCTTTGATGAGTGGTCTTTTGGCCCCAACAATTCAAGAAGAATTCATTGGGCGTGCCGAAGTTCGCAAAGTCTTTAAGATTTCCAGCATTGGTACAGTGGCCGGTTGTTATGTACAAGAAGGTTCTGTGAAACGTGGGTCCAAAATACGCATCTTACGTGATGATATTGTGATTCATGAAGGAAACTTGAAATCCTTAAAACGCATGAAAGATGAAGTCAAAGAAGTCAAAAATAACTTTGAATGTGGTATGGTTTTTGAAAATTATACCGACTTGCGTGAAGGCGATATTATTGAATGCTCTGAAGACAGGAAAATAGAAAGAACTCTATAACTGTTTTTATGAATTTATCATCAAGAACTGGGCCTTATTGTTGCCGTATGCGCAGCATAAGGTCCAGAATTCCCTTTTATAGGCCACAATTTGACGCCCCTCTACCATTAATTATAGGAACTGTACCAGATAAGGGGGGGTAAGTTTTGAAGAGGGTTTTCTGAACAATACACAATCCCTCTCAATAGCGTCGTCCCGCACTTGATGCGGGATCCAGCAACTGAGTAACCCAGGAAAAACACTGTTTGCAATTGAAATTTTTTTCTGGACCCCGCATCAAGTGCGGGGCGACGAAACAAGGGGGCTAAACGGCCCTTTTTTAAGGAATAATACCTATCTAAACTTCCTTATCTGGTGCAGCCCTAATATAATATCTCGACAGTCTTCCTCCCCGCATGTAATCGTAAAATTATCACCATCACCACCACTGCCAAATTAAAGCCTTTAATCACATGGTTGATTCAGTAACTTTACCTTGTTATTCAAGGAAAGATCCTTAAAACCAGAAACAGATTTAAGAGGTTTTTATGGAAGGGAAAAATATGAAAAACTTATTAAATATTTTATTTTTGTATGTTAATTTTATGGCGTATTAATTACGCTTGTGATGGTGGGAGGTACTATGCAATCTGTAAATTTAAATCTTATTTCGTTGAATATTTGGGGCGGATATATTGAACGCCCTCTTTTGGAATATATCGAAAAAAATAAAGACGTTGATATTTTTTGTTTTCAAGAGGTTTATCATAAAGCGCCTGTGAAAATGTCAACTGACGATAAATACCCGCCACTAGACATCTATGATAGCATTCAAAAAAGGTTGCCTGAACATGTAAGTTATTTCCAACCCATTAAGGAAATTGAAGGGTATGGAATCGCTGTGTTTGCAAAAAAACAAATCACAGTAGTCGAGTCAGGAAGTATTAATGTATATTATAACCAAAATTATCCTGGGTCTGGACCTTCCCATTCTAGAGACTTGCAATGGTTGAAATGTGAAATGGCTGGGAAATATTTTTATATTCTAAACTTTCATGGTCTGTGGAATGGAAAAGGAAAGACTGATTCTAAAGATCGAATTATCCAGTCACAAAAAATTAAGGAATTTATAAATTCTCTTGAATATCCAATTGTATTGTGCGGGGATTTTAATTTGCGTCCAGATACAGAAAGTATAAATATTTTAAAGAATGGAATGCGTGATTTAATTAAAGAATATGATATCAAATCAACACGTACTCTGTTTTACAAAAAACCTGAAAAATTTGCAGATTATATTTTTATTTCCAAAGATGTTTCAGTAAATGCTTTTAAAGTTTTGGAAGAAGACGTGTCAGATCATACGCCTATTTTCTTAAGTTTTTCTTTATTACTTTAATTGCGTATAATTAAAAGGCCTTAATTCTGGTCATAGATATCTACAGGCACCAAGTATAAAGTTGAAAAATGTATATTGGCACCCACCAATTTCTTGATTTAGGGGGGGGGAACGCTTATAATTACAAGTAAAGCATATTAACTTGTCATCGGTCTGACGCCACAATGTGGACATATAATTCACAATCAATAACGAAGGCAAAATTTTTTATAAAAGGTCACTTGTAAATCACGATGGAAAAAAATAATACTCAACCATGGACAGTGAATGTCTTATCCTTGTTTCCGGAAATGTTTCCAGGGCCATTGGGGCTTTCTTTGTCAGGAAAGGCTCTGGATAAGGGTTTGTGGAATTTAAAAGCCACGAATATTCGTGATTTTGCGACCGATAAACACAGAACAGTGGATGATATGCCTTTTGGTGGGGGGGCAGGAATGGTTTTAAAGTCAGAAATACTTGACGCAGCCCTATCATCTGTGGCACATATACCTTTAGGTCCAGTGATATACTTATCACCACGCGGAAAACCTTTGACACAAAGTAAAGTCGAAGAATTAACCCAAAAATCGGGGGTCACATTAATATGTGGACGGTACGAGGGGGTTGATGAACGATTTTTATTGAAAAGAGGTGTTGAAGAAATAAGTATTGGTGATTATATATTGTCAGGAGGGGAACTTGCTGCTATGGTCCTTATTGACAGTTGCGTCAGATTAATTCCTGGCGTAATGGGAAAAGCAGCATCCCATGAAGAAGAAAGTTTTTCAAAGGGGTTATTAGAATATCCCCATTATACGCGCCCGCAGGTGTGGGAAGGAATGTCAGTTCCAGATGTTTTGTTATCAGGACATCACAAAGAAATTGATGATTGGCGGCTAAGCCAGTCAGAAAAGATCACAATGGAACGGCGTCCCGATTTATGGAATGAATATTTAAAACATAAAAAGTGAAGAGTAAAGCCATGAACAAGCTACAACAATTTGAACAAGCACAAGTAAAAAAGCTTGATAAAAAGATCCCAACATTTTCTGCAGGGGACACACTTCGTGTTCATGTGAAAGTTAAAGAAGGAAACCGTGAACGTGTTCAGGCTTTCGAAGGTGTGTGTATTGCCCGCAAAAATTCCGCATTGAATTCATCTTTCACAGTTCGTAAAATTTCATATGGTGAAGGTGTTGAACGTGTGTTCCCATTGCATTCACCCCTAATTGAAATTGAAGTTGTGCGTCACGGTTCTGTCCGTCGTGCAAAATTATATTACTTGCGTGAATTGACTGGTAAGCGCGCCCGTATTTCTGAAAAGAAACGTGGATTGGGTGTTTTGGCGATTGAAAAAGAAGCACAAAAAGCAAAAGCTGCCGAAGAAAAAGCAGCGGCTGAGCAAGCCAAAATTGCCGCAGCAAAAGTTGAAGACAAGCCAGCTGAATAAGCCAACTTTAATAAGAAGTATTCCAAAAACAGGTCCTTGTGGCCTGTTTTTTTATTTGATATTTTAATATTTTTCCACTTTTTATAGTGTGGTTTTTAACCCTATAATGATCCATCTTTAAAATCATTTTTAACAAATGGGAATAAGATTTTTCAAGTCAGGTGCTTGATATTTTTATATTCATCCCCAAATAAATAATTAAGAAAACAAAATAAGGAGACGTCTTATGAAATCATTCATTATTTTATTCGTATCAACCATTGTTCTTTTGTCACAAAATGGAATGGCAAGTGAATTACCCCAAGTTGATGGCTGTCCCCCGCAAAATGGTAGACCAGTTCCAAGGTAATAACCAAGTGACAATCACTTGAATCAGACTTCCTATAGGCCTATCAGGGCCTGTTTTTTTTAAATAATCCGTCATTTGTATTCCCCGTATGTCACTTAATAATTTGTGGCAGGGGGGGGCTGGTTAACCTGAAATGAATAAAGTCCCGAATAACAATACAATATAACAATACAATGGGATGCTTTCCATTTCGCCTTTGCTCCACCGCCCCAGAATTTGAACTATTCAGGGGGCGGTATCTGTGTCCACTTAGGTTTTTTCCTTCTGCATTTAACGTAAAACAATCAATTTTTATAATTGAAAGCTACCTATTAATACATTATATGTAGCCTAAATATAGGATGATAAAGATGAAAAATAAACAAGCCTTGCTTTATGTAAGTTTACTGATGTTAAGTTCAACCCTTGCAAATGCTGCCGAAGGTCCATACGGTAATGAAGAAGATGGTGATTTTTCTAGGCGACCTAGAACCCTTTCTGATGCGGATTATGAACAAAGACTTAGACAAGCAATGGAATTAAGTTTGGTGCCTTCTTCAGCTGCTGCTGCCGCTGCTTCGGGTGCTGCTCCTAATCCTTCTATTGCAGCCAGTGATGAATTTATTTTAGGAAGAATAGAAGAATTAGCTGCGTCTGTTATGACCCCTGGTTCAAGTTTTTCTTCAAGCTCAAGTGCTGCCGCTTTATCCGCTGCTGCTGGTTCAGGTGGGGCCCCTAGGAACCCATCCTTGTGGACACAGGCTGTTGATTCTGCCTTAGATGCTGCTGCTGGTTCTGGTGCTGCTGCCGCTGCTTCGGGTGCTTCAGCCGCCGCAGGTGCTTCAGATGCCGGCGCTGTATGGGACACCGGTGCTTCTTCAGGTTCTGTCGCTGATTTTCCAGGAGGTACTGCTGATGATTTTCCAGGCGAAGGTATTGAATGGCTTATGGAAGGAAGCCTATCTTCTTCAGGCGCCGCTGCCGCTGGTGCTTCAGCCGCTGCCGCTGGTGCTTCAGCCGCTATTGATGAAGAAGATGAAGATCTTAAACGGGCACTACGGGCAAGCCTAGTTTCTTCAGGTGCCCCTGCTGGTGCTTCAGCTGCCGCCGCTTCATCCGCTGCCGCTTCATCCGCTGCCGCTGGTGCTTCAGCCGCTATTGATGAAGAAGATGAAGATTTTAAACGGGCAATACAGGCAAGTCTTGAATCTTTTCCAGGTGCCCCTGCTGGTGCCTCAGCTGCCGCCGCTTCACCCGCTGCCGCTGGTGCAGAAACTGACCAAGCTGCATTAGAAAGTTCATACAAAGAAGCCCATGTTCTGGAAAATCAAGGACGTCATAAGGAAGCCTTTGAGTTGTATAAATATGCCGCAATTAATGGGCTTTCAAAGGCACAGTTTGCGGTTGGGTCTCTTTTACAAGAAGATGATTGCCCTGAAAATGTTGCGCAATCACGCTATTTTTATGAACTTGCCGCAAGACAAGGGCACGCAGAGGCACAATTTGAATTGGCCCGTATGTTCCTTGAAGGGCAGGGGGGGCCTACAGATCTCAAAGCCGCACGCCATCTTTATGAACTTGCTGCAAGGCAAGGGCACCTTGGTGCAATTGAGGCTATTGCTTTTTTAGATGATTAACTAAATCACATAAAAAATTAAAATCACCCAAGGCATTGTTAAGGTGTCTTGGGGCGCTTTCTATAGCGGTGAATTATTGATGACGGAAGGCACATCAACGATCAGTTTCAGAAATGACCCTGTCAAATGGGTCTGATTATGTCAATATTTTTAACGCCATACGATTGAAAATATTTTTTTATGACATAAAATTGAAATTCAACTATGTTATCCCTATATAGTATAGGTACCTATATATAACGATAAAAGATGAGATAAGAGATGAAAAATAAACAAGCCTTGCTTTATGCAAGTTTAATCCTATTAAGTTCAACCTTTGCCAATGCTGCGGCATCTGATAAAGACGATGGTCCAAGGCCCCCAAGACGGGCTGCAAAAAGAGTTAGAATCGATAGCCAAGAAAGAATACTACCAGATCATGCCGCCGCTGCCGCAAGCACCCTTGTTGATGTCCCAACTTCCACGGCGGCAAAAAGACCGAGAGGCGTCGCACAGGCAGCCGAATACTTGCCCTCAAGAAACCCTTCAGATACGGCTGCTGCTGCAGGTTTATCATTCCTTTCAAGTGATTCTTCAGATACGACTGCTGCTATTGCGGCAGGTGTTGCATTACTTTCAAGTTATCCTTCGGATACGGCTGCTGCTGAAGGTTTAGGGGGCGCAAGATTACCCAGCTCCAGCTCTAGTTCCAGTTCCAGTTCCAGTTCCAGTTCTGTTGTCGCTGATCAGGGTTTGGATCCGGAATTTTATGCAGAAATTATGTTTGCTAGAGCTCTAGAACTTTGTTTAGGTAAGGAGGTTCCGCGAGATTTTCAAGAAGGATATCGTTTATTAGATCATTCTGC
Organism: uncultured Alphaproteobacteria bacterium; assembly: GCA_913061155.1. Taxonomy (GTDB): domain Bacteria; phylum Pseudomonadota; class Alphaproteobacteria; order UBA7879; family VGCX01; genus CAJXSI01. The sequence goes on from CAJXSI010000022.1 coordinate 10,713, forward strand.
AGCACTAGGACATCCAGCTGCTGAGTATGGAATGGCCAGAATGTTATATAATGGCTATGGAAGGGATAAAGATTTTAAAACAGCATTCCATTACTTAAGCCGTTCTGCAAAACAAAAATATCCCCAGGCCATGTACATGTTGTTCGAGCTGTACTCTTTTGGTGAAGATGTTCCCCAAGATGACAAAGTTGCCCAAAAATATCTTATGGATTCTGCAAATAGGGGATATAGCGAAGCACAATATGAATTAGGTAGACGCTTATCTTATGACAAAAGCAACCCAGCAAATATTAAACTTGCCTTCCATTATTTAACGCAGGCTGCAAAACAAGGATGCTCAAAAGCCATGTTTAGGCTGTACACTCTGTACTCTTATGGTGAAGGCGTTCTCCAAAATGCCGGAATCGCCCAAAGATATCTTATGGGTTCCGTAAATAGGGGATATAGCGAAGCACAATATGAATTAGGTAGACGCTTATCTTATGACAAAAGCAACCCAGCAAATATTAAACTTGCCTTCCATTATTTAACGCAGGCTGCAAAACAAGGATGCCCGGAAGCCCAGTCAATGTTAGAAGAGATATCCCGGGCCGAAAAATCAGCCTCTGGTTCCTTGGAAATAAGTTCACCGGCGGCGGCACCGACTCGAAGGATATCAATACCGTCTCTTACCGAGGTTTCCCCAGAATTATCTTTTGAAAGTCGTGGGAACCCTGGAGAATCTGCCGCGGCATCTGCAGGTCAGCAAGTCCCCCATTCAGACAGAGGTCCTAGATTACTTCCCGTATCCCCAGAATTACTTCCTTTGCCTCCAGGATTACTTCCAGTGTTACCAGGGATGGATCCAAGATTCGCAAGACCTCCATTTGCCGCGGCTGCTGTAGGGCCTTATCCTCTACCACGTTCAGGCAGAAGGCCAGTTAATCCAGCACCTTTAGGTTCAAGATTTTCAGCAGCGGCTGCGGCATCTGTAGGTCAGCAAGTTCCCCATTCAGACAGAGGTCCTAGATTACTTCCCGTATCCTCAGGCTTATTTCCAGTGTTACCAGGGATGGATTCAAGATTCGCAGCAGCGGCTGCGGCATTTGCAGCTCAGCAGGTTCCTCATTCAGCTGGCGGTATGTCAGAACTACCAATTAACCGAGTATTATTTCCTGGGGTGCCTCAGGTTCCTCAAAGGTCTTTGGCACCAAGGACTGCAGATGAAAGTGCTGCAGGAGCGGCGTTGGCAGGGCCTTATCCTTTGCCACGTTCAACAGACGAAAGGGCTCCAGGAACAAATACAGGACACCTTGGTTAATCGAATCATTACATAACGTCTTTTGGGCTTTCTATTCTTTTGTTGTTGCCCCAGTCCCTTAATCGGGATGGGGTGACGATTAAAAGGGATATACTAAAACAATATCTTATCTTACGTACATCAGGTGCACTGCGTGTCACTAATTTCATTTTTCCACGCGTCTTAAAAACCGTGGCCTGTAACAATTCTTTTCTGCAATAATCCTTTGATATGTTTGGGTTTTTATTTTCTATCGGGACGAATTGTGTAAACCAAGGCATGCTTGCCGGCCCCATAATAATTATCGCGGCGGTGAATTTGGGTGAATCCTATTTTTTCGTAAAACTTGATGGCAGGGTTATTATGTTCTGCCACTTCTAAAAAGAAAGTTGCCTTGGCATGGGCCCCTTGAATATGGTTCCATAATTTTTGGGCGAATCCTTTTTGACGATGGATATGATCAATGGCCAGTTCCAGAATTTCCACTTCGTCTTCAATAACTCTTAAAATACAAATCCCTATTAACGTTTCGTCATCAAATAAACCAAATCCCTGAACCCAAACAGAGGATAATAATTCTTTTGTTTCTGATAAAGACCAATTTCGGGAAGGGGTTTGGCTTTGAAGGGGCCGTATGATGGCTGCCTGATTTGATATTAAAGTTTGAATTTTCATTCTTTATTCATAAACCTTGGGGGGGCGTAGGTAAAGTGGGTCACTGGAAAAAGGATAAGATGGCGTTTCATGAAAATGGGCCGCCGCAATGGCTAAGTCCGAAGCATTAGGAAAAATCGGTAAGAATTCAACGTTCATAGGCCACTTGTAATCTGTTTGTAATTTTGCTGCCCCGTCCCCGATAATATGAATCGGTGTGTATGATTTTTTATAAGGTTCCACATGGGCTTGTAAATCTTCGGGTTTGGTGATTTGTGTGTGTGATGGTAAATCTTGGCCGATATCATAAAAGGCTGTATATAAATCCCCCCGTTTTGTATCCATCACCACAATTTTTGCGTGATCTTCCATCATTTGTTTCTTGGCGGTATAGGCCAATAAATCGAATGTCGTCATCCCCAAAATGGGCAGGTTCCCCGCCAACGAAAACCCCCGGGCAGCAGCCAGGCCAACGCGCACACCGGTAAAAGATCCAGGCCCACGCGTAACGGCCACGTGATTAATGTATTCCAAAGGAACGCGGGCTTTTTGCGAAACATTTTTGACAAAGCTGAAAAGGGATGACGCATGCCCATACCCAATGGATTCTTGTTCGCTGGCCATGACTTCGCCTTCGCCCCAGATGGCGGCGGAACAGACGCTGGTTGATGTTTCAAATGCCAGTATAATTTTTGTCATGAAGGCCTTTTTATTCAATTTCACCCAGTATAAACCCGCAAGGATACCTTGTCACCCTTATTGTTCGTTGTCATGACCGCCTTAATTGCCTTCAGTTATTATCAAGTTGATTTTGTTAAAAAATGCTGACATAATTATAAAATAATATATAAAAAGTGGAGGATACCAAAAATGAAAAAACTATATACATTAATGTTTGCCCTATTAATTCCAATCAAAGGCTTGTGCGCAGAAGATCCTAATAAGGAGAAACCGGGAGGGGACAAGCAATCGGGAATTAACCTTTCGGGAATTAACCTTTCGGAAATCACCTTTTCTGATCAGGAAAAAAAGTTACTGAAAAAACAGGCTGCTATAATGAAAGAATCTGGCTCTGCTGGGCTTGAGGCATTGCAAGGGAAGAAACCTCTTGTTATGGAAAATGTTTCAATAGGGGATGAATCAACGATATATAATAGGCAGAAGGTTGGGGATTTACCAACTTTCAAATATGATGGTGGGCTAAGTGTGAGTGACAATCTTAGAAATATACAATATATGTTATTCGCGTTAAAGCCAGGTGAAAGGCTTGCTGTTGAGAATTTAAATGCTGGTAATCGTTCACGTCAAGAAGAATTTGTGGACCTTGTTAAAAAGGTTCCTGGGATTGTTTTGAGTTTTCGATTTTTTGCTAGGGGCGTTGCAGTATTCAAAAAAAATAGACATTAATAATTATTAAAATTATACAAATCCCCGGCTTGTCCGGGGATTTTCATTAGCTGACGTAAAACTGTGGAACCTGACCGGTAAAGGCCCATGAAATACTTTATACCTTCATCCTTGCCCTGGTGCTTGACACCAGAATCCAGAAGTCTACGGCAATCAAATTGTCTGTGATGAACACCGCTGTGGATTCCGGATCAAGTCCGGAATGACAAAGAAAAAAGGTGTCTAAGGTGGACTAGATCCCACGGTCAAGCCGTGGGATGACGATTAAGAGGGACTATCTTTGCATAGAAATCGTCGCCCCGTGTATAGGTTCACAAATTCGCTGACTATTTTGATTCGTCGCCCCGCACTTGATGCGGGGTCCAGGGCAGTGTTCACCCGATACAACCCGTCTGCCGTTTAGATTATGACTGGATCCCGGATCAAGTCCGGAATGACAATGAAGAAAGATGTCTAAGGTGGACTAGATCCCACGGTCAAGCCGTGGGATGACGATTAAGAGGGACTATCTTTGCATAGAAATCGTCGCCCCGCACTTGATGCTGGGTCCAGGCCAGAGGTTACCGAATTCGATGCGCCTGCCGTTTAGATTATGACTGGACCCCGCATCAAGTGCGGGGCGACGAATCAAAATAGCCATCGAATTACTGAACTTATATCCAGGGCGACGAAGTTGGAGGGAGTCAAGTGACGTATGGCGTGTGGATCACCGCGCACCCTCTTGATGCTCGCGATGAGGGTTAGGGGGTCATTTGGCTGGTGTGGATCACCGCGCACCCTGTTGATGCTCGCGATGACGGAATAAGGCGTCTGTTAAACATGGCAGATACGGAATAACTGGTGAACGGCACATGCATTGCTGTGTTATTTAACAAAAAACCCTGTCAAAAGACAGGGTTTTAAGGAATAGATAAAAGATATATTATGCGTCAGCTTGTGCTTCAGCCTCAGTCTCAGCTTTTTCTTCTGCTTCTTTTGCAGCTTTTTCAGCTTTAACTTTTGATACTTCTTTCGTTTCTTCTTTTTTAGATTCAGCTTTTTTTGCCAACTGTGCGTGTGCTTCTTCTTCAGAAGGGGCAATACTGATTTTTACAGTTGTGCGTACCTCTGGGTGCAATTGCACAGGAACATCGTGAACGCCTCTTGTTTTGATTGGGGCGTCAAGAACAACTTGGTGACGTGTGATCGTGTCAAATTTTTCAGACAACAATCCCGCAATTTCACGTGTTGTAACAGAACCAAACAAAACGCCAGCATCACTGCTTTGACGGGCCATAACCATGATATGACCATCAATTTTCTTTTTCATGCCTTCAGCTTTTGTTTGAAGATCTTTGCTTTGTGATTCTAATTCAGCACGTTGCTTTTCAAAGATTTCAATGTTTTGCTTTGTGGCACGAAGGGCTTTGTTCTGTGGCAATAAATAATTGCGTGCAAACCCAGGCTTTACGGTAACAACATCACCCATTTTGCCTAAGCGTTGAATGCGTTCTAATAATACTACTTGCATTTTATAATTCCTTATTTTTCAATATAAGGCATAAGAGCCAAGAAACGGGCGCGTTTGATTGCTTGTGCCAATTTGCGTTGGGCTGCCAATGATACGAATGTAATACGACGTGGCATAATACGACCGCGTTCTGTTACATATCTGGATAATGTTTTAACATCTTTATATTCAATCGTTTGTGGATTTTTTCCAGAAAATGGACACGTACGACGTGGACGATAAAACGGGCGGACTTGGCTCATAGGAACCTTTTGCATTGCTTCTTTACTTGGTTTCATTTGTCGCTCCTTCTTTTTCAAGATTCACACCAAATTCTGCGGCAATTTCTGCCTCTTTATTACGTTGGTTCATCATAATGGACGGTTCTTTTTTAAACGCATCAACTCTGATAGAAAGAAAACGGATAACATTTTCATCAAAACGCATTTGACGTTCCATTTCTTGGATCGCTGCTGACGGGGCGTCAACATTTAACATTGCATAATGTCCACGCTTGTTTTTTTTGATGATATAAGCAAGGGGACGAAGACCCCAATATTCGTTATTCGCAATTTTGCCATCATTATCTTTGATGACTTTTTCAAATTTGCCGATCAAGCTTTCAGCTTGTGTCTGCGACAAATCTTGACGTGCAATAAATACACATTCATAAAGTGCCATGTTAACTCCTTCTGGCTAATTCAGCTGATGCCCCCATGGCACCAACAAGAAGTCTCAATTCTGCCTGAATTTATATTTAATAAAATTATAAATACAGACAAAAAATTCAAAGGTATAAACCTCTTGTCCCAAATATAATGAATTCTCCCCAAAATGCAAGGCTTGTAAATAAATTCTTGCAATTTTCTTTTGGTATTAGATACTGAATAGTAGATGAATAAAATATTGGGTAAATTTATAATAATTCTTTGTGTTCTGTTATGCGGGGCACAATCGGTTGGCGCAGCGGCAGAACAATCATTTGATGTGACTGCAGAGGAAGCCGCGCCATTATCTGTTGTCGTGCCAAGACAATCGGCGCAAGAAATAATTCCAGAATTTTTAAATCGTTATGATGGCGTGATTGTTATAAAGTGGCTTAGAATGCTAGAGATAATGAGTATTGATGGGTATGAATCTAAAACTACTTCCCCCTTTATTATAAATTTTTCCGAGGCAGCATTCCGACCCGTTCACCTTTTGCAGATACTTAAAACATTTAAATATAACCCTTTTTTAAGGGGCTTAGATTTTATAAGCCCTGAAACAGAAATTGATTTTTACCAGCCAGATATCATAGGTCTGCGATCTTTTCTTAAAAAAAGGCGGGGTGTGCCCTTTGAATTTAGAATTCGTCATCATAGCCGCCGGCCTTTTCCTTCTTTTTCAACACCAGAAGAATCCCCAAATGCGTTGATATCAACTGTATTAGGGGAGCTAACTGTAAATCCAGATTTTTCCATCATGATTGAAGAGGCGCCCGATGATATTAGGTTGGCTTTGTTTCGGGCAAGATGTTCAACTGCCCATGGCAGAGAAAGTTTGATGGAAGAGATAGCCAGCAAACAAGAAACGATTAATGCCCGGGCAGAATTTTTCAGACATCATCGTCCTGTAAGAAAGGTGTCTGACATAAGTTGCGGTGAAGAACATTCAGATCCAGACGAAACAATACGACAAGAAGATAGATGGGAAGAATCTGACCATTCTTCCGACACAGATGATACCATGGGTTAATCTGGATGGGCCATTGGCTTGCAAAGATGTTCACTGAAAAAATCAGACCAGGCAGGTAAAGGCAAAATTTATAACCTTGCGTTAACTAAGAATTTACTTTCTTCTTTCTTTCGTGGCTGAAAAATAAGTACGTGGAAATAACGGCCGTGATAAGAACCAAAGCTGTTGTCGGGCGAACAGTTCCATCATAATATTTGCTGGCCAGGCCAATCAATCCTGCTGTTATCATTAATCGTATACTTGTAATCAGGCTGGCAACAATCCCTTTTATTTCTGGGAATATATTCATACAATCACTGAAATAAGGGGTTTGCACGTACATCAATCCAAAGGTGAACGGCAACATGGCACCTGTTAAGGCATATGGATTTGGATAAAATACAGTTACCAAAATCATTAAGAGTGAACTAAATAAAATGCAGTAGAGCCCATACTTTTTCGTTTTTTCAACGCCAAATCTATCTAAGGCTTTGTTGCAGGTTAAACTTGCAAACACATAGGCCAACAATAAGGCCCCCTGAAGAAAAGGAAATACTTTTTTGGGAATGCCCATATCCACAACAAATAAGATAGATGTGGTGGACAAGAACCCAAGATATCCTGTGAATAACAAGCTTATAATACAAGTTAATTTCCAAAAAGGACCATTGCTTAATGTCTTTTTAAAATTTGCAATTGTACCGTCAAAGTTAAGGGGCACCCTTTTGCGGGCAGGCAAAGATTCTTTGAACATAAAAATGGCACACAATAAACTGGCAACAACACAAACGGCAATAGCCACAAAATTTGCCCTAAACCCATATTGATAATTCAAATAACCTCCAAGCATGGGGGCAGTCGCCATAATCAAAGGAACGATCGTATTCATTTTATTCAGCGCGTCCATGGCCATTTTTTCGTCAAAAACATCAAAGATAATGGCGGACCCCAAGGTAAAACATCCCCCACTGCCAAGACCTTGAAGAACACGCCCCCATCGCATTAAATCAAAATCGTCTGCGTAAATTGTTATAATACTTCCCATAAAGAATAAAACCAGGGCAACCACCAAAGGTTTCTTGCGGCCATAAGAATCAGCCAAAGGCCCATAAAACGGGCCAGACAGGCACAGGCCAATAAAATTCCAAGTCAGTAAACTTTGAATTAATTCTTCGTTTGTCTGGAAATATTCCATCATATCTGGAAAAGCAGGCAGATAAATATCCGTTTCAATCACAGCCGTAATAAAAACCATAATGATTAAAAATATATGTTTGGCGTAGGTTGCTTTTGTCATTCATAAAGCCTTTTTATTAAAGAGTGGTCGTTGAAGTTTTTAAAAAAGAGGTGTTTGAATCATTTAGATGCCTCACTGTACATAAATTTATATCTTTATTATAAAGTTTAAGTCAATAAAAAACCGCCAGCAAAGGCCAGCGGTTAATTGTCGAAATATTTAATGTTTATTGGTCAGGCTTACATCATGCCGCCCATACCACCCATGCCGCCCATAGGATTCCCCATTCCGCCGCCTCTGGCTGAGGAGCTTTCATCTGGGATTTCAGCAATCATGGCTTCGGTTGTGATCAATAGGCCTGCAACGGATGCCGCATCTTGCAAAGCTGTACGCACAACTTTAACAGGGTCAACAACACCAAAGCTGAACATGTCACCAAATTCAGAAGTTTGGGCATTATAACCAAAGTTCACATCTTTGCTTTCAAGAATACGACCGACAACGATAGATGCTTCATCTCCAGCATTTTCCACGATTTGACGGGCAGGAGATTGAATAGCCTTGCGAATAATTTCAATACCAACTTTTTGATCATCATTCGCTGTTTTTAATCCATCAAACGCATCTTTTGTGGCATGTAATAAGGCACAACCACCCCCAACAACGATACCTTCTTCAACCGCAGCACGTGTGGCATTCAATGCATCGTCAACGCGGTCTTTGCGTTCTTTCATTTCAGTTTCTGTTGCCCCACCAACGCGGATCACAGCAACCCCACCAGACAATTTTGCCAAGCGTTCTTGAAGTTTTTCTTTGTCGTAATCAGAAGATGATTCTTCGATTGCACTGCGAATTTCCATGCAACGAGATTCGATGGATGCTTTTTCACCTAAGCCATCAACAAAAGTTGTATTTTCTTTGTCGATTTTCACACGCTTTGCTTTTCCAAGCATGGTCATGTCGGCTGATTCAAGCTTTTGTCCCAATTCTTCAGAGATAACTTGTCCACCCGTTAAAATCGCCAAGTCTTCCAACATTGCTTTGCGGCGGTCACCAAAACCTGGGGCCTTAACTGCGGCAACTTTTAAGCCACCACGCAGCTTGTTTACAACCAATGTTGCCAAAGCTTCGCCTTCAACGTCTTCAGCAATGATCAACAAAGATTTTCCTGCCTGGGCCACTTTTTCAAGAATGGGAAGGATGGGTTGTAAGGTGGAAATTTTCTTGTCATACAACAGAACAAGAACATCTTCCATTTCACAAATCATTTTTTCTGAATTTGTCACAAAATAGGGGGATAGGTATCCACGATCGAATTGCATCCCTTCAACAACATCTAATTCAGTTTCGGATGATTTGGCTTCTTCAACCGTAATGACACCTTCTTTACCAACTTTTTCCATGGCAGTGGCAATCATTTGTCCAATTTCTTTTTCGCCATTGGCAGAAATCGTGGCAACTTGTTCAATGTCACTGTCTTTGCTGATTTGGCGTGCCCGTTTTTTGATGCTTGCAATAACAGATTCTGTTGCCAGGTCGATGCCGCGCTTAAGATCCATTGGGTTCATGCCAGCTGTCACAGCTTTGATGCCTTCGCGGGCAATGGCTTGACCAAGAACGGTTGCTGTTGTTGTTCCATCCCCTGCAAGATCGTTTGTTTTGCTGGCAACTTCGCGCATCATTTGCGCACCCATATTTTCAAATTTGTCTTTTAAGGTAATTTCTTTTGCAACAGAAACCCCATCTTTTGTGATGCGTGGGGCACCAAATGATTTTTCAATGGTTACGTTGCGCCCTTTTGGGCCTAATGTAACTTTGACGGCATTGGCAAGGATGTCCAGACCGGCAAGCAATTTTACACGTGCGTCGGTTGAAAATTTTATTTCTTTTGCACTCATTTTATTCTCCTAAGTTTTAGGTGTTAACCAATAATTCCAAAGATGTCAGATTCTTTCATAATGACAAGATCTTCACCTTCAACTTTGATTTCAGTTCCGGACCATTTTCCAAAAAGAACTTTGTCACCGGGCTTTACATCCAAGGCAACTATTTTTCCTGATTCATCTTTCAGGCCTGTGCCAACAGCCAGAACTTCCCCTTGAATGGGTTTTTCTTTTGCTGTGTCAGGAATAATAATGCCCCCTGATGTTTTGCCTTCTTCTTCTGTGCGCCTTACAAGAACGCGGTCATGTAATGGTTTGAATTTCATTTTATTTTTCTCCTTTACGTTAAAAAGGTTATTTTGGCACTCATGTAAGCAGAGTGCTAAACCAGGTATACAAACCCGGCGAATTTATGTCAATAGAATTAAGAAAAAATTACAAAGCTGGACAAAAGAAAATAGTAACATATTTGCAACGAAAGCTTTGTTTTATTTAAAGCCTTGGTTTTTTGCACTATATTTCATTATTTTCCTCTTGATTATCAGATTATTATTTTGTATATAATACGGTATATTTTAAAAATAAAAAGGATAACAATATGAATAAATTAAAATTAATGGCTGTTTCAGCTTTGGCACTTGCAACAGCTGGGGCAAATGCAAAAAACTTTGACGGTATGTATGCCGGTGTTCGTGCTGACTATAATATAGATAAGCAAGAAGTTACAGATTCAGAATTGGATTCATTTAATCTCAAGCCTAAAGGCATGGGGGGATCCATTCTTTTTGGTTACATGAATGACCTTGGTAATGATATGGTTATTGGGACTGAATTGATTGTTGGATATCAAAACGCTAAAGACAAAGGGGAAGACACAGCCGGCGCGGTGACACTTAAAACCACATACAACAATAAGTTTAAATTTGGGGCTGATGTCTTAGCCGGTTATAAATTTATGCCAGAATTACTTGGATATGGACGTTTGGGTCTTCATATGCATCAATCAGAATTTAGAGCAGATTATACAGTGGCAGGAGAAACAACAACAGACAGCAAAAAGCAATATGTACCAAATGTGCATGTTGGTTTAGGGGCAAAATACGCCATTGATGAAAGCTTTGTTCTTGATGCTGGTTACACATTTGCGTATGACTTGAAAAACAAGACATACAGAAGTGGTGAGAATGAAGCAACATTCAAAAAAAGCCCATCACACCAAATCCACGTTGGTGTAAGCTACGTATTCTAAATCTTTAATAAGATTAACATTAAAACCCTGCAGGCTCTGTGGGGTTTTTTTGTGCCTTTACTTATGAAACCCTAAAGGGAAAAGGAAAAGCTTGCAGTTTGACATTCGCAAATCATTATTGCGTCTTTGCGGGTGCCTATGTTGCACAGCCCCCCCTTTATTAATATTGAGTAATTGATTTTTTTCAGATAGAGTTAAGGATGAAGACGATATAAAAATGTGGTTGCAATATCCTTTTTTTGTCATTCTGAACTTGGTTCAGAATCCATGTATCGATGGCAATCGGGATGTTTCTGGTTAACACTGGTGTGGACCCTGAATCAAGTTCAGGGTGACAATATAGGGTAGATCAGAAGGGCAAAACAAAAAAAGGTCCAAGAGGCAAAATCTAAATTAATGTATGAAAAAATGAATAAAGATATGAAAGAAATAAGGCTGGCCGCAAAATTTATAAAAATTGATACAGAGCCTGTGTATATTGATGAAGAATCCGAACCGGATAATAATCAATATTTTTGGGCCTATCACATTACGATTCTGAATCAAGGTAATAAAAAGGTTACCTTGCGCCACAGGCACTGGACTATTACAGATTCGAACGGGATGGAAAACAAGATAAATGGAAAGGGTGTGATTGGTAAACAGCCTGACCTGAATCCGGGCGAAAGTTTTTCTTATACCAGTGGGGCGATGTTAAATGCCCCTTCTGGCATTATGAAGGGAGCGTATGACCTTGAAACGCCAGATGGTAAAATCATTACGGTTGATATCCCGGCATTTTCTTTGGACAGCCCCCATGAATCAAGGGTTCTAAGCTAGGAATGATTCATTTTAGATCCATATTTTATTTATCTGGATGGCTTTTAATTATTCTGGCGATGGCCATGATGATCCCGGTGGGTTTCAGCCTTCTATTTCATTATCAAAATGTCGATGCTTTTGTTTTTTCAAGTATTATTACTTTGTTTACAGGGGTTCTGCTGGTTTTCAGTAATCGTTCAGATCGCGAATTTGACTTTGGAAAACGGGATACATTCTTGGTTACAAGTATTTGCTGGGTGATTGGTATTGCTTTTTCATCGTTGCCTTTTATCTTTTCTAATAAAGATATGTTATTCACCGATGCTGCCTTCGAAGCCGTTTCCGGACTGACAACCACAGGGGCCACCATCTTTCATAACCTTCAATCAATTCCGCCGGGTTTGCTTGTATGGCGGGCCATGTTGGAATGGTTGGGCGGTATTGGAATTGTTGTCATGGCCTTAACCGTTATGACAGAACTAAGAATCGGGGGGTTGGAATTATTTCAAAGTGAATCTTCTGACAAATCAGAAAAATTGTTACCCCGCGTTCGCCAAATGGCAAAGTTGATTTTCACGTTGTATGTTATTTTAACCATTCTGTGTTTTACCGCATTATTTCTTGCCGGAATGGGCGGGTTTGATGCTTTTTGTCATACATTAACCTGTGTTTCAACCGGGGGATTTTCCACATATGATGCATCAATTGGTCACTTTAACAGTCGCTTAATCGAACTTATTATTATTGTTTTCATGTTTATTGGGGGGTGTTCCCAATTATTATTTGCCCGCACGTTCTTTGGGAAAAAATCTTTTATAACAAAGGATAGTCAGTTCCGGTCTTATGTAAAAGGTCTATTGCTTATCATATTGGCCACAATAGTATGGCGTTTGGTGACAACAGATACAGACCCTTTAGAGGTAATCGTGAAAACATTATTTAACATAACGGCAATTTTTACAACAACAGGTTATGCTTCCGAAGACTATATGACATGGGGGCCCTTTGCCATGGTTTTGTTCTTTATTTTACCTTTTATTGGCGGATGTACAGGATCCACCACTGGGGGTATTAAGATTTATCGTTTCCAAGTTTTATGGTCGATTGCCGAAACACAGCTAAAGAAACTACGTCGCCCGCATGGGGTCTTTGTGCCAAAGTTTAATGGCAAAAGATTATCAGAAGATTTATTTTCGTCTGTTGCGGGGTTTGTTATTTTATTTGTCCTAAGTTTTGTGGGGTTGGCCCTGATTCTTGCAGTTTTAGGGGTTGATTTTTTGACAGCTATGTCTGCGGCGGCGGCTGTGTTAACAAATCTTGGCCCAGGTTTGGGTGATATTATTGGACCCACAGGGAATTATAGTACTCTTTCAGAAGGGGTTAAGTGGTGCCTTATGGTTGGCATGATTATGGGCC